>JBBSEZ010000037.1:0-35857 GCA_038239195.1 Gemmatales bacterium
AAGGTGGCGCCGTCGGTGGCGGAGTCGCGGACGAAGGAGCGGAGGTCGTCCAGGGCGGCGGTGAGGGGAATGGCCTTGTCGCTGGCTTTGGTCTGTGCCATCATCGTCGGGGGCCTCCGAGGCGAGAACGGGTGGTTTGGTATCTCCTGTTCTGGCACCGCAGGCCCTTTTTGTCCACCCCCTCCCAACTGCAACCCCTTACGCACTAACCGCGTTCGTCCCCGCGCCCGGCCGGTTGCGCCCGTTTCCAATCTGGTCTGCGGCGACGTCTACCTGATTGACGGGCAATCCAACGCGGCAGCCACGGACGTCGGCAAGGAAGATCCGACGTACACGAGCGACTGGGTTCGCAGCTACGGCAGCATGGCCGGCGACCCCAACGGCGCCCGGCTCAAGCGCTGGGGCAATGCCGTTGTGCGCGATCGGAACGGCGGCAAGGCCCAAATCGGCTATTGGGGCATGGAAGTGGCGAAACGACTGGTCGAAAACCAGAAGATGCCGATCTGCATCATCAACGGCGCCGTGGGCGGGAGCCGAATCGACCAGCACCAGCGGGGCCCGGCGGGCCCGACCGACGTGAAGACGATCTACGGGCGGCTCCTGTGGCGTGTCCGGCAGGCCAAATTGACGCACGGCGTTCGCGGCGTCCTGTGGCACCAGGGCGAGAACGACCAGGGCGCGGACGGTCCGACCGGCGGCTATGGCTGGGAAACCTACCGGCAATACTACATCGACATGGCGGCGGCCTGGAAAGAGGACTACCCCAACAATCAGCACTATTGCGTCTTTCAGATCTGGCCGAAGGCCTGCTCGATGGGGGTCGATGGCTCGGACAACCGCCTTCGCGAGGCACAGCGCACACTGCCTCGGTACTTCTCCAACCTGAGCGTGATGTCCACGCTCGGCATCAAGCCGCCTGGCGGGTGCCACTTCCCCGCGGCGGGCTACGCCGAGTTTGCTCGACTCATCGCCCCGCTCGTAGAGCGAGACCAGTACGGAAAGGCGGCCGCGACCTCGATCGCCGCGCCCGATCTCCGACGGGCGTATTTCGCCAGCGACAGGAAAGACGAGCTCGTGCTGGAGCTCGACCAGCCCGTGAAATGGGACGGCGCCCTGGCGAGCCAGTTCTACCTCGATGGAGCGAAGGGCAAGGTGGTCTCGGGCTCCGTGTCCGGGAACACGGTAAGGCTGAAGTTGACCGCAGCCTCAACCGCGCGGAAGATCACCTACCTCGACAGTACTTCCTGGAGCCAGGATAGGCTCCTGCGTGGAGAGAACGGCATCGCTGCGCTCACCTTCTGCGAGGTGCCGATTCTTCCTCACAAACCTTGACCGGCCGTCCTTGCCCCTGGCACCTGCGGCACTCGCCCTGTCGTGGCGTCATCGTGTCTGCCAACGATCTTTTAGAGAAATGACCCATCACGAACTGGTTCAAACTTGCTCCGGCGATTTGTTGGCTGTGTCCTTCGATTTGGCCAGGGCTACGGTGGGCCGGGCAGGGGCTGAGTGGCCGCCGGGGCCTGTTTCGCGGCTGGGCGAGGCAGGTCGGGCATGCGCCGGAGGAGCCAGGCGAACGCGTCGACGTGCTTCTGTCGGAAGAGGCGTTCGGCAAGGACGGCCTCATCCTCCTCGAAGGCAAGGAAGGCTCGTCGGTTCAGGTCAAGTGCGACAAGGATGTCAACGTCCTGAAGGTCACTGTCCGCCTCAAGAAATAACTTGGAGACGAGCCGGCAGCGACCGGCGGCGGGATCGGCTGATCCTGCCGCCGGTCGGGCAGTTTCGGCCTCCAGCCATGCAGTTTATGACCGGAGGGGGCCGGCAATCCGTTCGGATCTTTGTTCGACAGCGACCATCTCCACGCCCCCGCGATTTCCTCCGTGTTGACACGCTTCACCTCGCCGGGGCCGAGAAAACCGACCGCCGAGCATTTTCTTCGGGAAATCGGGTGGCGGAGCGCCATGTACTATGGGGGGGCGACGGAGCAACAGGCTCCTTCCGCACCGCTCTCCTACCCACCGCCCCACGGGCGCTCGGCGCCCGGGGCGTGCCAGCTGTCGGTGGGCCTGAGACCGCCGCCGGTGCCGTGCCAGCGGCCGACCGGGCCGTCGCGGTGGGCGTGCCACGCGCCGCCGGCGCCTGGCCCTTCGAGGGCGAGGTCGCGTGCGATCAGACGGCGGACCAGCTCGCGGGTGGCCTCGGCCGCCGCCGCGGGCCACGGCGGTGGCGACGTCCTCGCGCAGGGAGCCGAGCAGGGCCTGGAGCGCCTGGCGCAGGCGCTCCAGGCGGAGGGAGGCCGCACGGCCGCCCTCCCTGGCCCAGGACGGGATGAGAGGCATCTCTGTTTCTTTTGTGGTTGGGGGAAAGAGCAGCTCAGCGAGAGAGCTTGAGCCTGACCTTGCTCAGCGCCGGGTGGCGACGGGCCACGCGCCGCGCGGCGCGGGCCAGACCTGCGCGGAAGGCGGGCCCGGCGATGGCCTGCCGGATCGCTTCGTACTCCGGCTCGCTCAGCTTGCGCGGGGCGAGCACGGTCAGGTGGAACTCGTCCATCAAGACTCGCTTCATGTGCCTCCTCGGGGTGGGGCGCGCCCGCCTGTGGCCCTGCCTGAAACGGCGTTGGCAGCCCGGTGCAGGCCGTTGGTGATGGTCAGCTCGTCCGGGCCGCAGAACTGCTCCCAGCCTTCCTTGAACTGCCGGCGCATCTGGCTGACCCGGCCCTCGCTCAGGCCGTGCATGGCCGCCACCTCCTGCGTCCGGTGGCCCAGCGCCATGTCCCTGGCGACCCGGCGGTCCCGATCACCCAGGCCCGCGAGCAAGGCGGGCAAGTCGATGCGGAAGGCGGCCTGCTCGGGCACCGGCGACCGGGTGTTGTCGTGCAGGGCCTCATCCAGGACGTTGCCGCCCATCGAGCTGGCGGCGGGCAGCGAGGAGACCAGGAAGCCGAGCCGGGCCTGGGCGCGCGGACATCACGTCATTGGCCCTGTCCTGCCCGCAGAGCTTGCGGCCGACCTGGACGTGGCGGGCGGCGAAGGTGGCCAGGGCGCTGACGAACGAGTGGACGTCCTTGCCTTGCTGCGTGGCGCGAACGTACCACTTCCAGGCCACGGCGACGCTCTCGTGGATCGCGTCCGCCTTCCGGTGCGGGCAGCGCTGGTGCCGGAAGACGACCTGGGCGTGCCTATCGATGCGCGGCAGGACGGAGAGGAAGCCCCGCTGCAGGGCCTCCAGGGCGAGGGCTTGGACGGGGCGGTCGGGCAGGCAGGGGGCTTCATCGGGGCTGGCCTCCGGGCAGGGAGCCGCCCCGAGCGCCGGGACGGCTCGGTTGTGTGAACCGAGGACCGTCCTGGCGACGAGCCAGGCGCGAATGACGTGCGGTCAGCCCGGGATGCTAACCTCAGCCGTCAGGGGATCATGCCCGGCAAATGCCCCTTATTTAGGTGGGCACCGGGTCGTCGCGGTGGGGGATGAAGCGGGGCGGCACGCCTCGACCGGTCCCCCTTGTTCGCAACGCCCGCGACGTCGGCAAGGGCGTCGCGGACGTGGCCGATGGAGCAGCCGGGCTTGACCGCCTGAGAGCAGCGCAGGGCCAGCGTGGTGGCGAAGGCCCCGGCGTCCTTGTCGCGGCGGGCCAGGGCGGCGAAGCGCTTCCAGGCGAGGGCGAGCAACTCGGCGAAACTGATCGGGCCGTCCGAAGTGCCGCCACGGGAACGCCGGCCTGACGCGGCCCCGTGGGCGCTCCGGGGGGGGCCGGTGCCGTGCAGGATCGAAATGCCCAGGAAGGCCCCTGGCTGCCCCGCTGCGGTCTTGGAGTTGGCCAAAGGGTTGTGGATCCTGGGGGCGGCCGTGCCAGCCGACCGCCACGGTGGTGAGGAGGCATTCCATTTATGGGTGGGTGGGGAGCTTGCATGGCGCAGCTGGTTATGGTGGCGCGGTGGTTGTCGGAGAGGGCTGCATATACTATGCAGCCTCTCCGACGACCACCGTGCCGACCACCGAACCGCCTGCGCCGGCACGGTCACCGCGGTACACGCTTGTCGTTTTCCGACGACCGTGGCGACCATGCACCGTCGCCTTCCGCGAGCGCGCCGCCCCCGTGCGAGGCCGGCCCATTCGCCCAGGATGGGCCCCCCCCAGGGCGCTCCGTTGCTCCCTGATGGTCCTGCCCGGCGCTGTCCAACGCTCGCCTGTCTCCTGTCCCTACTGCCGCCGGAGGGACCGATCCGCTGCCGCCGCCTTCCGCCCTCCGCCTCGCGCCAGGGCTAGGCGTCGTTGCGGGCCGACGACAAGACCGACCGGGCCGAGGCGCGCGGCCTGGTTCGGGAGCCTTACCGGCAGATCGCGCCGCGACGCATGCTGCACGCGATAGATGCACCCGATACAGTGACAGTTGAGCATTCCGCCCAAGAGGATGGATGATGAGCGGCCCTTCGGTCCCCAGCGGCGAAGACACGATCCCGGCGTCGTCCGCGCCTCAGTTCTCGTTGTCGCACAGGTACGCCGTCAAGCGGGTGCTGTTCGCCCGCGGGCTGGCAACCAGTTATCTGGCCTTCGACGAGGAACTGGGGGACGAGGTGGTGATCGAGCACGTGCGGGGCCGGCTCCACGATGCCGCCGACTGGCTGAGGCAGTACCGCTCCGTCGCCGTGAAAGTCATGCGCCTGCGGCACCCGAACCTCATCGGCATACGCGACTTCTCCACCGACTTCTCGACCGAGTTCTTCCTCGTCAAGCAGTACGACCCCGGCATCACGCTCGACGAGTTGGTGCAGCCCCTGCACGCCGACGCGCTGACCGAGGGCAGGCGGGTCGGGTTGTGCAAGGGCCTGCTGAGCGGGCTGGCCGCCCTCCACGCCGGCAACGTCCTTCACCGCGACATCAAGCCCTCCGCCATCTACGTCACGCAGGGCCAGCAATGGGTCGCCCAGATCGACCACTATCACCTGGCCGTGTCGGCGCCGGGCGCCTACCCGGAGGACCAGCTCTGTGGCACCCCGCTGTACCTGGCGCCGGAGCTGATCGCCGGCCCGCCGCGCAACTACAGCCGCCAGAGCGACGTGTACGCGGCCGGGCTTGTCGTTCTCGAAGTCCTCTCGGGCAAGGGCATGGCGGAGCTGGTGGAGTTGGAGGGGATGACGCTCTCGGGCGGGCCGCTGGGCCTCCTGGAGGAGGTCCGCTCGCGAGGGTGTCACGTCCGCCAGAAGGCCGTCCGCGAGCTCCTGCCTGGGGCGCATGGAGAGGTGGTCTGCCGCGCCGTTCGCCCCGACCCGGAGGAGCGGTTCGAGGACGCAGAGGGCTTCTTCGACTCTTTCGTGGGGAGCTGCTGAGCGCCCGCGTGTCTCCGAGACCTCGACCTCGCGGCCAAGTTGGCGAACCGGGACGACCTCCCGCCCTTGGAACGGGCGAGCCGCCCGGCGCGACCAGTGATTGCGAGCAGCAACCGCCGGGGTTACACTGCCTGCTGTCGTCAGGTGCGTGAGGCCGGCCGACTGGTGCGCGTGCCAACCCGGCCTTTTCAAGGAGTGCGGTGATGAGGAACACATGCCGTGGGGCTTGCTTGCTCGCCGTGGTGGCCGTGCTGGCTCAGTCGGCTGAGGCCCAGGTGATGTACGCGCCGTTCAACGTGACCTTCCGCGACACCCTGACACTGCTGAAGTACCCCGAGGTCCGGCGGGAACTGAAGTTGGGCGAAAAGGAGGCCGCGCGGGTTGATGCGGCCCTTCAGGCGATGGATAAGCGGTACAGGGAGGGGCTGCGGGGCCTTGCCAAGCTCCCCCGGGCAGAGGCGAGCCGGTCGTTCGGCGCCATGAAGCAGAAGATCGCCGCGGAGCCCGCCTCCACCCTCAAGGGCATTCTCACGCCGGCCCAGCGCAAGCGGTACGAGCAGATTGCCTTCCAGCGTCGCGTGCCGGATGGGTTCGAGGAGCCTGAGGTCCAGAAGAAGCTGAAGTTGACCGACGGACAGAAGAAGCGCGTGAAGGCGCTCGCGGACGAGCGAAGGGCGCTGTTCGCCCGCGAAACCGTCAGCGAGGAAGAGCTACAGAAGTGGCTTGCGGACCAGACGGACAAGACGCTGGCGGTGTTCGACGCGGGCCAGAAGCGCGCCTGGCGGGAGTTGACGGGGGAGGCGTTTGAGGTCAAGCCAGGGTGGCTCCTCAGAATCGTAGACAAGCACGAGAAGTGAGCGAGGCCCGGCCTGGCTCCCGTTCCAGCAGCGGAGGTGTCGCCGATGGGGCTTCTCGACTTCTTGTTCCGCCGCGGCGGAGGCCGGGCCGGTTCCTCCCCCGAGAAGGCGGTCATCCTGCGGGGCGTCTCGGAAGAGCATCAGTGGATGGCCCGCAACCACCCGGGCTTTGTGCCGGAGGCGCAAGCCCTGCAAGAAATCGAGGGCAAGCCCTACGACGTGCTGACCTGGCGGGACGAGCGCGGCGAGGAGCGGACGGTGTACTTTGACATTTCGGCGTTCCTCGGCCCATGAGTCGGCCCGCTCGATCCTGCGACGAGCCCGCGGAGGCGGAGCGAGGAAGCACCTCCGCCGTCCCTAGCCTCGTCCGGGCGATGACCCGCGGGAAGCCCACGAAGTGGGGCTCGACTCCCACCGCCGGCTCTTCTCGACTCGACGGCTCTCGACGGCAGGTCCTTCAGGCGCCCTCGTCGAGCAGCAGGCGCGGCAGGCCCTTCTCGACGGCGGCGAGGACCTCCAGCACGGCTCGGCCCTCCGAACGCGGGCGACGACCCCTCTGACAGGACACGGCATCGCCGAGCCGCGTTCCGTCTCACCAGGATCGGTATTCCTTCCGCCGGAACACGTCGTGAACCGGGGCCGCATCGCCCGATGGATGCGGCCTTCGGCGGTCCCCTTTGAGGCTCACGACCGCGTCCGAAGAGGAAGTTGAAGGCCAGCCAACCCATCCCGCGGCGGAGCACGTCGGCCACCAGGACGCACACGCGCCCCTGCCACGTTCGCCAGGCGGCGCCCCGTCCCCACCGCAAGCGGACTTCGATCTTGGAAGGAAGAGTGTCCAGGGGCGTTCACCGCTGTGAACGCGCTCAAGAGGCCACGCGCGTCCACAATCGACGCCCAAGCCACAGCCGTGGGGCGAGAGCGGCAGAAGGCTGGCCGGTTTCCCAGGGCGTCACGCCTGTCTCGTCACGTTCCTCTCAGCGCGCCGAATCAGGCATCGGCATTCCCTCCGTCGAAGGCGCGGCCCCCTCGCGCGGGCACCGCCGATGGGAATGCCGACCTACGCCACCCTGCACGGGTGCTGAGCGCTCCAGGCAATTCGGCCGAATTGACCTAACGGATGATGCTGGCTCTGGTCGTCTGGTTGGCGAGACGGGAGGCGCGAGGGGGACGGGCCGGCGTGCGGCACGCACCTCGCGCCGCCGTGGTCGGGGCCCCTCGTCGCCGGCGCCGCCGTCGGGCAAGTCGGCCGCGAAGGCCCACGCACCCAGGGCCCGGGCCAGTCCCCGCGGGAGGGCGCCTGCATGGCCCTGCGGCCTCTGGGCGTGAAGGGCGCCCAAGGCAGCAGTTCGGCTGAACTGCCCACACGTCCTCCCGGGCCTATAATGCCAGCGGCCGCCCGGCGGCCGGTGCAGGATGGTCATTTCGCAAAGGGGTAGACGTGACAGGCGACAGCACACTGAAGTCCCCGGGGCTGCAGCAGAAACTGCTGAAGCTCCAGGAGCGGCTCGGCCCCGAGCCGGCGTGGGGCCTGAAGGACCGGCACAAGCTCGGCCTTGCCATCCAGGATGCCGTCCGCAAGGAGTCCGCCCTCGGCGACTCGCGCTACGGGGCCGGCACGGTGAACAGGATCGCCGAAGTCCTGGGCCTGAAGCGGAGCATCCTCGACAAGCTCAGGTGCTTCGCAGAGGCCTTCGACCAGGAGCAGGTCGAGCAGTTCGCCGGGGCGAGGCTTCCCGGGGGCGAGGCCCTGTCCTGGAGCCACGTCCGCGCGCTCCTGGCAGTGCAAGATGAGAAGAAGCGCGCCAGGCTCCTCGAGCGAACGAAGGCCGAGGGCTGGACCAGCGCCAGGCTCGAGGCCGCCATCCGCGACCTCAAGGGGGGCAAGGCCCGCGGGGGCGGCCGCAGGCCCCTGGCGCCCGCGACGCTCGAAGACCTGGTCCTGCAGATGGGCCAACTCCTGGACGGGTGGGAGAACCGCCACGAGCAGGTCTGGTCTAAGCAAGAGCACTCGCTCGCCGCCCTGGTTAGGCGATTGCCGGCACGAAAGGTGAATCAGAAGACGGTGGGGATGCTCAGCGCACTCCGGGAGTGCTGGGAGAAGGCCGCCACCAGGTCTCGCGCGATGGCCGATGAACTGGACTTGGTGATCAGCGCACTCCGCGGGAAGGTTGGCAAGGGCTGAGACTGGTGTTGAGCAACCGCCCCGCTTTCGGTAGCCGGGGGGCTGAAGGGCAGGCAATTCGACACAGCGAACCGACCTCGCGAACGCGCCTCCTACTGGGTAGTATCCTCCCAACAACCGTAGCGAGCATGCCGGAGGCCAGCATGTCGGAACAACCGCGCACCGTGATCAACTTCTATTCGACGACCGGCGAGTACGGGTGCTTCTCGAACTTCTCCCGGCACTCGATCCGCCTGAAGGGGAAGCGGTGGCCCACCACCGAGCATTTCTTCCAAGCCCAAAAGTTCGTGGGCACCGAGCACGAGGAGGAGGTCAGACTGGCCAAGACCGCGATGCTGGCTGCCAGGATGGGTCGGGACCGGAAGCGGCCGCTCCGCCACGACTGGGAATCGCAGAAAGATCAGGTGATGCTCGAGGCCGTTCGCGCCAAGTTCAACCACCATGCCGACCTGAAGACGGTCTTGCTGGGGACCGGCAACGCCCTCCTGGTCGAGCACACCAAGAACGATTCCTACTGGGGCGACGGCGGGGACGGGTCCGGGAAGAATCGCCTCGGACAGATCCTGATGCAGGTTCGGGAGGAGTTGCGGACCGTCGAGGTGAAATGAGTTTGCCTGGCCGACATTTCTTGGCTGCGCCGCTGCGGCCGCGAGGCCAGGCAGACCCTCATGCAGGGAATAATGCAGGCTAATCGGTGGAAAACCTGCCAAACCGTGAACCCCGTGTGATCTGTGGAGAGACGTAACTCTTTATCAGAACTGCTATTTACGCTTCGGCGATGACCAGGCCCAGAAGTTCGCCGGCACGCCGCGCGAGGACGAAATCCGCGAGGCGAAGCCCCCCTCCATCGCCGCCCGCATGGGGCGCTCGCGCAAGCACAAGCTCCGCCCCGACTGGGAGCACGTCAAGGAGAACGTCATGCGCGAGGCCGTCCTGGCCAAGTTCGCGCAGCACGACGACCTCCGCGCCATCCTGCTCGGCACCGGCGACGCCCTGCTCGTCGAGCACACCGGGAACGATTCGTACTGGGGAGACGGCGGCGACGGCAGCGGGCGCAACCGGCTCGGCCACGTCCTCATGAGCGTGCGCGACGAGTTGCGCCTGCAAGGCCAGGCGTGAGCCGTGACCGGGCTACTTTCCGGCTGCGGGAAACTCGACCTCCGCAGCCGGCGCCTTCGCCACCACGTGCCGGCCCACGAAGCCGTAGTAGCGCACCCACTTGCCGTCCTTCCAGACCTCCTCCGCCTGCCAGACGACGCCGTCCTGATCGTGCTCGCTCGAATACGTGGTCTTCTTCTTCCGGGCGTCCCACTTCGCGACGACGCGCACCGCCCCCTTGTACGCGAGCCACTTCGCCCGCGCCGGCAGGGCCGGCAACTTGCAGACGCGCACCTTGCCAGCGCCCGCCAGCGAGAAGATCGCCCTGCCCTCGCGCACGTCCTCGGCCGTCGCGGGGCGCTCCAGGCGCGGGAAGGCCATTCGACCGCGCTCCTCCGAGCCGTCGCCCGCGAGCGGCCCGGCCGGCGGGGCATACTTGAAGCGCTCGCCGTACTTCTTCAGGAACGCGGCGCAGGCGGCGACGGCCTTGTCGCGCTCGGCCACCGGCCAGTACAGCTCGCAGCGCGGCGCGCCCTCCAGGCCCGACAACTCCCAGGCGTAGTAATCGCAGACGCGGAAGGTCGTCGCGATCCCCGGTTTGGGAGCAAGGGGGTCGCCGGCCGAGTGGACCGCCGAGCCGCCGGAGTAGGCGTCGTCCACGTTGAGAAAGCCGTAGCCCTCCTCGTTCAGCTTCAGGCTGCCGGCCCGGCGCGTGTCGGCCAGTTCCACCAGCAGCCGCTTGCGGAAGGCGGCCACGCCCACCAGAGGCGTACGCGCCAGGTCGCGGGTCGTGAAGGAGCGAAGGAAGCGCTCGGTCCACGGGGAGGGGGCGGCGAACATCGCCTCGGCCGCGACGGTCATGCCCGGGTGGTCGGGGTGCTGCCACAGGGGGACCAGCAAGTCCCGGATCGAGTGCGTGACGTCGGTCGGGCGGACCGTCTTGATCCACTCGGCGTAGTCGTTCAGGGCGGTCCGGTCCCCGGCCTGCAACCGGCGTTGCGTGAACCGAGCGATGACCGGCCCCAGGGAGGCGAAGGCGTTGTAGGGACGCGCCTCCGCCGTGGCCAGGTAAACGCGGTAGGCGGCGACCTGCTTGCGCCACACCGGAAGCGCCGCGGGCGCGTCCCAGGCTGCCAGGCGATCGACCAGGGCGACGCCGTCGATCATCCGGGAGACGCGCTGGTGCCCGGACGCGCCGGGCCCGGAGAGCGTGTCGATCCGGCGAACGAGCAACTCGGTGACGGAAGGCCCCTTCTTTTTGCGGAGCGCCTCGCCGCGCAGTACGCCTTTCTTGCCCGGCGCGGGGGCCTCGGCGGGGCGGGCGATGTTCTCGGCCGCCTGGCGCCACTGGGCCGGCGATCCCTTGTCGTCGGCGAGGACCAGAAACCAGCGCTCCTCCAGGGGGAGGTTCTTGAACTTGTTCCAGTAGGCGCGGAGTGATCCCGCGACCTGCTCGCGGCCCCCGTACTCGTAGGGCGTTTGCAGGATGCCGGTCAGGGCCGCAAGGGCCGCCCGGTGCGTGCCGAGGACCTCCCGGTGGCGGAAGAAGTCGCGGTGGAACTGGACCGAGCGCGTCAGGCGCTGGTCCTTCTCCAGGCAGTCGAGCAGCGGCTCCACGGCGGCCTCACCTTCCTCGATGAGAGCCCGCACCGTGGCGTCGAAACTGAAGCTGACGCCGCCCGGCTGGCCCATCTGCGGGGCCCGGGCGTCCTCCAGCGCGCGGATGAGGCCGGCGATGCGCCTGGCCTTGTCGCGCGCGGGGGCCCGAGGCGCGGGCTTCTGGAGCGCGCGCCGTTCCTGGTCGGCGAGCAGGGCCGGCAGCGGCCCCAGAAAGGACAGGTGCGATAGTTTCGCCCCTTTGGGGCCCTCGTTGCGGCGGAATCCGCGCCGGTCGGCCTCTGCGTCCACGGCCTTGCTCATGGCGGTCAGGGCCCGCGCATCGAGCACGGCGAGGCGGTCGTCCGCGCGCACGTGAGCGCAGACGGCCCGGTCGAAGCGAGCCCAGGCCCAGTCGGTGGCGAGCATCAGGTAGGGGTCGCGCAGATGGACGGCATCGTCGTTGGTGTTCTCGCGCATGCCGGCGACCCAGGCCTCCCAGGTGCCACGGGCCAGTTCCTCCTCCCCCAGGCGCAGCAGCAGGCACGCCTTGATCGGCAACAGCCCGATGTGCGCGACGGAGCGCCCTTCCGACCAGGCGTGGCGGAAGCGGTAGAAGCCGCGCTCCTCCGAGGCGGCTCGCAGTTTCTCATCGGCCTTGATGGCGGCGCGGACGTCGGCGCGCAGGTCGGCCTTCTCGCGGACCGCCACGACGGGGTAGACGAGGCCGTTCCAACACACGGCGAAGCGCTGCTTGGCGCCGGCGCGGGCTGGTAGGAGCCAGCCGTGCGTCTGGACGATGCCGCCGTCCCCCGACCAGCAACTGCCGGTGCCGACGTCGAGGGCGCGATACTCGCAGCCGCGCGGGTCGGCCAGGCCGGCCTGGAAGAGCGCGCGCGTCGCCGTGAGGAGAGGACCGGGAAGGGTCGTCTTGGGGGGCGCCCAGGCCTGCCTCTGCCGGGGCGGTTCGGGAAGGGCGGTGCCCGCGAACGGCGGCGAGGGCTTGCCCTCCTTGCTGATGGGCGGAGCAGGGGCCGCCCAGGCGAGGGCGCCGACGAGGAAGCAGGCCAGAGCGGCAGCAGACCACTTCAAGAGCAATGGCATCGGCATCGCCTCCACGGAAAAAGGCCCTGATGGCGGCGTGGGGCATTATACCGCTTTTCGGGTGGGCCGCGGGCCCGCGACGTCGTTCAGCGCAGTTCCTCCGTTCGCGAAACCACTCCGAGCGAGGGCGCGGTCGTGGTGCCGGTCGGCGGGTCAGTCATAAGGCCTCGCCAGGTAGGTCAAGTACTGGCCCGCCGAGGAGAGCCCGCCCCGGTGGCAAGCCACGGCCAGCGCCTCCAGCAACTCCGGGCACGTACACGCGTCGCCGACGACCTCCCCAACGCCCTTCTCGGCGCAGACCGCCAGTAACCGCTCCGTCTCCCGGGCAACCTCCTCCGCCGACAAGCACCGCTGCGGGCCCTCGAACATCGCGCCAAGGCGAACGTCTGCGGTGGGACCTGCTTCGTCCATACTGCCCTTCCTTTCCCGCGCGGCAACCGTCGTCCGATGCTCCTCCTTGCGGGAGGAACGTTCGGGACGGGCCAACCAATTCCCCCAAGGGCCCGCCGGCCCGCTCGTCCCCCGCTTCGCGAAGCGGGGAGGCGTTCGAGGGCTCGTGAAAGTTGCTGACAATTCAATCCTGACATACCGTTTTCCTGCGTCAACAAAAGATCGAGGACAATTTGGCCTCTTTTCCGCCCGCTCCCGCAAGGAACGGTGGAAGGGAACAGCGAGGACCGCGTGACGTCACCACTTACCGGGGAGACGACCAATCTGCTCCACCGGCTTCGCGCGGGCGACGAGCGGGCGCGCGGCGCCCTGATCGAGCACGCCTCCGCGCAGCTCCGCCGGCTGGCGAGTCGGATGCTCCAGGGCTTCCCCGGCGTCGGGCGCTGGGAGCAGACGGACGACGTCTTGCAGAACGCCCTGATCCGGCTGCACCGTGCGCTGGCAGGCGCCGCCCCGGAGTCGTCCCGGCACTTCTACAACCTGGCGGCGCTGCAAATCCGGCGCGAGCTGCTCGACTTGGCCGACCACCACCTCGGCCCCCACGGGCACGCGCCCCGGCACCACAGCGACGGCGCGGGCCGGGCGCTCGATGCACAGCCCGACGCGGCGGCAGGACCGTCCTCGCTGGAGGAGTGGAGGCTCTTCCACGAGCGCATCGAGGCGCTGCCCGAGCAGGAACGCGAGCTTTTCGGGCTGCTCTGGTACGAGGGGCTGACGCAGGAATCGGCGGCGGAGGTGCTCGACGTCTCCCTGCGCACCGTCAAGCGCCGCTGGCAATCCGCCCGGTTGCACCTCACCCGCGCGCTGTCTGGAGGGCATCCTTTGTAAGGCGACCGGCAGGAAAAGGCATGCTTGTAGGACGGCTCGGGAGAGCCGTCCTACAGCACACCAACTCCTGCCAGTCGCCGAAGGATTGAAATCTGCCCTTCAGAGGGGCGAGGAACGAGGGCCGACACGTGACGGACGATCCGGTCGCAGACCTCCTCTTGCGCTGGGAGGAGTTGTTCGAGCAGAGGCGGGACGTCTCCGCCGAAGAACTGTGTCGCGACTGCCCCGAGCTGGCCGCCGCGCTGGGGCAACGCATCGCCGACCTGAAGCGCGTCGGTTGGGTACACGGGTTGGAAGAGAAGATGCACGGCGCGCCCCGCCCCCTCGAGGCTCGGCAGAAAGCGCCCAAACCGGCGCGGCCTTTCCGGCGCGGCACGGAAGTGATCCCCGGCTATCGGCTGGGGCGGCACCTGGGAAGAGGAGGGTTCGGGCACGTCTGGGCGGTCGATTGCCCCGACGGGCAGCAGCGAGCCGTGAAGATCATGCACAACCCGGTCCGCGCCTGCATGGAGCTGACCGCCCTGGACCGCATCCGAGGGATCGACCACCCGATGATCCTGTCCATCCACCGGATCGAGGCGACCGCGGACAGCCTCATGGTCGTCGTCGAGCTGGCCGATGGCTCGCTGGGCGACCTCTTTGCGGTCCTGCGGCGCAACGAGCCCTTTTCGCAGGTGGCAGCGACCGGGCTATCGATGCTCCAGTTCGCGGCCGAGGCGCTCGATTGTCTCCAGTCGCAGTACGACCTGCTTCACCTGGACGTCAAGCCGGCCAACCTGCTGCACGTGGGGCGAGTGTGGTGCAAGGTCGGCGACCTGGGCACGTTCGCCTCCTTGCGGGCGCCCGGCGCGTCGGGGACGGGGGTGGCGGTGGCGGTGGCGATGCCTCGCGAACCGGGCGCGAAAGAGATGACGACTGTCTGCTATAGCTCGCCCGGGCACGTCCCGTGGGGCCGTGCGATACGGCGGGGCGCCACGGTGCTGACCTGGGCAGGGGCCTTCACCCCGTACTACGCGCCGCCCGAGGCGTTCGCGGGCAAGATCAGCCGTTCGTTCGACCAGTACAGCCTGGCGCTGACGTTCTGCGAGCTGGTGGCGGGCAAGCTCCCGTTCACGGCCGAGGGCGAGAAGCAGGTTGCGCAGCGAGCCCGGGGCGAGGTCGAGCTCGCGTTCTTGCCGCCTGCCCTGCGCCCGATCATCGCGAGGGCGTTATCGCCCCGGCCCGAGGAGCGGCTGCCCTCGTGTCGGGCCCTGGTCCGAGCGCTCTATTCCGCTGGCGGGTGAAGGGCGCTTCTTCTCTCTCCTGGTCGAGCCGTGGCCCCCAGCCTCACTTCCGCAGCGACAGACAGACGAGGCGCCCTTCGTCGCGCACGTAGAGGCGCCCCCCGGCGAGGATCGGCACGGTCCAGCACTTGTTGGGCGACACCTGGAACCACGACTTCTCGCGATGGCCCTCCGGCGTCGCGTCCGCCAGGGACAGCCGGCCGTGCTCGCCCAGCACGATCAACTGGCCATCGGCGATCAGCAGCGATCCCTTCTTGAGGCCGAGCCGGCCCTTCTCGCGCCAGACGACCTTGCCGCTGCGGAGGTCCAGGCACGCCAGGCTGACGTCGTCGAAGCCGTAGAGGTGGTCCTTGTAGCGCACGCTGCTCGCGAAGTAGTTCCGCATGCGGTTGTGCTCGTAGACGGTGCCTGCGCGCAGCGAACCGTCCTCCGCCGCGCTCACCTCGACCAGCGCACAGCCCTTGCCGTAGCCCGTCGAGAGAAAGACGTAGTCGCCGAAGGCGATGGGCGTGGCGATGTTGAAGCCATTGGCCACCTCCCACGGATGGCGCCAGTAAACGTGCCCGTCGGTCGGGCGCAGGCTCACCAGGCCCTTGTTAGTCAGGACCAGCAACTGGCTCTTCCCCGCGGCCCGGGTCATCACCGGCGAACTGTAGCCGATCGGGTCGTCAAGCGACTTCCAGATCAGCTTGCCGGTCCGCTTGTCGAAGGCGGCCACCGCCCCGCCGTTGGGCCCGCCGGGCGTGGTGAAGACCAGGTCGCCTTGCACCAGAGGGGAGAACGCCATGCCGTAGCGCGGGAGGTCGGCGCCAAACTCTTCGAGGAGGTTGCGCCGCCACACTTTCGCGCCGGTATCCGCGCGCAGGCAGTGAAAGATCCCGGTCGGCCCCACGGCGTAGACGAGGTTGCCGTCCACCGCCGGGGTGGAGCGCGGCCCAGAGCCAAAGCGCTCGTCGTAGCGGTTGAGGTAGCCGAAGCGCCACCGTTGCTGTCCCGTCTCCGCGTCCCAGCAGACGACTGCTTCCCAGGTCGGCGTCCCCGGTTTCGCGTCGCGGTGCGGCTCGTCCTGCATCATCGTGAAGATGCGGCCCTGGGCCACGGCGAGGGAAGAGAAGCCGCGCCCGCTCGGCGCCTCCCACAGCAGGCGGGGCCCGCCTTCGGGCCATTCGCGGAGCAGCCCGACCTCGGTCGAGAGCCCGTCGCGGTTAGGGCCGCGCCACTGCGGCCAATCGCCCGAGGCGGTCGGCCCGCCGAGGCTCAGCAGGGGGGCCTGGCGCAACTTTTCCAGCCGTTCCGGGTCGGCCTGGAATCGCTCCAAGTCATATTTCTTCAGGGCGATGATCGCCCCGAGGGCCAGCGCCAGCGCGCCAGCCGCGAGGAGCAGCTTCCCCCTTCGCCGACATCCATTCCAAACGAACATGCTCGGGCCTCCTTGCCTCCCCCTTCGGACGGGCATCCTGCCGCCACATTGTTCGGTCGGGAACGTCGTTTTGTCAACGCGACGTTGCCGCCAGGTCCGCCGTCGTTGCCGCCGTCGAGCGCAGCAAGTCGTTGGGCGAGAGCTCCATCTGGAGGCCTCTTTGCCCGGCGCTGACAAGGATCGTCGCGTGAGCGAGGGCGCTGGCGTCGAGGAGCGCCGGCAGCTTTTTGCGCCCGCCCAGGGGGCTGATGCCGCCCACGACGTAGCCGGTGGCGCGCTCGGCCGCGACGGGATCGGCCAGGTCGGCCTTCTTGCCGCCGAGCGCGGATGCCAGGCGTTTGAGGTCGAGCCGGGCGGTCACGGGCAGCACGGCGAGGACGAGTTGCTTGCCGTCCACCTGGACGACCAGCGTCTTGAAGACGCGCTCCGGGGGCACGCCGAGCTTCTCGGCGGCCTCGAGGCCGAACGACTCCGCCTTCGGGTCGTGCTCGTAGCGGTGCAGGGAGAAGGGCACCTCGGCCGTTTCGGCGGCGCGAATGGCGGGGGTCATGGCACGTCTCCGGGAGGGCCTTGCCTCTGCAAGGAGGGGGAGAGAGCATTACACCGGCTGGCCAGCCGAGAGACAACGACAGGCCTGGGATGACTTCGTCCCGCCGATCGCCGCGGCCAGCCCCTTGAGGTCGAGCGAGCTCCTCGTCTCGCTGGTGCAGGGATCAAGAAGGGGCGGGCGCTTCCAGGATGCCTCGCCAGAACGCTGGCAAACCGTCCCAGGCCGAGCGGTAGGCGGCTTCCAGAGGCACCGGAACGTAGACCTCGGGAGTGAGGAACAGCGGCATCTCCGGGAGCGCGGCGCTGATCGCCCTTGGCTCGACGAACGCCTCGGGGCAGTCGCCGCCGACGTACGACGCCAGCGTCAGCGGCGCGTCCGCCGACAAGGCAAAGTCCGCCTCGCCCAGGAGCTCCTCCCAGACCACTTGATGAGTCCCCTGTCGGTCAGGCGGCAGACGAAATGGGCGGCCGTGGAACGAGGGGCGGATGAGGGGGGCGGCGAGGAGCGGAGACCAGGCGCTCCGTCGAGCGTCTGGCGGAACGAGGGGGGACTAACCGCTGGGGCGGCCAACCATCACTGGCCGCCCCTGATGGGAGGATGGCCCGCGAGCGGCGTCACTCCTTTGCTTTCAATCGCCCGGCCCCGTAGTCATCTTTCGGATTGCGGACCACCGTGTGAATGTGATCGGTTCCGCCTTGGGGCGCGTATTCGATCCACACGGTCGGCCCCTGCACCCGAAAGTAGGCCGCGCTGCCCTGGGCGGTCGGCCCCTTCCACGCGAAGTGCGTCTTGCCGATGCCTCCCTTGATCTCCTCCATCCACGCCTTGGCCGCACCGGGCCCCACGATGTCCACCCACGCGCCGATCACGTCCAGCAGCATCGCCTGCTGCTTGGGCGTCAGCGCCGAGCCGCTGACCCCTTCCGGCGGCGGGGCCTTCTTACCGTCGCGCCCGGGCCCCAGCAACAACTCCTGTTGCGGCCGGTCCCCGATGATCGCTTGCGCCCGCTGCTTCTTGTCGAGGGCACCCACCAGCTTGAACGCGGTGTCGTTTTCAAGGCCGAGCGGGCGCACCTCCTTGCCGCCGCGTTTGAACAGCGCCGGCTGAGCGCCGGTGTGCGTCGGCGTGAGTACGAAATGCTTGCCGATCACCGTGACGTTGATCCCGAGGTGGTGGCCGCCGAATTGCACCATCCACGGCCGCGTCTCGGAAGGCCGACCGAAGACCGCCAGATAGTATTTATCCGCACCGAACATCGCCTTGCCGCCCTTGCCCTTGCCACCCTTTCCCTTCGCGCCCTTGCCCTCCTTCAGTTGTTGATCGCCGTCCATAATGTCGATGACCTTCTGGTAGCCGCCCTTGCTGAGTACGGAGGCGACCAGGCCCATCGCCAGGGCCCGTTGCTGCTTGGTCAGGTCCCCGAGTTGAACCCCGTTGCGAGGCACAAAGGTCACCGGAAGGTTGGACCAGGCAGACTTCTTCGCGCTGCCGAACTCGTACGTCGCCTTCTTCTGCTGGTCGGCGTCCAGCCCGGCGAGGAACTTGTTGGCGGCCGCCACGGCGCTGGGGGTGGGGGCCGCGACCTTCTTGTCCTTCGCATCGTCGGCGGGTGCCGGCGGCAGCGAGGAACCGGACGCGTACAGCGCGACGCCGACAACCAAGGTGGTGCCGAACAAGGCGAGAAACTTCCGCCCGCCGCGCCCTGTCGTGGGTGGGGCCCTCTGGATCAGCTCGTTCATGGGTTCCTCCTGTAAGGCCGGGAGCGACGTCCACCAGAACCGCCGCTGCAAATCGCGTTCCCCGTGTCCGCCGCGTTGATTTTCGGTCACAATTTCCGGGCCGGAGACCACACCGGCCTGGTCCTACAGCAATCGCGGGTGCCGATGCTCTGACCGGGCGCCTCGCGCGGACCACACTACCCACGCTCTTCGATCGTGCTACGGCACGTGGCCGTCGGAGTTGGGTCATCGAATAGAATCGGCAGCGAACCTAATCCACAACTCGACGATGCGTCGGTTTCTCGGTCGCAGACATTCCTGAAATTTCAGCTCAAACTCACGGGGAGCAGGCTCGGTGAACTTCTTGGACGACCGACCATCCGGTCCGAACTCAGCGGGTTGATGGCGAGGGCCGATTTACTGCGGGCGTTCTTCGGGCTCGGGCCGTGCGTCACCTGGATGTTCTGCGGGCTGACCTTGGGAAGCACCTCGATGGTCGGTAGCTGGTCACAGCCATTTTGTCGGTCTTCCTCTTCGGTCGCCTGGATTTCCTGCTCGAGCAGATCGACGGTCTGTTGCCATTCGTCGATCTGGTTCTGGAGAGCGTGCTGGTGGATCGGGGCCACGCAGGTGCTGGGAGGACTGCGCGAGCTGCTGCTGCAATTGCCGGAGGAGTGCATGGAGGCGCAGGCACCCGGGGGAATTGTTGACGGCCACTGGGGCACACCTTCTCGTTTGGGCCGAATCGCGACGAGGGTCGCCTGTGGGCCACGACAGTCCTGGACCAGGGCAGTCGCGCCATCCTCGGGCACCCAATGCTCCCCGTCAAGCACTTTTCGCTCCTGCGCGCAACAGGAGGGCCTGGCCGGCCCTTGCGTCTTCCCGTCGCCTGACCGGGGGCAGCAGAATGCTTGGCACACCCTTTGCTAAAGATTCTGCAAGTCACTTTGCGCCCACGCCCCCTGGGAGGCCCGAGTCATGAGTACCTGCCCGCGATGCAATCTCCCCCTGGCCGCGACCGAATTCCCCGACGTCGCGGGCTGTGGCCGGTGTGGGGGTCGCTGGTTGGGACCGGAGCAACTGAAGGACCTCATCGAGAGCGCCGCCCCCCTCACCGTGGGCCAGCCCATCCGAGAAACGGCCCCCGCCGCTGACGAGGAACTGCTAACAGGCTTGCCCTGCCCTCGCTGTGCTCTCGGGATGAGGCCCTTCAACTACGCCGGGGACAGCGGCATCCTGCTCGACAAGTGCCCCCGGTGTGGCGACCTCTGGCTCGACGCCGGAAAACTGGAACACGTCATCGCCACAGCGCGGGCAGCGCGCCAGGGGCTCGAACAGGACACCAAGCGTTTCAGCGGGGACCTGCGCGAGGTGGAGGTCCACGAGGACGCCCTGGAGCTGCGCGACAACCGCATCGACACCACCCCGGCGCTCCACGACCTCACGCGCAAGAACGTGGACAGCGGGGCGCATAGTTAGCGCAGCGATCGGACGGCAGATTCGCCGGGGTCAGTGGGGAAGCCCACGCTGGTGCCGGCGAGGGGAGAGCTCGGCCGCACGCCACACTTCGGGCAGTTCACCGGCAACGGCGTCAACGCGACGGGCCCGGACCGCTGGAGTGCTTGCCATTCTCTCGTGGTCGCCGGCGCCCACCACGTGCCGCTGCGGCTGCCGCGCCGATCACCAGGAGCGTCAACGTGCCGGTCCCGGGGCCTGCGCGACCGCATGAGTTGTGCGGCGGTCGCCGCGTACCCCTTGTCGTTGGGGTAGACGTTGCCGCTCCCGAGGTAGGCGTAGTCCAACTCGTGGCCGACGAACGGCGTGTAGACGTCCGCCACCTTGGCGTTGAAGGCCGCGGTCAGCGCTCGGATGAGCCGGTCCTGGCCTGGCGTGAAGGCGGTCGAGACCTGGTTCTGGGGGTCGTTCGGCCCCAGGATGGCCTTGCCGCCTACTTCTCCTTCTTGGCCCCCCGCTCCAGCGTGAGCACCGTGTGGATGCCGTCCTCGCGGAACCGCAGGTCGGCCCGCACCGACCGCAACTGCTCGAAAAGGAAGTTCATCGGCGAGCCCTCGGCCGTGGTCGTCTTCGGCGTCGGCTTGCGGATCGACCCGTGCCGCTCGTTGACCACCTCGTCGTACTTGCCGTCGTAGCGGTAGGCCGTCCCGTCCGGGCTGACCGGCACGTAGCCCAGGTAGCGGTAGGCCGCCTCCTGTGCCTGCTCCGGCCTGGCGTCCGGCGCGACGACGCCCGCCTTGTACAGCGCGTGCCAGATCGGCAGCGCCGTCCGCGCCTGCTGGTGCGTCTGCTGCTCCAGCAGCCGGCGCAGCAACCCCTTCACGTGCTCGGCCGCCTTCGGCGCCAGGTAGAGAGAGGTGGCGACCTCCACCGTCCCCTTGCCGTCCCGCTTGGCCTGCGCGCCGTCGATCAGGCTGCGCATCATCCCCTCGTTCAGCGTCAGGTAGAAGCCGCCGTCGATCGTGGCGTAGTAGACCGCCGGCAGGAAGCCGTCCTTGCGGTCGCGCCGCGCGCCGCCGACCGCCCCGCCCATTAGCTGCCGCCCGGCCGGCGTCGCCCCGACCCGGACGATGGAGACCTCTTTATACTTCTTCTCCATCGGCCCCCAGGTCACCGCCCCCGGCAACGACGCCATCACCGACGTCCGCAACGCCGCCAGCGTGCCCGCGAAGACCAGCGGGTTGCGGACGTCCGCGCCGATGGCGACCGGCAGCGACCAGATCTGCTTGGCCACCTCGTCCACGTCCACGTCGCCGCCGTCGTTCGACCGCTCCATGAGCTTGACGAGTTTCTCGTAGACCGGGCTATCGTCCACGCGGAGCAGGAACCAGTCGCCCACCGGGTCGAGCGCCGACGCGAGCAGCGTCATGAGGTCGAATTCCCCCCGTCCGCGCCCTCCGAACAAGCCGAGGAGCGAATCGCGGTCGCGCACGTTACTGCTCAGGCGGACCACGTACTGCATCAACGTCTTGTCGCCGAGGGCCCCCGGATCGAACTTGACCGACTTCTCCCCCGTGATGCGGCGCAACTCGTTGTATCGGCTGTTCTCGATCAGGGGCAGGATGTAGGTGTCGAGCTTCACCTTGTCGTCCTTCATCGACACCCGCATGCCGATGGGGTCGAAGTACTGCCGCCACAGCCCCAGGTACTCCAGCCGAAAGCGCTCGTATTCGTCCGCCTCGGTCTGCGTCGCCTCGACGAGGGGCACCTCGACCAGCGGCGTGGCGAAGTGGATGGTGTTGTAGACGTCGGAGCGCGCGACCTGCTTGGCCGTGTCCCACCAGGCCGGCTTGCCCCCGGCCATCGGCACCTCTTCGGCCCGCAGCGTGCTCACCTCGAAGAGCTTCGGGCTCGACGCGGGCGGCTTGCCGGTCTCCCAGGCGGTGTACAGGGCGGCGTGGGTGAGCATGTGCAGGCTGACCAGCGCCTCCAGCCGGCGGCGCTCCTTGATCTTGCTCCCCGGGCCGACCAGGTTGCGGATGAACGCGTCGGACAGAAAGGCGAAGCCGTCCTCCTCCTTGTCGTCGTAGCGGAATATCGTCCGCACGTACTGGAAGTCGAGCGAGTCGGCCAGCCGTTTGATCCTCCCCTGGTGGGCATCGAGGACGCGGCGCAGGCCGACCGGCGAGTTGGCGTAGATTACGACGTCGCCGACGGTCGCCCGGTGCAGGCTGACCTCGCGCAGCGGCGTGACGAAGCTCTCGATCTTGACGCCCGCGTAGTCGGCCTTGCTCTCCTGGAGCTCGGCCCCGAACTTCTTGCGCGCCTCGGCGAGGAACGGCTGGACGGCGCCGCGGAAGGCCTTGTCCGAGACCACCTGGAACAGGACGGCCACGTCCGACCCCTCGCGGAGGTACGCGTCGTTGCCGGTGATGGCGATGCCCTTGATGACCAGCGGCCCGAGTGTCCTGCCCAGTTGGGTGCTGCGCAGGCAGAGTTGCTGCTGATAGCGTTCCTTGAGCCGATGGTCCCGGCTGGTCGCGTCGTAGGCCCGCGTCAGGTTTGTGCCCCACTGGTCGAGCAGCTCGCTGAAGTCGAGGAAGCGCGCGATCCCCTTGAAGTGGACGTAGTAGTTGTCGTGCGGCACCATGCGGGCGAACGCCTCGGGGGCCGGCTTCTTGTCGGCCATCATCTTCTTCCACGGGTGCTCGGCGACGTCGATGCCGCGGAGCTTGGCGATCGGGATCATCCGCTTATCGTTGGCCCGCGGGGCGACACCGTTCATGCGACGCAGCTGGAGCGACTCGGCGATCGCCGCCGCCCCGGTGGTGGTTTCGTAAAGCTCCCGGACCTCGAAGGCAGGGCCTCGACCGCCTTCGCCGCCACGCGCTCCCATTCGCCCCGGCCTCCCGGCGAGGCCGCGGACGCCGTACTTCCGGGCGACCGCCGTGGCGGCGAAACTGTAGAAGCCGAAGTCGCGCACGTCGTTGTCGAGGTCGGCGAACTGGTCCACCTGGGCGACGGCCCACAGCCCTTCGAGGTCGTCGCGGACGGGCGGTTCCTGCTCCTTCCGGCGGGCGGCCTCGGCGGGGATGGCCACCTTCCTCGCCTTGCCGAAGTCGAGGAGGACTTCGGCCTCCTTCCACACCGGGGCGGGAGGCGTGCGCACCAGTCGCCCGATCAGGCGCGGACGTCGGCCGGCAACCGGGTAGACGAGCTTCATCTTCACCTCGCCCTTGGCCTCGACGCGGCCGACGAACTCGAGCCCCTGTACTTCGACCGGCGTGCGAGGCTGAGGAACGCCCTTGCCCTTGTCGAGCTCCTTCTCCTTGCCCGGCACTGGGGCAGGTGGAGCGGGGGGTACACCACCCGGGCCGCCTGCGCGCGCGTTCGGGTCGATGCGCTGGCAGACCACGCGGACCTGATCGGCGGGCCCGACCAGGCGCGGGGCCAGCGACGGCCCCGTGCTCGGCACGAAGCCTCGGCCAGGGCGCTCGACGTCCTGCACCATGTCCTTGGGCATTTCCAGGCGGACGTGGAAGTAGGTGACTTCCCCCACCTTCTGCGTCCGCAGTTCCTGCACGGGGGCCGGCGTCGCCACCCGCGCCGGCTGGGCGACCAGGAGCAGACCGCCGAGGGGCAACAGGCAAAAGAGGGTCGTGCGCTTCATGGGTGCCTTCCTTCTCGAGCAGAGGTGTCGATCGCGGTTACTCTAGCAGAGGGCGGGCGCCCGAACAACAAGAAAGGGAAGGGGGCCGAGAGGAGGGCGAGGCAACGATTCCGGGAGCGCCCCGCCAAGTTCCTTGAAGGAAGATCGTAGCGCGAGCTAGTGGACCTGGCCCGGCACAAGATTCCAGGACGTCAGGGCGTTTGTTCGGTCGCATTCGATCCCTTCCTCCGCGTCGTCGGCGAGCACTTGCAGCACGCGGGCGAGGCCCGCTTCCCCCTTCCATCTCCGGTTGCGTTCTTTCCCATCCTTCCCGCTGGCATGCCCCGTATCCCGAGGTATGGCAAAGAGCGAGAGCAACGATGGCGAGCGGAGATGACTGCGCGAACACCCAGGATCGCTGAAGAGCGAGGCGGGGGCAGCGAGGGCGCGGCACTTTTCGACGGCCGTGTTGCGCCAGAGGGGGTGCGCGGCGCCGGGAGGCGGGGCGAGCGGGGCCGGTGTCAGCAGCGAGCTCCAGCATGGGACGACCTCTTTGGGAGAGGGCATCGTAACCGCCGCGCCGGCCGGGGAACAGGAAGCGCCTCAGCCGCGCCGCCCGCGCACGCTGTGCGGGAACAGCTCCTCCTGCTTCAAGTTCCCGCGCACGTCGAACGGCATCGGCTCGAGCCCGCCCACCACTTCGAGGTGCTCGCGCTTTTTCGCCTCCTCCACGAGGGGCGCCGACGCCCACAGTTCGGCCAGTTCGAGCGTGTTGGGGATGACGGCCAGGCGCACCGCGTCGCGGTTGGGCTGCCAGCACGTCTCGACGCCCATCTCGACACATTCGCGATCCGTCGAGAAGGCGATCGGGAGCTTCGACCGCCAAAGGAAGCAAGCCGTCAGCGTGTTCATGCGAAACGGCAGCGGGTCGATGGCGGCCAGCAGCCGGTCGGTGGTGAGGTCGGCGATGCCGCAGCCGGTGCCGTTGCCGTGGCTCTCTGGCGACAGGTCGAGGGCACAGATGCGCGTGACGCTCGGCGTGCCGGGCTCGCGCTCCGTCTCCATCAGCAGCCGGCCCACCACGTTGGGGTCGATCCCCGCCCCGCTGTAGTTCTTGCCGATCTCGCCGATCACCAGCAGGTCGAGCTGGTCGAACGGCAGCCGGCCCAAAAGCGCCCGCGCCTCTTCGAGGAGCTTCGGCTCGACGGCGAAGAGGTCTTCGCTCTGGACGACCTGGAGCCGGGCGGTCTGCTCGTGGGCGTTTTCGAGGACGGCGAGGCCGGCGACGAAGGGCGTCTTTTCGAGCACCACCTTGGCCGTCTCGGGCAGCATGTCGCGCAGCCCGCGGATGCCCCAGCGATGGTGCTGCGAGGCCCCGTCGCGCTTGCCCAGCCCGATCACCAGCATCTTGGCGATCCCGCTCTCGAACTGGCCCCGGAAGTCGGTGTGCGGCTTGATGCGCGAGACGGCGACGACGGCGTCGGCCTCCAGGGCGTTCCTGTCCCAGAAGACCGGCTCGCCCCAGCTATTCGTGCCGATCTTCACGGTCGTCATGTCCGTCTTGACCGGCACGCCCAGCGCCGGCTCGCTGACGCCGTACTCGGCGAGCAGTTGGCGCTGCCCGTCGGGGGTCGCGCCGCCGTGACTGCCCATCGCCGCCACGACGAACGGCCGGGCGCCCAGCTCGCGCAACGCCTCCAGGGTCGCCTTGACGATCGCGGCGAGGTTGGCGATGCCCCGGCTGCCGACGCCGACGGCGACGCGATCGCCCTGTTTCAGTTGGGTTGGGAGGCGCGAGGCCTGCCACTGGCGACGCACCTCGCCGGCAACGTCGGCAATCGACGGCTGCGGGGCGGTCTGGCGAAGCAGGGCGAGGTGAGGGAGTGACATCGCTTTAGTCCGTAGTCCTTAGTCCGCAGTTCTTGGCAAAGCCAAGAGGGGCGGGCCCTGCTTTGCCTCGCCATTCTACCAGGGCGCCAGGAGGTTGCCACGGTGCCCTGCAATCTGTCGTTGACGCGGGCGAGGTCGTTGCGTACTATCCCGCCCGCTCTGGGGGTGACATGTCGTTGTCAGGGGAGGGGCCTGGTCGCCGGTCACGTCTTTGCTACGGACTACGGACTACGGGCTACGGGCTATGCGTAAATGGCTGGTGCGAGGCCTGGTTTTCTCCGGGCTGGGGGCGCTGCTGGCGGTCGGCCTGGCTTACCAGGCCTGCACCAACCCGGAAGCGGTGCGCCGGCTCGTCCTCGAAAAGCTCGGCGTGCGCTTCCTCAACGTCACGGTCACCCTGGAGTCCGCCCACATGCGCCTGCTCGGCGGGATCGTCGTGCAGGACCTCCGCATGAGCCGCAGCGATCGGCTCGAGCGCAGCATCTTTCTCTACGTCCCCTCCGCCGTCATCTTCCCCGACAAGGAACACATGCTCGCCGGGCAGATGGGCGTGTCCAAGGTCGAGCTGACGCGCCCCGAGCTGCGCCTGGTGCGCGAGCGCGACGGCAGCTTCAACGTCAAGGACGTCCTCGGCCCCGTCGATCTCAACGAGCGCATGCCCACCGTCGTCATCAAGGGCGGCACCATCGTCTTCGAGGACCATTCGCTCTCCGCGCACGCGCCGCTGCTCGAGCTCAAGGACGTCGATCTCACCGTCGTCAACGACCCGCTGCCGACCCTGATCGTCGAGGGCACGGGCCGTGCCGACGTCGTCGGCCTGGTCAAGATCTCCGCCACCGTGCCGCGCGCCACCCTCGCCGCCCGCATTACCCTCTCGTTGCCCGAAGTCCCCGTCGGCCCCGACCTCATCGAGCGCCTGGCTGGCCCGTGTCCCGAGCTCGCGGCCCACCTGCGCCAGCTCCGCGGTACCGGCAGGGTCGAGGCCCGCCTCGACTGCAACCCCGAGGACCAACGGCCCTTCCACTACGCAATCAACGCCAAGCTGACCGACGGCGAGCTGGACCACGCCCGGCTGCCCTCGCCGCTGACCAAACTGACCGTCGAGGCAAAGTGCGTCGATGGGGCGGTCCCGACCGCCACGCTGAGCGCCAACTGTGGCCCCGCCCGGCTGACGGTGTCGGTCAAGGACCTGAAGGCGCCGGAGGGGAAAAGCTCCCC
Organism: Gemmatales bacterium; assembly: GCA_038239195.1. Taxonomy (GTDB): domain Bacteria; phylum Planctomycetota; class Planctomycetia; order Gemmatales; family Gemmataceae; genus JBBSEZ01. The sequence goes on from JBBSEZ010000037.1 coordinate 26,623, forward strand.
CGACCTGGAAGACCTGGTCAGCGAGCTCGAAGCCAAGGTCGAGCACTTGTCGATCACGCCCGAGCTCCTGGCGAAGTTGCCGGCGGAGTTGGACTGGGTGCAGAAGGACTACGCCCCGACGGGCCTGCTCACGATCGAGCACACCTACAAGCGAGGGAGAGATCGCCCCACGAAGCGCCACTGGTCGCTCCAGGCGGAAGGCATGAGCGCCGTCTGCTCGCACTTCCCTTACCCGGTGCAGGGCGCCCGGGGGACCATCGAGATCGAGACGGCCAACGCTCCGGAGCGCGACTTCACGTTCGACCTGCGCGGCGAAGCAGGGGGGAGCCCGGTGAGCGTGAGTGGGACCATTCGCGGCCCGCTCGCCACCAGCGCCGTCCAGGTCGACGTCCGCGGCAAGGGGCTGGTGCTCGACGACAAGCTCTTCACCGCCCTCCAGGCGCTGGGGGAAGACACCGTCCAGGTGGCGGCGCAGTTTCGGCCCGAGGCGAGCCGCCGCCTGGGGCTGCGCGCCAGGCCGATGGGCAAGGCCGACTTCCACGCGGCCTTGCGGCGCCCCCTCGGCGAGGAGAAGGTACACAACGTCTTCACGGTCGATTTCCGGGAGATGGCGGTCAAGTACGACCTGTTCCCCTACCCGCTCGAGGACGTGAGCGGGACGCTCGTGTTCCACCCCGACCACTGGGAGTGCAGGGGCTTCCGGGGCCGGCACGCGGGTGGGGAGATCTTGGTCGAGGGCCGTTCCCATGGAACGCCCCCGCCCCCGCCCGGGATGGTCGCCGACCCGCGCACGGCCGGGCGGAGGGCCGACCGGGTGCATCTGCTCATCCGAGGGCGCAGCATCAATCTCGACAACGAGTTTGGCCAGGCGCTGGCCCCGCCGGGGCAGCCGGACCGGCAGGCGCTCTTCAACGCCTGGCTCACCTTGCGGTTGGCGGGGCGCATGAACTTTACCGCCGAGGTGATCGACCGGCCCGGACAGCCGCAGGACATCGACGTCGGCGTCGAGATCCAGGGGTGTACGCTCAAGCCGACCTTCTTCGACTACGCCCTCGAACAGGTGGCGGGGTCGGTGCGCTACTCGCACAGCTGCGTCTACCTGCACGACTTCCGGGCGCGTCACGGCAAGGCGGCCCTGGGCCTGACGGCCGGGGTGATCCAGCTCAAGCCGGGGGGCGGGTTCCTGGCCTGGCTGCACAACATCCGCGCCCAGGAACTGGTGCCCGACGAGGCGTTCCTGGGCGCGCTGCCCGAGCCCATGCGCAAGGCGCTGCTGCCGCTTCACCTGGCCGGCCGGCTCGACGTGGACACGAAATTGACGCTGGACGCGGCGCCGGGGCAGGGCCCGCTCAAGGTGTGGTGGGACGGCGGGGCCTTGCTCCACGACTCCAGCCTGAAAGCGGGCGTGGAGCTGACGGGGGTGCAGGGCCAGGTGTCGTGCCACGGCCACCACGACGGCCGGCAGATGCGCGGCGTGACGGGCGGGATCTTGCTGCGCCAGGCAGGCGTGCTGGGCCAGCCGCTGACCAACCTGTCGGGCCGGCTGGAGGTCTGGCCCGACGCCCCCGACGTGCTGCGCCTCTACGACTTCAAGGCCGACCTGTTCGGCGGGACGCTGAGCGGCGAGGGGCGCATCGACGTGGGCCAGGTGATGCGCTACGACGTGAAGCTGGACGCCCTGGGCTTGAAGCTGGAAGACTTCGGGCGCCGCAACCTGGGATCGTCGGCGCCGGAGGCGCAGCTCGAGGGCCCGGCCCGAGCGTCGCTCCACCTGATGGGCGAGGGCAACGACCTGCTCGGGCTCAAGGGCAACGGCCGCATCGACGTCTACAACGGCAAGATTGGCCGGCTCCCCCTTCTGCTCGACCTGTTGAAGGCCTTTGGCCTGCGCCTGCCCGACCGGACGGCGTTCGAGCAGGCGCACGTGATGTTCGCCGTCGAGGGGCCCCAGGTACGGGTCGGAAAACTCGACCTGTACGGCAATGCCATCAGCCTGCGCGGGCGGGGGACGGTCGATCTGGATGGGAACAACCTCAACCTCGACTTCACCGCCACGCCGGGCCGCGCGGACCTGGGGATTGACCTCTTTCACCCGATCAGCCAGCAACTGCTCAAGATCAAGGCGCGCGGTAAACTGGGGCGCGGCACCGACGGTGCAAGCGGGATGCGCCTCGAAAAGGAGTTGGTGCCAAGCGTCACCGGGCCGCTCAGGCGGGTCATGGAAGGAGCCCGTAGTCCGTAGTGCTTGGTTCTTCGCAAAGACAGTTCCGCGTGTTTTGTCTTTGCTAAGCACTACGGGCTACGGACTAAGGACTAAAGTAGTGAGCCCCGACGAGCCGATGATACGACAGCGGATGGATGCGCGGTGGGCGGCCCGGGAACGGAGGACGACGTGTTCGGCAACATCCTGCACCGGATGATCATGTGGGAGCTGTGCAAGGTGTTCGTGATGTCGCTGGTCGGCATCACGGGCATCCTGCTGATGGCGGGCATCATTGCCGAGGCGTCGCAGCAGGGGCTCGGGCCGGGCCAGATCATCGCCGCCATCCCGCTGCTGATCCCCAGCACGCTGCCCTACACGATCCCCGCCACGACCCTGTTTGCCACCTGCGTCGTCTATGGGCGCCTGGCGGCGGACAACGAGATCCTGGCCATCAAGTCGTCGGGGGTGAACGTGCTGCACATCGTCAAGGCGGGCATCCTCCTCGGGGTGGTGATGAGCGCCTGCACGATGGGACTGTACTACCGCACCATCCCCTACACGCACCACTTGCTGCGGACGATGGTCTTCAACGACGCCGAGGAGCTGATCTACTCGCTGCTCCAGAGGCAGAGCATGATCAAACACCCCCAGTTGCCCTACGAAATGTACGTGAAGGGCGTGCAGGGAAGAAAGCTCATCCTCCCGATCTTCAAGCGCAAGGGGGCCAACGGCCAGGCGGACATCGTCGCGACCGCCCACGAGGCCGAGTTACGGGTCGATACGCGCAAGAAGGAGCTGAACATCCACATGAAAAATGGGGTGTTCACGGGCAACGACGGGTCGCGCGGCTACTTCGAGGACAAGGTCTTCGAGGTCCCGTTGCCGAGCGAGGTGAACGGCGGGGCCCCGCGGGCGCGGGCCATGAGCTGGCAGCAGATCCTGGCGCGGCGCGCCGAATTGGAGGAGCGGATGAACCGGACGGCGGTGGCGATCGCGACGGCGACCGCCAAGCAGTTGATGCACGGGGCCCCGGAGGACCTTCCGAAGCACATCAAGAACTTGCGGGCCCGCGAGAAGATGCAGCGGCAGCAGATCGTCCAGTTGGACGTCGAGCTCCAGATGCGCCCGGCCCTCAGCGTGGGGTGCCTGTGCTTCATCCTGGTGGGCTGTCCGGTCGGCATCTGGTTCAGCCGATCCGACTTCCTCAGTTCGTTCATCACCTGCTTCTTGCCGATCGTCTTCCTCTACTACCCGCTGCTGCTGTGCGGCACCAACATGGCCAAGGAAGGGCGCTTCCACCCGGCCCCGCTCGTGTGGGGCGCCAACATCTTGATGGGGGCCCTGGGGCTCGTGCTGTTCCGGCGGTTGATGCGGAACTGAGAGCGGGTCACCCGCCCTCCGCTCTCGCGCGCAACGCCTCGACGATGCGCCGGACGGTGTCGTCCATCTCGTGGCACACCCGGCCCGGGGCCAGTCCCTTCTCCAGCGCGACGAGGTGCTGATCGACCTGCTGCCCCCAGAGCCGCCCGCGCGCGCGAAGCCACTCCTGCTCCCTGAGGGGCAGCGCGTCGTGCGTCGCGAAGATCAAGCGCGAACAGCCCTGCCGAAACTCGCCGAGGCGCTGGCCCACCTGGGGCGCCTGCGCGGGCCGCCGGTCGAACCACTCCTGCGCCCCATTCGCCAGGCGATGCAGATAGGCAGCTCGGGAGGCCTCCCCCGTCATGGCGTCGGTAGAGCTCCAGCCCCAAGGGGCCCGGGGGGCCGGCGCCTCCTCCTGGAGGGTAGCGGAGACGCGGCCCCAGTAGACCCCGCCCTCGCTGAGGACGAGCTTCTGGAGCTCCAGCAAGGCGCGCGGGTGACAGCAGAGCTCGCGCAAGAGCTGTGCGGGCAACACGCCGAGCCCGCCGCCGAGCACCTCGGGCAAGTAGGGACCGAGCAGCGCGCGAAGCGAAGGCGCTGGCCCGCTCTCGCGCCGGGCGGCCAGTTCGGCGACCAGAGCGGCCAGTTCCAGCCCGACCAGGTGTTGTTCGAGCCAGCCGGCCAGTTGGTCGGGGCTGTGGGGAAAGTTCATGGCGGCCCACGGAAGAGTCGAGGGGCGAACGCGCGCCTGCTGGTGAGTGTGTTGCTCTCTCGGCTGAGTGTCAAGGCCCCCCGAGAGAAAGCGGAATCGTTTGCGTTTCCGCGCCTCGTTGCGGTAAGCTGGAAACGCTGCCCACCCTCCTCCGCGCCGAAGGTGCCTCCATGCGCGTTCTCCCCGGTTCCCTCATCGCCCTGCTGCTGGCGCCCTCCCTTTCTCGCGCCGAGGCCCCTTCCTTTTCCCGGCAGATCGGCCCTCTCCTCGAAGCGCGCTGCCTGAAATGCCACAGTGGATCGCGCCCCCGCGGCGACCTCGACCTGACGACGCGCGACCGCATGCTGAAAGGTGGGACCAACGGCAGTGTCCTCGTGCCCGGCAAGTCGGGCGCCAGCTCGCTCTTCGCGCACGTGCGCGACAAGAAGATGCCGCCGCGCGCCCCGCTGGTGGCCGCCGACGTCGAGTTGCTGCGTCGCTGGATCGACGCGGGCGCCGGGTGGGAAGGCGGCGCCCTGCGCGCCCCCAAGCTCGTGGGCGAGCCGAAGCGCGCCGGGCCCGACTGGTGGTCGCTGCAACCGATCCGCCGGCCGGCCCCGCCGAAGGTCAAAGACCTCTCCTGGGCGAAGAACTCGATCGACCCGTTCATTCTCGCCGGGCTCCAGGCGCGCGGCCTCGCCCCCGCCCCCGAGGTCGATCGCCGCACCTACGTCCGCCGCGTCACCGTGGACCTGACCGGCCTGCTTCCGGCCCCCGAGGAGGTCGAGGCGTTTGTCGCCGACCGACGGCCGGGCGCGCACGAGCGGCTGGTCGATCGGCTGCTGGCCTCCCCGCGCTACGGCGAGCGCTGGGGGCGCCACTGGCTCGACGTGGTGCGCTTCGCCGAGAGCGACGGGTACGAGCGGAACACCCTGCGGCGAGGCGCCTGGCCCTACCGCGACTACGTCGTGCGCGCCTTCAACGACGATCGCCCCTATGCGCGCTTCGTGCGCGAGCAGCTCGCCGGCGACGTGGTCGGCAAGGGCGATCCGCTCGCCCAGGCTGCCACCGGCTTCCTCGTCGCCGGGCCGCACGACATGGTCGGCAACGGCACGCTCGAAGGCAGGCTCCAGCAGCGCTCCGACGACCTGTTCGACATGGTCGCCACGACGAGTACCGCATTCCTCGGGCTGACGATAGGCTGCGCACGCTGCCACGATCACAAGTTCGACCCCATCGCGCAGAAAGACTTCTATCGGCTGCAAGCGGTGTTCGCCGGCGTCGAGCATGCCGACCGCCCCATCGCCGTCCTTTCCCCCGACCACAGGCGGCGCGAGGTCGAGGCGCTGCGCAAGGCCCTGGTCCGCCTCGACCGCCGGCTCGACAGCGAGGAACCGCTCGCCGGGCCGCCGGGGAAAGGAACGGGGCGGCCGGCCGTGCAGCCGCGCCGCAACGTCGAGCGCTTTCCTCCCGTGCGGGCCCGCTTCGTGCGCTTCACGATCGCCGAGACGAGGGACGGGGCGCAGCCCTGTATCGACGAGCTGGAGGCCTACGGCCCCGACGGGCCGGACAACCTGGCGCTGGCGAGCCGCGGGGTGAAGGCGACCGCGTCGTCGGTCTTCCCCGCCAATCCGCTGCACAAGCTGGAGCACGTGAACGACGGCCGGCACGGCAACGGCCGAAGCTGGATCTCGGCCGAGCCGGGCAAGGGCTGGGTGCGCCTGGAACTGCCCAACGCGGCCACGCTCGACCGCATCGTGTGGGGCCGCGACCGCGAGGGCGCGTTCGCCGACCGCCTGGCGCGCACGTACCGCATCGAGGTCTCGCTCGATGGCACCGACTGGAAGGCCGTCGCCGGCTCGTGGGACCGCCGCGGCTCGCCGGGCAAACCGCCCGTCTCGGCCAAGGTGCTGGCGCTGCGCACCGAGCGCCGACGCCTGGTCGAGCGCCTCGCGGAGCTGGAACGGCCACGCCGCGTCTACGCCGGCGCGTTCCGCGCGCCCGACGTCACGCACCTGCTGGATCGTGGCGACGTGATGCAGAAGGGCGAGCGGATGTTGCCGGGAGGCGTCTCCTCCATACGGGCACCGTTCGCGCTAAAGAAGGGCGCCGGCGAGGCGGAACGGCGCCTGGCCCTGGCGGACTGGATCGTTCACCCGGACAACCCGCTGGCGGCGCGGGTGATGGTCAATCGCGTCTGGCACTGGCACTTCGGGCAGGGCCTGGTGCGCACGCCGAGCGATTTCGGGCTCAACGGCGATCGGCCCTCGCACCCCGAGCTTCTCGACTGGTTGGCGTCGGATCTCCAGGCCAACGGCGGGCGCCTCAAGCCGCTGCACCGGCAGGTCGTGCTGTCGGCGACCTACCGCCAGGGCAGCCGGCTCGACGCTCGAGCGCTGGCGGTCGATGCGGGCAATCGGCTGCTGTGGCGCTATCCTTCCCGGCGCGTCGAGGCCGAGGTCATTCGCGATGCGATGCTCCAGGTGAGCGGGGCGCTCGACCTGAGCATGGGCGGGCCGGGCTACGACCTGTGGGACTACGTCGGCGACAACGTGATCTTCTATCGGCTCAAGGCGAAGCTGGGCCCCGAGACGTTCCGGCGGATGATCTACCAGTTCAAGCCGCGCCTACAGCAGGATGGGACGTTTGGCGCATTCGACTGCCCCGACGCCACCACCGTCGTGCCGCGCCGCAACGTTTCCACGACGCCCGGGCAAGCGCTCAACCTGCTCAACGACCCGTTCGTCCTCGACCAGGCCGAGCGCTTCGCGCGGCGCGTGAGGACCGAGGCGGGGCCCGACGTGGGCGCGCAGATCGAGCGGGCGTTCGGGCTGGCGTTCGGGCGGGCGCCGTCGGAGCGCGAGGCGGCGGCGGGGGCGCGACTGGTGCGAGCGCATGGGCTAGTGGTGCTGTGCCGGGCGCTGTTCAACGCGAATGAGTTCGTATTCGTAAACTGAGCGAGGTGTCCCATGCGGTCCCCCTTCCTCACCGTGCCCGGCCGGCACCTGCTCGACCGACGCCACTTCCTCGGCAACCTCGGAAGCGGGCTGGGCGGGATCGCGCTCTTGCACCTGCTCGCCGAGCAAGGCCGAGGTAGCGCGCGCACGCCGTTACGCCCCGCCATCCGCCCCGAGGCGCCGCTAGCCGCCCGGCCGGGGCACTTCGCCGGCAAGGCCAAGCGCGTGCTGCACGTGTTCTGCTCGGGCGCGTGCAGCCACCTCGACACCTGGGACTACAAGCCCGAACTGATCGAGCGCCACGGCCAGGCGCTGCCGGGCGAGGTCATCACCTTTCAGGGGGCGAACGGCAACCTGACGAAAAGCCCCTATGCCTTTCGGCCGCGCGGGAAGTGCGGCAAATACACTTCTGACCTGCTGCCGCAACTCGGCGCCTGCGTCGATGAGATGTGTTTCATCCACTCGATGACGGCGAAGTCGAACACGCACGGGCCCGCCGAGTCGCAGATGAACACGGGCTTCACGCTGGAGGGCTTCCCGAGCATGGGGGCCTGGGTCAGTTACGCCCTCGGTACGCTCGCCAACGACCTCCCCGCCTTCGTGGCCATCCCCGACCCGCGCGGCATCCCGCAGATCGGCCCGGCCAACTGGAGCAACGGCTTCCTGCCCGCCGTCTTCCAGGGCACGTCGTTCAGCGCCGCCAGCCCCATCGCCAACCTGCGCCCACCGCGCCAGCTCGCGCTCGCCGAGCGCGACGGGGCCGACTTCCTGCGCCTGCTCAACGACGAACACCTGAAGCGCAGCCCCGGCGACACCGAGCTCAGCGCCCGCATCGCCGCGTACGAACTGGCGGCGCGGTTGCAGTTGAGCGCCCCCGCCGTGAGCGACCTGACGAGGGAGACCAAGGTCACGCGCGACCTCTACGGCGCCGACGACCCCGACCGGGCGAGGGCCGGGTTCGCCCGCAACTGCCTGCTGGCGCGGCGGCTGCTGGAGAAGGGCGTGCGCTTCGTGCAGGTGTTCAACGGCGCCTACGCGATGGGCGAGGGCGTCGGCAACTGGGACGGGCACCAGCGCCTCAAGTCGGACTACGACCGGCACGGGCCGATCCTCGACCGGCCCGTGGCGGCACTGCTCAAGGACTTGAAGGCGCGCGGGATGCTCGACGACACGCTGGTGGTGTGGTCTACCGAGTTCGGGCGGATGCCGACGTTCCAGCGCGGGGCGCAGGGGCGCGACCACAACCCCAAGGGGTTCACCGTCTGGCTGGCGGGGGCCGGGGTCAAGAAGCCTTTCAGCTACGGGGCCACCGACGAGGTCGGGCACAAGGCCGTCGAGAAAGTATCGACGATTTACGACCTGCATGCGACGATCTTGCATTTGCTGGGACTGGATCACGAGCGGTTGAGTTTCTACCACAACGGCATCGAGCGGCGGCTGACGGACGTGCATGGGCACGTGCTGCACGACGTGCTGGCGTGAGAGGGGGTGAGCCGCCGGCATAAAGTCGGCGGCTCGCCCAAGCACAACGCAGCGCAGCAGGGTTAGGCATCCGGCGTGTCGAGGATCTGCTTCAATCGCTCCGCCAGTTCCGGCGGAAGTCTCGTTAGCCACGATGCGTCGATCAGCCCAACGCCGATCATGTCCAGGATGTGAACTTGGTCCTTCCGCCGGTTCGACATGAGCTTCATCGCGACGAGCGATTCGAGAGCAATCACGGGGAAGTTGGCCGGGTCGTTGACGGTCTGAATCTCCGGCGCCGGCAGCAGGTGATCGGGCCGCAACTTTTCCCCGGCGAAAATCAGGTGGATGGCCTCGCTGGGCTTGCCCTCCGCGCCGTCGCGAAACATGACCACGTCGAGCACTTCGCCGACGACGAAGCCTACCTGCTCCAGAGCGGCCGTAATGGTGGGCAGGTCGCTCCGGCGAACTAACAGATCGACGTCGCGCGTGGTGCGAACGGCCCCCTCATCGATGGTCGCGACCCACGAGGCGACGGCGTTCCCGCCAACCACGGCGTAGGGG
>JBBSEZ010000038.1:0-35815 GCA_038239195.1 Gemmatales bacterium
AGTGGCCCAACGGGCCACCCTCAACGCCACATTTGACCCCAACTCGGCCGACACGGCTCAGTTGCGGGAAATGGTTTTTACCCTGGAAAACTGGGCTCTTTCGGCCGCTTGAGCACCCCCGAAATTTGCGAACGCTCAGGTGGACGAAGGGCGGGTATTCGGCGCCGGCGCCGGGCGAGGTGACGAGCCTGGGGCCGACGCTGCACGAGGGGATCGGCCGGCTGCACTTCGCGGGGGAGCACGCCGACTACGCGTTTCGCGGTTTCATGGAGGGGGCGCTTCAGTCGGGCGTGCGCGTGGCGCGCAAGCTGGCGAAGCGCGATGGGGTGGTGAGGTAAGGCCTACTTCCTCTCCAGCCGCTTGCTCAGGGCCCGCGCGTCCTCCCAGAGCTTGCGCCACGCGCCTCGTTCGGCCTCGGGCAGCCTCTCCAGTGCCTCCCGGTCGCGCACCCCGGCCAGGTCGGGACTGCCGACCCAGCGGGCGAGCGCCTCGCGCGCGAACTTGCGCTCGGCCGGCGGGCGGACAGCCACGGGCGCCCAGGCGGCCAGCTCGTCGCTCAGCCACTCCAACGCCCGCCCCCTGGCAGCGGCGCGGTCCTTCTCTTCGCGCGGTGCGTCTTTGCCCTTGCCCGAGCCCGCCAGGGCGGCGCAACACGCGGCCCGGAAGCGATACGGCAGGCGCACGTCCTCGGTGAGTTGAGGGGCCTGCGCGAAGGCGTCGGCGTAGAAGGCCGTCGCCGCGGCGTGCTGCTGCTTGTAGCGCTGGCAGAGCCAGGCCAGCTCGAGGCGCTCGCCGACGTCGCGCGGCGCCTTCCCCGCCGCAATGAGAGCCAGGCGGACATCGAGGGCGCCGAGCCGTTCGCACTCGCGCAGCAGCGCCAGAGTGCCGGCGCGCGCCGGCCCCGGAAGCACGTCGTGCGCGCGCTTCAGGGCCACCAGCGCCTCGTCGAACTTGCCCGCGTCCATCAAGGCCCGGCCGAGGTTGCCGGGCGGCTGCGGCAGGTGGGGCCCGAACGTCTGCGCTTTGCGGAAGCAGGCGATGGCTTCCTCGACGTCGCCGGCCTGGCGCAAGGCCAGGCCGAGGTTGTTGTGGGCCTCGGCGTACTTGGGGCTCAGTTCGATGGCCTTGCGGTAGGCCGCCATCGTCCCCGGCCGGTCGCCCTTGAGGCCCAACGCCCGCCCCAGGGCGAAGCGGTGGAGGGCTTCGTCCGGGCAGAGGGCAATCGCCTTTCGGTGCGCCTCGAGGGCGCCGTCCGCGTCGCCATCGTCCGCCAGCGCAAGGCCAAGGTTGTGATGGGCCCGGCTGTCGGTCGGGCCCAGCGCGGTCGCCTTGCGCGCGGAGAGCGCGGAGCCTTTGAAGTCTCCCTTGCGGCGAAGGATGATGGCGACGTTGAGGTGGGCCGCGGCATAGCCGGGCGCCTGCTCGGTCGCCTGGCGAAAGGCGTGGAGCGCCCCGTCCAGGTCGCCCCGGTCCTGCAACGTACTGCCCAGGTTCACGTAGACGCCGGGGTTCTCGGGGCGCAGCGCCAGCGCGGCAGTGTAGTAGCGCACGGCTTCTTCGAGGCTGGCGGGGGCGCGGCTGGCGGCGAGGTGCTCGGCGAGGCCCTGGTTGAGCCAGAAGTCCCCCGGGTAGCGGCGCTGGGCCCTTCGCAGGAGATCGACTCGGTCCGCGAAGGCGTCGTTGGGCAGGCTCATCGACAGCAGCCAGAGAAAGGCGCGGGGCTGCCGCTCCACCGGCGCCTGGCGGGCCAGTTCCTGGAGCCTGCGGCCCTCGCGCTTGCTCAGGGCGGTGCGTACGCGCTTGCGCCAGGGATCGCTGTCGATGCGCTCCAACAGCGCCGTCAGCCAGTCGCGCACGGCCGGTTCCCGGGGGGGGGCAAAGTGCAAGCAGACGTCGAGCGCTTCGACGGCCTTGCGGCGCACCGCCTCGGGGCGCCCGGCGAGCAAGTCGGCGGCGCGGGCGGGCGGGGTCACGGCGACGCGCAGACCGTACTCGGCGAGGGCCGACCTGAGCCGGGGGTAGGCGTCCTCCGTCTTGAACCGGCTTCGCGCGACGTCCACCTGGCCCTGCTCGCGGCGCACCTCCTCGACGCGCGCCACGAGCCGCCGGTCGCGCTCGTCGGCCTCACACGCCTCCCTGGTCTCGCGCACCTGCCGGAGCAGAGCGGGCTCGATGCCTTCCTCGCGGGCCAGCAGGGCCTCCGCCCGTTGGAGCGCGGCCAGGCCGGCGGCCAGGCTCGTTTGCCACTGCACGGGGCTGTCGGCCAGCAGGCGCGCCCGCTGCCGGGAGCCCGCGGCGTCCCGCAGGGCGGCGGCCGCGTCGTGCTCCAGGGCGGCGCGGCGCACGGCCTCTTCTTGCGCGCGACCGGCCTCTTCGGCGGCCTGGCGCGCCTTTTCGCGTTGGTCGTACAACGTGCCGGACGCCACCCCGACCACGAGGCAAAGGAGGGCGAGCGCCAGGGCCAGCCCCAGGCGCCGCCGTTTGCGCTCCTCGGCCACCTTGACGTGCGCGCGGGCGCGCTCCAGTTCGGCCTTCCGCAGCCGCGCCTGGGCGCCTCCCCGGTGCGCCGCCAGCGCCGCCGCGACGGCATCGGCGTTCGGCGGGCGGTCGCGCTTGGAGGGGGCCAGGCACGCCCGGGCCAGCCGGACCACTTCGTCGTCCGCGTCGCAGTCGTCCAGACGAGCCTGCGCCTCGGCCAGGTCGCCCCGCAACGCGCGTTGATAGACCTCTTCGGCGCCGCTCCCGCCGTAGGGCGGGGCGCCCGTGAGGAGGACGCAGAGGAGGGCCCCCAGGGCGAAGACGTCGGTGCGCTCGTCGAGCAATTCGGTCCGCCCGTTCGCCTGCTCGGGCGGCATGTAGTCGGGCGTCCCGAGCACCCAGCCCGCCTGGGTGGAGGCACTGGACAGTTCCGCGCGCAGCGCCCGCAGCGACCCGGGCTCGGCCTCTTCGAGCAGCGCGGAGGGACCGCTCGCCGAAGAAAATCGCTCTGCTTCGTCGAGGACCTTGGCGAGGCCCCAGTCCATGACCTGGACCTCGCCGAAGGCGCCCACCATCACGTTCGCGGGCTTCAGGTCGCGATGGATCACGCCCTTGCTGTGGGCGTAGGCCACCGTCTGGCACACGGTCTCGAAGATCGTCAGGAAGCGCGGCAGGTCGTCCTGCGGGGAGGCGCGCTGCCGCATCAGTTCGGCGAGGGTGTGGCCCTCGATGAGCTTCATGGCGAGGAAGAGCCGGCCGTCGGCGAAGCGGCCCACCTCGTGGACGGGCGGGATGCCGGGGTGCTGGAGGCGGCCGGTGACGCGGGCCTCTTCGAGGAAGCGTCGGGCTGCGTCGGGATCGTCCTTTTCGCGAGCGAGGAGCACCTTCAGCGCGAGGGGACGGTCGAGGTCGGGGTCGTAGGCGCGGTAGACCTCGCCCATGCCGCCCTGGCCGATGCGGGCCTCGAGGCGATAGCGGGAGGCGGGGCGAAACGAGGAGGGCCGGGCGCTGGGAGACGGGCTCAGCACGCCAAAGAGGGCAGGGACGTGGGTGTCGGGCGCGGGCGTGTCCGAAGAGGGGAGGGCGGGCGGGCCCGCGAGGGGGAAGCTCAGGCGATCGGTGGTCGCCGTCCGCGGATTGTCGCCCATGTCCGTGCGGAAGGGATCGCTCACGGCGTGACCTCGCTGGACGGCCTGCGCGCGGCCGTACGTGGTGCTCTGCGTCGAAGACAATTGTAGATCACGAAGGGGGGCACACCAACGGAATCCCGAGGAAGCGCGCCCCACCCGCGAAAACGCCAGGACAGCAAGGAAGTTGCAGGGCGGGGCGCCGGGGGATAGGTTGGTGTTGTTCGCGGGCGGAAAGCCAACCGCTCGCCACGCCACGAGGCACCACTCATGTCCGAGCCCAAGACCGTGACCGCCTACACCGATGGGGCCTGGCTGGGCCCATCGGCCTGGCCGACAACCACGGCTTTCACGGCCGCGACCTGAACGAGATCGAGCGGTTGGTCCGCGACAACCTGGCACAGTTACTGGAGGCCTGGCACGACTACTTCGGTTAACGCGAGCGCCAAGGTGCGGTCCTTCAGGCCGACGTCGGCCCTCGCCAAGGCGGTGTCGTTCGGGGACGAAATGATGCACGTGACACTGTTCGACGGGCGCGTGATCGGCGTCCCGCTTGCCTGGTTCCCGCGCTTGTTGGAGGCAAGCCCAGAGCAGCGCGAGCGTTGCCAGATCGGGGGCGGGGGCGTCGGCCTGCACTGGCCCGACCTGGACGAGGAACTGTCGGTTGCCGGGCTGCTGACCGGCGCGGAGCAGCACCTCAAGTGAGGGGGCTTTGGCCGTGGGCAAGCCCCTCATCACGTCTCGCCGCCTCCTGGCCGCCCTCGTCCTGGCCGCCCTCGCGGCCTGGCTGGTCCTGCTCGCCGTGGAGCGCTCCTACCGCGAGGAGAACTACTCGCTCGTCGAGGAAGGGCTCTACGCGGGCGGCGACGTGGCGCGGCCCCCGCCCGGCACGAAGGTCGTCCTCAACTTGTGCGACAAGGACGATCCCTATCGTGCGGACGTCCACGTCTGGGAGCCGATCCGCGATGCCGCCCCGGCGCCGAGCATCGACTGGCTGCGGCGGATGGTGGAGCTCATCGACGACAACCGCCGAGCGGGCCGCACGACGTTCGTCCATTGCCGCAACGGCGCCAGCCGCAGCGTCATGGTCGTCGTCGCCTACGTGATGTTCGAGAACGGCTGGTCGCGCGCCGAGGCGCTCGAGTTCGTGCGGTCGAAGAGGCCGCAGGCGCGGCCCAACCCGGCGTTCGTGAGATTGCTCGCCGAGTGGGAGAGGGTAGTCAAAGGCCGACCTCAGCAGAGCCACCTCTGACAGTGCCGACAAAAAGCTGCGCCCGCAGCGAGCGCCCCTCCGCAGTGCGGGCAGCGGGCGCCCCCATCCCCGGAGGCCCTGCGCCCATTCGCGGGCGCCCTGGTGGCGAGCGCGCCCACGATCGCTCCGATGACGACGCAGGCCAGGCAGGCAGAAGTAACCGCAAGCAGACGATTGACCGGCTCGCCCTCTCTTGCATTCGTCCACGGTCGGGCCAGGGCCACGAAACCGAGCCCGACCACGAGCCCGATGGTCGTTCCGAAAAACAAGCCGTGGCAGGAGCGCCTGCCCGCGCACGTGCCGCCGCCGACCGTCCCGAGGACGGCCCCGACAAGGAGGAAGCCGCCAATTTCGGTTCCCGCCAGGACGGCATCGACCGAGCCGTCGCTCGAGAGCCCGCGTTCCGTTTTCAGGCCCACGAAAAACGCAGCAATGCCAGCGAGGGCCCCTCCTGTGCTACCGAGGACAAGCCCCGCGATGCCGAAAAGAACGCTTCGCATAAGGATGCCTCATGGCCGAACGACCTCACTGGGGGACAATTAGTCCTTGACGACCTGGCCCCGAATCAGAAGCTCTTGCCACCACCCCGGAACAGCCCAGGCCAGCAAGACCGCGAACGGCAAACAGCCGAGGAGGATCCCCGCCCACGCCCGGCCCCGGCCGCGGCACGCACCACGACGGGCCCTGCGTAACGCGACAGCCCCGAAGATGATTCCCAGCAAGCAAAGCACGCCCGACAGGAACGCGCCCTGCAACATCGCAAGGCCGCCGCTCACCCCTGTCGTGTCCGCGGATTGGCCGTACGAGTTGAGGACGGGCACGGCAACGGCCCCGAGCCCGCCCACGACACTGCACAGAAGGCTGGCAACCGCCCAGCGCGTGGTGGGGACGGGCCTTGCCAGTCGTTTCCATCGAGTTCCCCATCCTGGACGTCACGGGGCTCCTGATCGGCCGCGGGCCCCGGGAAGGACTGCCTCCGGCGCAGGCGCCGGCCCCGTTCCCGTCTCCGGCTTTGCAGGTCATCAGGGCACCCATGCTCAACAAGAAGATTGTCCGGTGCGTGGCCTATAGCGAGGACGGCAAGACGTTGGCCTCGGGGAGCGCAGACGCCACCATCAAGGTGTGGAACGTGCAGACCGGCAAGGAGTTGAAACGCTAGCGCAGCCGCGGCGACACGCACGCCACGCGAAACCCGACGTGTCCGAGGCGGCCCGTGGGATCGTACCGGCTGCGGTCGGCGCTGCGACACAGGGCCCCGCCATTGAGCCACGACCCGCCGCGGATGGCGCGGACGTTGCCCTTCGCCGGCCCGGGCGGATCGACCTTCGGGCTCACCTTGTAATAGCCGTCGTCGAGCCAGTCGGCACACCATTCCTTGATGTTGGCGTGCATGTCGTGCAGGCCCCACGCATTCGGCTTGTACGACCCCACCGTCGTCGGCCGGTTCAGGTTGGGGCCGGGCGGCGCCCCGCCGTAGGGGGAGCTCCCGCTGAAGTTGGCCTGGAGCGAGGAGAGCGATTTGCCGAAGGCGAACGGCAGCGATTCCCGGGCGCCGGCGCGACAGCCGTGCTCCCACTCCGCCTCGGTCGGCAGACGATAGGTGCGCTGGGCCGCCTTCTCGGCGGGCAGCGCCGAGAGTCGGTCGCAAAAGTCGCGGGCCTCGACCCAGGAGACGTTTTCGACCGGGAAACGCGTCGTGTCGAGCCCCTTGACAGAGGCCGCGCTCGTCCCGGTGGGAGCATAGATGCTGGGATTGGTGCCCATCACCTTGCGGAACTCGGCCTGCGTCACCTCGTAAACGCCCAGGTAGTAGGGCCGGGTGATCTCGACCTCGTGCTGGGGCCCTTCGCCGGCATGGTGGCCCATCTCGGCGGCGGGCGAGCCCATGAGAAACTTCCCGGCCGGGATACGTACCAGCTTCATCCCGATGGAGTTGGCGAGCGCCTTCTCGGCGCCGACAGGGAGAGGGGCCGGCGCGCCTTCGAGGCCCGCCAGGCCGAGGGCGGCGAGCAAGGCGGGCGCTGCCACGGCCCACCAGAGTGTCGATAGACGCATCCGTCCCTCCGCGCGCTTCGTGCCAACGCTTCTCCGCTCGAACCACGCTACCGCAGACCGGGGAGGCGAGCAAGAGAGCAGTTCGAGGTTTGCCCGTTCGTTCAGCGTGGGACGGGATAGGTCCCCGCGAGCACGTCGTGAGGACCGCGTTCGGGCCAGCGCAGGGCGATCCAGACGTACAGAGGCAGCAGCCCGGCGCCCAGCCACCAGGTCAGCCAGGCCAGCCAGGCGAGGGAGCCGACTTCCGCGGGCAATTCGGGCCCGGTATCGGCCACGCGCCACAGGTCGAGGGAGAGGGAGGCCAGGAGCAGCGCGACCAGCGGCGCCCACGCGACCAGGGCGCGCCAGGCGCAGCGCCAGCGCGCGGCGGGTAGGCCGTCGGCGCGCACGAGTCGGATGCCGGCGACGCGCAGGCCAAGGCCCCCGCGCGTCAGGCCGCCCCACGTGGCCCAGGCGAGAGGATAGAAGGCAAACAACCCGATCAGGGTGAGCGGCGCGGCGAGGAGCGCGACCGCTGCTGTCGCGGGCAGGCCGAGCAACTCGGCGGCAAAGTGGGCCCGGTCGCGGGTGGCCGGCGGTGCCCCCGCCTCGGCCCAGGGGTCGTTATCGGCCTGATTCTTCGCGTACGAGCCCCGCATTTGCTCTTCCATGCGGTCGATGTTGTGCCGCAGGAACCAGCTCGACGAGCGCAGCAGTACCTCGCGGTCGCGTGGGGCTTGTTCGAGCCGCTGGTGCAGCTGCTCGCGCGTTTGCTGCCCGGCGGTCAGTTCGGAAACGAAGACCAGGCGGTGGAAGGCCCCCGGCGCCGTGACGAGGGCGACGCTGTCGCAGGCGGCGTGGCGTCGCAGTTCGCGTTCGATGCCTTCCGCCTGGAGCACGCCTGCCAGGGTCAGGATCGAGGCGCTCAGGACGACCAGCGCCGGCCCGAGGCCGAGCATCCAGGCCAGACCGGCCCCCAATGTCAGGCAGTTTAGCGTCAGGTGCATGCCTCGGCGCGCGCGGGTTACTTCAGCCGGGCGCTCGCGGGCCTCCTGAATCGCCTCCGAGAGCTCGGCCAGACGGGTGTAGGCGCCGGGCCCGCCCATCAGGCGCCGGAGCAACTCGGCCGCCCGGACGGGCACCGGCGCCCGCAACGGCCGGGCCGGCGAGCCCTCGTCCCACGGCCGGCCTTCGAGCGCCAGCGCAGCCGCCTGGCGCAGCAAGCCCAGGGCGCCCTCCTCGCCGCCCGGTCCGTTCTGCCCCGGCCCCTCGCGAAGCGGGGCGTCGAGCAGGAGCGCGCGGCCGGTCGGCTGCACCCACACCTGTTCGGGGCCCAGCGTCGCCGGCAGCGTCCCCTCGCGCGAGGCCGCGACCAGCTCGGCCGTCAGTTGCTCGAGCAGGGGGAGGGCGTCGGCCCAGGACCGGCGCTTGCGCTCCCCGACGGCGTCGGCGAGCAAGCAACCCGGCGAGGCCACGAACGCGTCCCAGCGCCAGGCCCCGTCGGCGCCCCCACCAAGCCAGCGCGGGCGCGTCCTCCGGCTGATCTCCGCGCGCCCCGGCGGCAGCGGCCCGCGCTCGGCAGGACGAAACCAGATCCATACCGGCCGGCCCAGGATGGGGTCCTCGCCCAGCAAGAGGCGATCTTCGCCCCAGCGCAGGGCGCCCTGGATGAAGAAGGCCCCGACGCGCGGGGGCATCCCTTCCGGCCGGCTCAGCGCTCCGGCCGTGGCGGTGCCGCCGCACAGGCCGCGCATAGGCCGCGGCGCCGGCAGGCGGATGACCTTGGTCCCGCTGGCGAGCTCGTGCAGGCCGCGGTAGCCGTTGCGCCGCCGCATTGTGGAGGCCATGAGGCCGAGGCCTGCCAGCCCGCCGAAGACGGGCAGGCAGATCACCGCGACCAGGCTGAAGGCCACCAGCATCGTGAGGTCGGCCTGCCCTCCCACGCGCACCGCGCCCGCGGCCATCAGCAGCCCCAGCGCCAGTTCGCCCCCGTTGAGCAGCCCGCAAAACACCAGGGCCCGCCAGAGGGCCTGGAACAGGCCCGGCCGGTCCTCGTCGGCCACGCTCCGCACGCGCAGCCGCGTGACGTACTTGCCCGGCGTACAGCCCCAAAGCGCCTCCGGCAAGGTGAAATAGAGCAAGACGCACGCCAGGCTGACGCCGAGCGACGCCAGCCGCCTGCCCACCGCGTCGCCCGCGAGGCCGGTCGGCGTCGCGGAGAGGGCTGCGTGCGCCGCGACGTGGAGGGGGACGAGAAACAGCACGTCGCAGAGGTAGGCGCCGCAGCGCCAGCCGACCTCGCCGAGGGAGTGCGTCCCGGGCACGAAGGGGAGCAAGGCCAGGCGCAGGTCTTCGAGGCTTTGCCAGCGCCGCCCGCGCGACCGGGCCAGGCCGTGCCGCACCACCTCGTCGAGGGTGCGCGGCACCTCGGGGCGGTGGGCCCGCGCCGGCGTCAGCGGGTCGCTGAGCGCCCGGGCCAGCGCCGTGGCGGCGTCGTCGGCCTCGAAGGGCGCCTTGCCGGTGAGCAGGTAGTAGAGCGTCGCGCAGGCGGAGTAGACGTCGGCGAGGTGATCGACCCGATCGTTGCGGACCTGTTCGGGGGCCGCGAACAGCACCGTGCCGAGGAAGGCGCCGGAGCGCGTGAGGTGTTCCGCCTGCACGAGCGACTTGGAGAGCCCGAAATCTCCCACCTTGACGCGCCCCCCGGAGTCGAGGAAGCAGTTGTTCGGCTTGACGTCGCGATGGACGACCCCGCAGCGGTGGGCTTCCTGGAGGCCCTCGACGACGTCGAGAACGTGGGCCACCGCCTCGGACACCGGCAACGGCCCGTGCTTTTCGACGAGGTCGTGCAGCGTGTCGCCGGGCATGAGCTCCATGACGATGTACGGCTGCCCGGCGTCCTCCTCCGCGGCGAGGACGAAGACGCAGCGCGGGTGGGCAATGGTGCCGGCGAGGCGCCCTTCGCGGCGAAAGCGCTCGACGGCATCGGGCGAGTCGGCGAACTCGGGGCGGATCAGCTTCACGGCCACGCGGCGCCCGGTCGCGCTTTCTTCCGCCTCGTACACGGTGCCCATGCCGCCGCCGCCCAGCAGGTGCAACAAGCGATACCCGCCGATGGCCTGGGGGGGCCCCGTTGTCCCCTCCGTCCGGGCGCCCAGGAACGGTATCGTGGCGCCGGGGCCAGCGGGCGGAGCGGCAAGCACGGTCGGCGCCTCGGCCCCCGAGGAGAAGGGCCTCCCGCAATTGGAGCAGAAGCGGGGCGGCTGGTGGGAGAACTCCAGGGCACAACCGCAGTGAGAGCAACCGACTTGCATGGTAGTCCTTGGTCCTTCGTGCTTCGTTCTTAGCAGAAGACAGACGGGGCCCTCTTTGCTAAGAACCAGGCACTACGAACTAAGGACGACTTCAATCTTGCTGCTCTCGTCGAGGGTGATGCTGGACAGTTCGCCGTTGTCCTTGGTGAAGTGGACGGTGACGACGACGACGTCGTCGGCAGGCACGCGGTCGGTGGCGATGCCGGTGGCGAGGAAGTTGACGTTGCGGAAGGCGCCCTCGACGATGGCGGGCCAGGAGGTGCGGTTGTTGATGCGCACCGTCTGCACGATCCGGATGCGCTGGCCGGGCGTAAGGCCCGCGAGCACGGCGGCGAGGGCAGGGCTCACGGGGCGAGTCGAAGAAGGGAAGGCCTGGCTCACAGGACGTCTCCTTGGCCCGGCTGGCCGCGCACCAGGGCAATGCGCCCGGTGCGAGCCAACTCGATGATGCCGTAGGGGCGCATCAGGTCGATGAAGGCCTCGATTTTGCGTTCCTGCCCGCTGATCTCGACCATGATGCTGTCGGAGCTGATGTCCACGACGCGCCCGCGGAACATTTCCACGAGCAGGCTGATCTCGACGCGCTGCGCGGACGAACACGTCACCTTGACGAGCATGAGGTCGCGCTCGACGAAGTCGGACGTGCTGATGTCGTGAACCTTGACGACGGTGACGACCTTGTCGAGTTGCTTGCGGACCTGCTCGAGCTCGGCGTCGTCGCCGTGGACGACGAAGGTCATGCGCGACAACTCGGGGATCTCGGTTTCGCCGACGGCGAGGCTGTCGATGTTGAAGCCGCGCGAGGCGAGCATGCCCGAGATGTTCGCCAGGACGCCGGGTTGGTTCTGCACCAGCGCCGACAAGACGTGCCGCATGCCGATCGTCTCCGCAAGGACAAGGCAACACAACAGATGGGATTTTAGCGACGAGGGAGGGAAACGGCGAGCGGGCATTACGTGGCCGGCGGCGCCGCGTACGTCCGATGGTTCCCGACGTGGACGAAGCCCATCCCCTGGTACAGCGGCACGCTCGCCCCCAGTGCGTTGAGCGCCGCGCACTTGCAACCCATCTCTTTCGCCGCGGCCAGCGCCGCCCACGTCAGCGCCTTGGCGTAGCCGCGCCGCCGCTGCTCCGGCACGGTTGCCACCCCGGTGATGCAAGCGACGTCCTCGACGCGGTAGCCGATGGCGCAGGCGACGGGCGCCCCCGCGACGTAACCGACCAGCACGGCCACGTCGGGATCGCAGGCCGATTCGACGCTCGGCCCGAAGCCGTCCATCTCCTCCTCCGTCAGCGCCGGCATCCCCTCCGCGGTCGCCGCACCGAAGCCCGCGGCGGCGGCATGGAGGAAATCGCGCCGGCTCGCGGCGTCGCGCACGCGCCGCACCTCCAGTTCGGGTGGGACGGGCGGTGGCAGCGGAAGCGAAGGCAGCACCAGCGCCGGCTCGTCCTCGACGACGGGCCAGCCGCGGGCGAGCAGTTCGCCCTCGACGGGGTGGCCCGCGTCGGCCTCCACGAGCACGCCGAAGCTCGCCGCCTCGCCGAAGAAGGCGCCGGCCAGTTCCACGATGCGGTCCAGTGGCGGGGCGGGGCCGAGGGCCACCACCTTGTTGAAGCCGGGGCCCGGCAAGCCCCATGAGAAAAAGGTCAGCCCTTCGCGCTCCTCGTGGCGGCCGCGGGGTTGGTGGCGGAGGAGCGGGGCGGGGCGCAGCAACAGCCCGCGATGGGCGATGGGGGCCAGTTCGGAAGGCGCCATCGACGATCTCCTGGGGGCTACTCGAAGTCCCACACCATGACGCTGCCGTTGTGCCCTGCCGCCGCGATGGTCATGCCGTCGGGCGCGAACGCCAGGGCGTGGACGGCGCCGATCTCCCAGTCGAAGGCGGCGACCTGCTTGCCGTCGCGGACGTCCCAGACGCGGACCTCGCCCTCGCGACTGCCGGCGACCAGGAAGTTGCCGCCGGGGTGGAAGGCGAGCCCCTCGGCGTGACAGCGGAAGGCCGGGAAGCGCGAAAGCAACTCACCCGTTTCCACGTCCCAGAGCCAGACGCAGCGCCCCGCGGCGACCGCGAGGCGCTGGCCGTCCGGCGAGAAGCGCAGCACGTTGGGGACAGTGGTGTGAACGAGCGTGTGAGCCGTCTTCCCGCTCTTCAGGTCGATCAGCAGGGCGCCGTGGCCGACCGAGCCGGCCAGTCGTCCCGTGGCGGGGTGGAGCGCGGGAGGGCGCCACGACAGCCCCGGGAGGTCGAACGCTCTCTGGAAGCGCCCTTGCCGGTCCCACATCCGACCTTTCGAGCGGTCATCCCGGTTGTAGTGGAAAATGACGCCCAGAAGACTTTCGCCGGTCGCCCCATCGGCGAGCAGGGGGGCGCGGGGCTGGTTCTCCAGCGCTATCCTGGCCCACAGATCGCCTGCGGGCTTGCCCGGCCGCTTGCTCCCTACGGTCTCGCGTAGATGTTCCCAGGCACGCGTCAAGTCCCACACTGTTTCGCCCAGGACGAGCCGCGGGCCGTTCAGGTAGAACGTGAGCGATCCGCTGCGGGCGTCGTGCGGCAGGGCGAGGTGCAAGCGCTCCTCGAACGTCGCCAGGTCCCAGAAGCGCAGGTGCCTCCCCGAGTTGCCGGACAGCAAATAGCGCCCGTCCGCGGAGTAGGCCACGCCGAAGAAGTTGCCGCGCTTGATCTTCAACGCCTTCATGCCACGACCTCCGCCCCCCAGGGCCCTGCCAACCCGCCAGGCTATCTTACGGAGCTTTCCCGCCCCGTTGCCAGATACCGCATGGTCCCTCGTCTCGACATTCGACCGAGTTGCGTCCCCCTTTCGACCTTGATTTTCTCGCCCGCGGGCCCTGCCGCCCAGGAGAGGTCGATTGCTCTTTTCAAGTGCGGCGAGCGTGGAGTAAGATTCGCCCCGGTTGATCGCGAGTGGGCGCCGCAACGGGCCCCGCACCTCAGACCTCACTTCCGTCCTCGCGACAACCACCCGTACGGGCGCCTCGGAAACGCCCGTGCCTTGGCCAAGGAAGGCCATCGGAGAAGAAGCACGGATGAAAGGTCTCATCGCGGCCGCAGGGCTCAGTTCGCGCCTGCACGACCTGAGCGAGCGACGCAACAAGGTCTTGCTCGACCTCGGCGGCGACTCGATCCTCGGCACCATTCTGACTCGCTTCGAGAGCGCCGGGATCGACGAGACGCTCGTGGTCGTCGGGCACGACGCCCTGAGCGTGCGCCTCGCTTGCGGGACGCGGGCCCGCTGGGCGCTCAACCCCTTCTTCGAGCACTACGGCATTCTCGGCAGCGTCTGGCTGGCGCGATCCTTTCTCGAAGGCTCCCCCTTTGTCTTCACCACCGGCGATCACTACTTCGCCCCCGCCCGACTGCCGGCGCTCCTCGCCGATCAGCCGGAGGCCGAGGTCCTCGTGGACGTCGAACTGAAGGCGTGCGACGAGGAGGACATGAAGGTCTTCCTCGATCGGTCCGGCAAGCTGCGGACCATCAGCAAGACCGACCTCCCCGGGCCCGTCCTGGGCGAGTTCACCGGCCTGGTGCGCTTCAGCGCCGAGGGCAGCTCGCAGCTCTTCGCGACGCTGGAAAAGTACGCCTGGCAGCGCGGCATCCAGGGCTACCTCGCCGACGTGCTCTGTGCCCTCCACAAGAAGTGGGGGCTCGCCTTTCACCTCAGTCAGGACCACCATCGCATCGAGGTCGATTTCCCCTGCGACCTCCTCCGTGCTCGCGAACTGTACGCCACGCAGCAACGACTCGCTGTCCGACAGAGCGGCTGACCCGCCAGCCCGCAGCGCGAGCACGGGCTTCCGCCCGGGGGCCCTCTCGCGCTCCGGGCTGCTGGAAGTGCGGCCGGAACCATCCCTTCCCTCATCCCTTCTCACGGAACAGACGGATGACTCGCGCTCCCATTCTCTTCCGCGTCGATGCTGCGCCTCAGGTTGGCTACGAACACCTGACGCGCTGCCTCGTCCTCGCGGCGGCGCTCCAGCGCCGGCGGCGCCCCGCGTATTTCCTCTCCCAGCTCGACCCCGGCTCGATCGGGCTGATGATCAAGCGCGGGGGCAACGACTGGCTCGACGCCGACAACCCCGCCGGCACGGCCGAGGACGTCGAGGAGACCGTTCAGGAAATCCGTCGCCTCAAGCCGGCCGCCGTCGTCGTCGATGCCCCGGAGGCCAGCACGGAGTACCTCGCGGCGCTCCGCAATACCGGCGTCACTGTCGTCTCGCTCGACAGCCAGGCCTCCGCCGCCTTCGCATCGCACCTTATCATCAACCCCCTCCTGGGGCCCACCAAGGAGTCGTACGAGTTCCGGCGCGGGACGCAGATCCTGCTGGGCCAGCGCTACGCGATGGTCCGGCCGGAGGTGCGCCGGATGCGCCCGGTTCGTTCACAGGAGCCGGCCCAGCCTTTCCGGGCGCTGGTCGCCCTCGGCGACGACGACGCCCACAACCAGGCGGGGGACCTGGCCAAGTTGCTGCTCAACACCCCCAAGGTGGGGCGCGTTGACGTGCTGGTGCGCCCCTACCACCCGAACCTGGCCGGGCTGCAAGCGCTGGCCGAGACGTGCCCCGATCGCCTGGAGATCGTCAGCGAGCCGGGCGAGGCGCCCGTCCGCATCGCGCGCAGCCACTTCGCAGTGACGGCCGGAAACGCCTGGTCGCTGGAACTGGCCTGCGTCGGCGTGCCGCAGTTGATCCTCGTCCAGGCGGAGACGCACTGGCCGACGGCCCAGCGCCTCGAGGAAGAAGGCGCCGCCACCTGCCTGGGCTGGTTCGCCAACGTCTTGCCGCAGACGGTGCGGCAGGCCGTGGTCAACCTGCTCGGCGACGGCGCCGAGCGCCAGGCGATGTCGCGGGCCGGGCGCAAGCTGATCGACGGCCGCGGGCCGGATCGGCTGGTCACGGCGCTGGAGATCATGCTGCACCCGTCGCGGGCGTTGCCGATGGAAGCGGCCGCCTGACAAGAGGCTCGCGAAACGGCAAGCAAGGCAGCGCCCCGCTGGCTTGACGTTTCGCGCCTCACGTGCCCTCGCCGACGAACGGGTTGCTCCGCATCTCATGCCCAATGGTCGTGACGGGGCCGTGTCCGGGGTAGACGATGGCGTCGGCCGGGAGGGCGAACATCTTGCGGCGAATGCCCTCGAACAGCAGCCGGCCATTACCGCCGGGGAAGTCGGCCCTGCCGACGCCGCCGCGGAAGAGCACGTCGCCGCCGAAGACGTGGACCGGCGCCGCGCGGTAGACGAAGACGACGTGGCCAGGGGAGTGGCCCGGCACGTCGAGCACCTCGAAGGTAAGGCCGGCCGCCTCCACGACGTCGCCTTCGCGCAGCAAGCGGTCGGCGGGCGGGCTCGTCAGGGCCAGGCCGAACGGAGCGCTGAGGTTGGCTTCGGCGTCGAGCAGCATGGGGGAGTCGTTGGCGCCGATGAGCAGCGGGGCGGCCGGGAACGCCGCCTTGAGGTCGCCATTGCCGGCGATGTGGTCGGCGTGACCGTGGGTGTTGAGGATGGCGGCAACGGTGAGGTTGTTTTCGCGCAGGTAGTCGAGGATCGGATCGGGCTCGAGCCCGGGGTCGATGACAAGGGCGTCGGAACGGCCCGGCAGGTGGACGACGTAGCTGTTCTCCTCGAACGGCTGCGAGACGACGGTACGAACCTGGAGCGTCATGGTCGGTTCTCGAGGGTCGGGGGCCGGGCGGCTCATCCCCAAAGCATTCTAGCAGGAGGACGGCGATGGCGACGGAACGGAAGGGCCCGGCTGGGCCGACGATGGCGCGCCTCGGCTCATTCGGCCTGGCAGGTTTGTTGGCCCTGGCGGCGCTGAGCATGGCGCGGCCCCCGCAACCCGCGCCTCCGGCCAGCCCCTGGGACGAGGCGCTGCGCCTGACGACGGAGGCGCGCACCGCCTACTCGGGCATCCAGGATTACACCTGCTGGCTCATCAAGCGCGAGCGCGTCAACGGCGGCGTGCTGCCGCCCACCAACATCATCGCCATGAAGTTCCGCGAGAGGCCTTTCAGCGTGCATCTGAAGTGGTCCGAGCCGCGCGAGCAGGCGGGGCAGGAGGTCTCCTACGTCGTCGGTCGCAACGGCGGAAAGATGCGCGTCAAGCCCAAGGGCGTGCTATCGGCGTTCGGCTGGCAGACGCTCGACGTCAACGATCCGCGCGTCCGCCAGGCCAGCCGCCACGTCATCACCGACGCCGGCATCGGCAAGCTGATCGAGTCCTGCGCCCGCGGCTACGCCGAGGAGAAAGCCCTGGGGCAAACGAAGGTGCGGGTCGATGCGGCCGAGTACAACAAGCTGCCTTGCATGCGCGTGGAGACGGTTCGCGCGGCGGCCCTCGTCGGAAAGGTCCCGCACCAGCGGACGGTGATCTACTTCGACAAGGCGAGCCACCTGCCCATCCGCGTCGAGCGCTACGGCTGGCCGACGCGGGCAGGGACCGTGGGCGAGTTGGACGAGGAGTTCAACTACGTGAGCATCCAGACGAACGTGGGGCTGGGCGATGCGGCGTTCGGGAAGTAGAGCGCTGCTGGTTGGCGCCCCCTTGAGCTCCCTCGCTCGCCGTGAGACAATCGCATTGTTTCACGGCGCGTGAGGGAGTGTCGAACGATGGCCAGACGTTGGTCGTGTCCTGAAGGCCACCGCTGGCAAACCATCGTGGACAGTTCGACCGCGGCCTGCCCCCTTTGTCGGGCGCCCGGGACCGTCCAGCCCGAGGCGCCCCCCTCGCCGACGCTGCCCACCCCCGTCACCGACGTCACCGCCGCGTTCGAGCCGGCGCTTCCCGCCAAGGCGAGCCCGCCCTCCGGCAGCAGCGCGCGCAAGCCCCTCGTGCCGGGCTACGAAGTCTTCGAAGAACTGGGGCGTGGGGGGATGGGCGTCGTCTACAAGGCCCGCCAGGTCAAGCTCGATCGCATCGTCGCCCTCAAGATGATCCTCGCCGGCGCCCACGCCTCGCCCAACGAGCTGGCGCGCTTCCGCGCCGAGGCCGAGGCGGTCGCCCAGTTGCAGCACCCTAACATCGTGCAGGTCTACAGCATCGGCGAACAGGGCGGGCTGCCCTACTTCGCCCTCGAATACGTCGAGGGGGGAACGCTCGCGTCTCGCCTCGATGGCTCGCCGCTCCCTCCCATCCTTGCCGCCCGGCTCGTCCGCACGCTGGCAAGCGCCGTGGACCACGCCCACCGGCACGACGTCGTCCACCGCGACCTCAAGCCGGCCAACGTGCTCATGGCCGATTTAGCCGCCGAGCTCGGCTCGGCGCGGGGCGCCGACGCGCCGAGCCGACCTCGGCGGCTCAATGAGTTGGTCCCCAAGATCACCGACTTCGGGCTCGCCAAGCGCCTCGGCGGACAATCCAAACAAACGCGCTCGGGGACGATCGTGGGGACGCCGTCGTACATGGCCCCCGAGCAGGCCAGCGGCAAGGTGCGCGAGATCGGGCCCGGGGCGGACGTCTACGCGCTGGGCGCCATCCTCTACGAGCTGCTAACCGGCCGGCCCCCGTTTCGCGGCGCCAGCCCCCTGGAGACCGTGCTGGCCGTGCTGTCCGACCCGCCCGTCCCGCCGCGCCGGTTGCGGCCGGGGCTGGCGCGCGACCTGGAGACGATTGCGCTCAAGTGCCTGGAAAAGGACGTGGCCCGGCGCTACGCCACCGCGGGCGAGCTCGCCGACGACCTCGACCGCTTCTTGCGCGGCGACTCGATTCGGGCGCGGCCTGTCTCCCTTTTCGAGCGCGGCCTGCGCCGGGTGAAGCGCCGGCCGGTGACGACGACGTTGGGGGCCTTGCTCTTGCTGGCGGGGCTCGTCGCCGGGGCGCTCTTCAGCCCGTCGCTGCTGCGGCTGGCCACCAACAAGGGGCAAGTCTTCTACGAGCCCGGAAGCACCACCGCGACAGTCGTCCTCAAACGGGACGGCGTCGAGGTGGCCACGCTCAGGCCGGGGGACGCGCGCCTGGTGCTGCCGGCGGGGGAGTACCAGGCCGCGCTGGCCGAGGACGAGGGCGGCCTGGAGGTGGCCGAGCCCCGGTTCGCGCTGGGCCGCAACGGCCGCGCCGTCGTGCGCGTCCGGCCCGAGCTCGTCGGCGCCTTGCGCGCCTTCGACGGGCACAGCGGGCCCGTGCGCGGCCTGGCCGTCTCGCCCGATGGGAAATGGGCCCTGTCCAGCGCTGGCCGGCCCGGCGCCGACGGCACCGTTCGGCTCTGGGACGTCGAGCGCGGAGAAGAAGTGCGTCGCTTCGAAGGCCACAAGGGCGGGGCCCTCGCCGTCGCGTTCGCCCCCGATGGCGAGCACGCCCTCTCCGCGGGGCAGGACCGCAGCGTGCGCCTCTGGGAGGTCGCCTCGGGCCGCCAGGTGCGCAGCTTCGACGGGCACCGCGCGGAGGTGATGGCCGTGGCGTTCTCGCCCGATGGCAAGTTCGCCCTGTCCGGATCGACGGATCGCACCCTGCGCCTGTGGGAGGTCCACAGCGGAGCAGCGAAGGTCTTCAGCGGTCACGACGGCGCGGTCCACGCGGTCGCCTTCCTGCCCGATGGCAAACGGGCGCTGTCGGCCGGCGCGGACCGCACCGTTCGCCTGTGGGACCTGAAGAGTGGGCGGGAGCTCCGCCGTCTCGGACACCCCACCGCCGTCCGGGCCCTGGCCGTCTCTCCCGATGGGCGCGAACTGCTGGCCGGCTGCGACGACGGTACGGTGCGGCGCTGGCGCGTGGAGAGCGGGCGGCTCCTCGATCGCTGGGTCGGGCATGCGAAGGCGGTGACGGCGCTGGCCTGGTCGCGCGACGGCAAGCAGGTCGCCTCGGCCGCGCTCGACCGCACGGTGCGCATCTGGGACGCGGGCAGCGGCCAGGCGCGCACCACCCTCGAAGGGCACGCGGACGGCGTTTCGAGCGTCGCTTTCCTGCCCGACGGGCGCCGCGTTCTCTCGGGCGGGGGCGTAATGGAAGAAGGCGGCGTGTGGTCGCGCGGGCGCGACTTCCAGCTTCACCTGTGGGCGGTCCCCCGACCGAGGCGCGTCGCCCCCAGCACCGGAGACACGACCGCCGGCGAGGTGCTGGCGTTGGCGGGCCACGCCGGGGAGGTGCGCGGGGTCGCCTTCCTCCCGCAAGAGGATCTAGCCCTGTCGGCATCGGCCGACGGCACCTTGCGCACGTGGGACCTCAAGACCGGCACGACGCTGCGAACGATCGACGCGGGCGGACCGCCGGTGGCGCTGGCCCTCGGGCAAGGGGGGGAGCAAGCGGTCGTCGGCATCGCGGCTTCCCTCGCGTTCCTCGACCTGAAGATGGGCACACGCCAACCGTCGGTCCCGCCGCTGACCGGGCAGCTCGCGGCGCTGGCCCTCTCCCCCGACGGGCGGTTCGTCGCCTGCGCCAGGGCCAACGATTCGAGCGTCTTCGTGTGGGAACCTGCGGGGAAGGGGGCTCGCCTCCGGGAGCTCCGAGGGCACGCCAACACCGTCGAAGGCGTGGCGTTCGCGCCCGATGGCCGTCGCATCGCTTCGGCCAGCCGGGACCAGACCGTGCGCCTGTGGGAAGCGGCGACCGGCAAGGAAGTGCGCCAGTTCGTCGGGCACCTTCAAGGGGCCCTGTGTGTGGCCTTTTCTCCCGATGGCTCCGAGCTGGCCTCCGGCGGGCAGGACGGTTCGGTGCGCACCTGGCGAACGGCCACGGGCAAGCCGCTGCGCACGTGGACCGTCCAGCACGGCCCCGTCGTTGCCCTCGCCTACTCGGGCGACGGCAAGCGGCTCCTGGCCGGCGCGGGCGCCGAGCCCGCTCTGCGACTGTGGGACGTGGCGTCGGGCCAGGCGCTCGCCGACCTGACGGGGGCTGGCGCGGGCCTCACGAGCGTGGCCCTGTCGCGCGACGGCACCCGGGCCCTATCGGGAAGCAAGGACCAGAGCGTGCGGATGTGGCAGTTGCCGGCCGCGAGCGTGGTGCCGGCCCCGAGCGACGAGGGCGTGGGCCAGCTCGTGCTCGAAGGGAGCGATCCCGACACCCGCGTCGTGTTGAAGCGCAACAACCACCCCTTCGCGCTGCTGGCACCGGGCCTGCACGGCCCGGTCGAATTGCCCCCCGGCGACTATGAAGTCGCCCTCGCCGGAGCGGCGGCCTACGGCAAGCGCCTGACGCGCGAGCGGTTCCGGTTGGAGCGGAAAGGCAAGGAGGTGATCCGGCTCATTCGCAACCCGACCTTCGTCGGCGTGCTCCGGGACGTCGCGTACCCCACGGGCGCGACGACGCGCGGCGCCGCCACCCCGGACGGGCGCCACCTGATCGTCCTGGCGCAAGGAAACCCAACGCTGGTGGAGGTCGCGACCGGGCGAGTCGTTCGGCGCTTCGGCGCGAAGGCCCTGTCCACCACCGTCCTGGGGCTGGCCCTGTCGTCGGACGGCAAACTCGCCCTGAGCAGCTCGGACGACCGGAGGCTGCGCCTGTGGGCCGTCCCTGGGGGCGAGCTCCTCGCGGAGCTCCCGGCCTTCGACTCCGTGGCGCGCAACGTGGCGCTGTCCGCCGAGGGCGGCCAGGCCGTCTGCGACGGCCCCGCCCACTCGCTCGTGCTCTTCGCCACCAAGGACCGCACCCAACTGCGCCGCTTCCTCGGCCACAGCCTGAATGTCCTGAAGGTGGCGCTGTCGCCGCGCGGCGATCGCCTGCTGTCGTCGAGCGAGGACGGCACGGTGCGGCTGTGGGACACCGCGACCGGGCAGGAGCTGGGCCAGCTTCAGGGACATCGTGGGCCCGTCCACGCGCTGACGTTCCTGCCGAACGGCAAGCAGGCGCTCACCGGCGGGGCCGACGGCACGCTCCGCCTCTGGGAGGTCGCGAGCCGCAAGGAGGTGCTGCGCCTGCACGGGCACGCCAGCGCGGTCGCTCAGTTGGCCGTCCCTCCCGAGGGCGACGTCGCCCTGTCGGTGGACTTCGGCGGCAGCCTGCGCCTGTGGGACCTGCGCACGGGCGCGGAGCGGCGCCGCACCCAGTCCGGCGGGCTTGGGGCGCTGGGGCTGGCGCTGTTGCCGGACGGGCGGCAAGCGCTCCTGTTGAGTACCTGGGGCGCGCGCCTCTGGCAGTTGCCCATCCTGCGCTCGGGCCCCGACGGGGAGCCAGGCGACAGCCCGGGGCAGCTCGTGCTGACGTCCGAGGCCTCGAGCGGCACGGTGACGGTCGAGCAAGGCGGCAAGCGCCTGCGCAGCGCGTTCCTGCACTCCCGCGGCGAAGCCCACCTCGACCTCCCTTCAGGGGACTACGAGCTCCAACTCAAGGCGAGTGCCCCGGGGGCGCAGGCGGGGGAGATCGTGCTGTCGCGCGGGCACGTCGCGATCCGGGGCGGCGAGCAGCAGGCGGTGCGCGTGCGCTGGCTGCGCCGCCTGCGCCCACTCCCCGACGCGGCCGAGAGCGAGGCCGCGAACAGGGGCTGGCAAGCGCTGCGCGCCCGCGCCGGGAAGGAGGGCGAGGACCGGGCGAAATTGCGGGACGATGCGCTGGCGTTCGCCCGCGAGCATGCCGGCCTGCCCGAGGCGAGCAAGGCGGTGGCCTTGCTGCGCGAACTGCCCTCGCCGCTCGATTCCCTGCGCCCGGACAAGATCGCGCCCAACGAGCTGGCCTCGGCCGGCGGGGGCGATCCGAAGAAGGCCCCGCCGGGCCTGGTGGCGATCCTGGGCGACAGTCGCTTCAAGCACGGCGGCTTTGCCCGAGGGATGCTCGTCAGCGCCGACGGCGCCCGCCTGGTGTTGTGGGGCGCCGACGGGCGCGTGACGGTCTGGGATGCGCCTCGGAAAGATCGCGCGGGCGGGCGGCTGGCGAATGCGTTCGCGACCGAGCTGGCCCCCGTCGCGGCGGCGCTGCGCGGCGACGGCAAGGTGCTGGCAACGGCGAGCGCCGACGGCGGCATCCGCCTGTGGGCCGTCGAGACGGGTGCCGTCGTGCGCACGCTCGGCGGGCACGACGGGCCCGTCCACGCGCTGGCGTTCCGCCCCGACGGCAAGGTGCTGGCCTCGGGCGGGACCGACCGGCTGGTGCGCCTGTGGTCGCTGGACAAGCGCGCCTGGGAAGAGGGCAAGGCGCGCACCCTGCGCATCCACAAGTACCCCGTCCGCAGTCTCGCGTTCGGCGCGGGCTGGCTGGCGAGCGGCGACGAGTCGGGCGACGTGGTGCTCTGGGACGCCCTCGCCGTCAAGGCCCTCCAGCGGTTCCAGGGCCCGACGGCCGGCGCGTGGTCGCTGGCGTTCGCGCCGGACGATCGCTCGCTCGCTGTCGGCGGCAAGGGAGCGGTGCAGGTGTGGGACGCGCTGGCCGGGGCGCTGCGCGTCGAGTTCAAGGCCCCCCTGGTCTTCGGCCCGGCGCGCGGGCCGATCGCCTCGCTGGCGTTCAACGCCGACGGGACGCTGCTGGCGGGAGCGGACAACCTGGCCCGGCCGGCGCATCTTTGGGCCGTCAAGGAGGAGAAATGTCTCGCGAGCTTCGATGGGCTGTCCGGGACTTGTGGCCTCGCCTTCGTGAAGGGAGGGGCACTGGCGGCGGCCAACCGGGCAGGGACGGTGAGCGCGTGGGACGCGGTTGCGGGGAAGGAGCTCCATCCGGGGAAGGGGCACGCGGGCGGCTTGCTGGCGCTGGCGTTTCGGCCCGACGGGAAGGTGCTGGCGACGGCGGGGACCGAGGGCACGATCAAGCTGTGGGCGACCGACACCGGGACGGTGACGGCGACCTGGACGACGTCCGCGCAACAGGGCCCCGCGCACGCGCTGGCCTTCGGCCCCGACGGCGCGTTCCTGGCCGCGGTGACCGCGACGCACGTGGTGCTGTGGGACGTCGCGGCCGGCAAGGTGAAGTCGTTCGTCGGTTTCCCCTCCGGCGCCCGGGGGGCGGTCGCCTTCCACCCCGATGGCAAGTCCCTCGCGGTGAGTGGCGGGCCGGGCACTCGTCTCGTGAGTATCTTGAAAGTGCCGGCGCTGGCGAGCGCGCGCCAGTTCTCTTCGGCGGCCCCGGTGCGCGACCTGGCCTTCGGACCGGACGGCAAGGCCCTCCTCGTCCGCTCTCTCGGTGGGGCGGCGATCTATGCGATCGGCGGGGCTCTCCCCACGACCGGGGGCCCGGTGTTATCGGGCCAGGCCGAGGGACGGCTGGCGCTGTCTCCAGATGGAGGCCTGCTGGCGACCTCCGCCCCCGATGGCGGGGCCCTGCTGACGACGCTGGGAGAGAACCGCGAGCCCGTGGAACTGCCCAGGGTTGGGGGAGGGGTGGAGTGGATGGGCTTCGCGCCAGACGGGCAGGCACTGGCTATCCTGAATGAGGACGGCGCCTTGCGCTTCTGGGATCGGGAGGGACGGGCGCTGGCGAGCGTGCGCCTGGCGGCGCGTGGGGCGGAGGTGCGGCAGGTCGCCTTCAGCCCGGACGGAAAGTACCTGGCCAGCGCCCACGCCAACGGGACGGTCCGCGTTCTGAAGGCCCCGGCCCCCCGGCGGGACTGACCGGATCGCGGCAAACGGTGGAGCAAGGCCCTGTCATGTCCACGGTACTCGTCTGCTCGCGCGGCCATCGCTGGGAGCCTGGCGAAGGGGCAACCCTGGCCTGTCCGGTCTGTGGGGCCAGGCCCTCCCCGCAGGGCGAGACGATGGGCTTCAACGACGCCTCCTTCCCGGAGGACGAGCCCGACGCCTCGCTGCCCCCCGAAGGGCCCGGGCCGGAGAAAGCCCACGTGCTGGGCTACGAGGTGTTGGAAGAACTGGGCCGGGGCGGCATGGGCGTCGTCTACAAGGCCCGCCACCTGGCGCTCAACCGCGTCGTGGCCCTCAAGATGATCCTGGCGGGCGCCCACGCCGGCGCGCAGGAGCTGGCGCGTTTCCACGCCGAGGCGCGGGCGGTCGCGCAGTTGAAGCACCCCAACATCGTCCAGATCTACGACGTTGGCGAACACGAAGGGCTCCCGTACTTCGCGCTGGAGCACGTCGCCGGGGGCAACCTCGCCGCCCACCTCACCGGCAAGCCGCTGGCCCCGGAGGACGCCGCCCAGCTCGTCCTCACCCTGGCGCGCGCCGTCGAACACGCCCATCGGCAGGGGATCGTCCATCGCGATTTGAAGCCGGCGAACGTGCTTCTGGCCGTTTTCGCCGCCGAGCTTGGCTCGGCGCGGGACGGCGCTCCACGGCGAGCCGACGCGCCGAGCCGAGCTCGGCGGCTAAAAGAGATGGCCCCGAAGATCACCGACTTCGGCCTCGCCAAGCGCCTCGGCGGGGAGCGCACCCAGACCCGTTCGGGGACGATCGTGGGGACGCCGGCGTACATGGCCCCGGAGCAGGCCAGCGGCAAGGTCGATGAGGTGGGGCCGGCGGCCGACGTCTATGCGCTGGGCGCCATCCTCTACGAGTGCCTCACGGGCCGACCACCCTTCCTGGGCGATGATCCCCTGGAAACGCTGCTGGCGGTCCTGTCCGAGCCGCCGGTCCCACCGCGCCAGTTGCGCCCGGGGCTGGCGCGCGACCTGGACACGATTGCGCTCAAGTGTCTGGAAAAGGCCCCGGCGCGGCGCTACGCCACGGCGGGCGAGCTCGCCGACGACCTCGACCGCTTTCTGCGCGGCGAGTCGATCCGGGCGCGGCGGGCGTCGCTGGCCGAACGGGTGCGCCGCCGGCCCCTGATGGCGGGATTGCTGCTGCTGGCCGTGGGCCTGGCGGCGTGGGGGGCCGTCGCCCTTGGCCCGGCGGGCTTTCGCCTGTGGACCAATCAGGGCAGGCTCGTGGTGAAGAGCGATCGGCCCGGCGCCCGGTTGCGCGTGCAGCGCGGCGAGGGCCCGCCGCGCACGATCGGGCTCGGGGAGAGCGGCGGGACGTTCTACCTGCGCGCCGGCGACTACGAGGTGGCGCTGGTCGAGGACGACGGAGCGCTGGAGGTGTTGCCCGAAGGCTTCACCCTGGGGCGCAACGGCAAGCAAGAGCTGCACGTGCGAGCCTACGCCCCCGGGCTGCTGCGCAAGTTCGACACGCCCTCCGAGGCCGTGGGGCAGCTGGCGGTGTCGCCCGACGGGCGCTGGGCCCTCGCGGCGGACGGCGGGCTCGCCGGAGGGGGCACGGTGCGCCTGTGGCACGTCCCCAGCGGGCGGATCGTCCGGCGCTTCGAGGGGCACGGGGGCCTCGTCCAGGCGGTCGTCTTCTCCCCCGACGGTCAGCAGGCCCTCAGCGGCGGGATGGACGGGACGGTCCGGCTGTGGGACGTCTCCACGGGCGCCGAACTGCGCTGCCTGCGCGGACACGTGGGAGGCGCCCACTGCGTGGCGTTCTCGCCGGACGGCAAGCGAGCCCTGAGCGGGGGCGCCGACCGCACGATGCGGCGGTGGTCGCTGGACGAGGGGCGCCAGCTCGAGCTGTACGAGGCGCACGGCTCGCCGGTCCGGGCGGTGGCCATCTCGCCGGACGGGGCCCTGGCCGCCTCGGGGGAGAAGGACGGGCCGATCGTGCTGTGGGCCCTGGACAGCGGGGCGGAGGTTCGGCGCTTTCTCGGCCACACCAGGGCGGTGGAGCGCCTGGCGTTCTCGCCCGATGGCCGGCGCCTGCTGTCCGCCGGCGAGGACCGCGCGCTCCACCTGTGGGAGGTGGCCGGGGGACGGCTGCTGCGCCGTCTCGCCGGCCACGGCGGGCCCGTCCGCGACGCCGCCTTCGTTCCGGGCGGGCGGTTCGTCGTCTCGGGGGGCCGCGACCGGACCGTCCGGCTGTGGGACAGCGAGAAGGGGACTGAAGTCCATCGGTTCGAGGGCCACGAGGATGGCGTGCTGGGCCTTGCCGTGACGCCCGATGGCCGGCGCGTCCTGTCCGCTGGCGGGGACAACGCGGACCTGGCGCGCGGCCTGGGCGACTTCGCGCCCCGCCTGTGGGCCCTGCCGCGCCCGCCGGCCGCCTCCACGGAGGCCACGCCGCTGCTCGGCCGCGAGGTGTGGCGCACCGGGGAGGCGGTCGGTGTGCCCCCTCGCTGGGACAACGTGGTGGTGTCGCCCGACGGCAAGGTCGTGCTCGGCTCGGGAGAGGACGGCGGCGTGCGCATCCTGGACGCGGCGACCGGGCAGGAGCTCGGGCAACTCCTGGGACACGCCGGCCGCGTGCCGGGGCTCGCCTTCTCGGCCGACGGCGCGCGCGCCCTGACCGGAGGGCACGACGGAACGGTTCGGCTGTGGGACGTGAGGACCGGCCGCCAGCTCGCCACGATCGAGCATGGGGCGGCCACGTGGGACGTCGCCCTGTCGCGCGACGGCAAGCGCGCGCTGTCGGTGGGCATCGACAAGCTGATGAAGCTGTGGGACGTGAAGGAAGGGACCGAGTTGCGCCGCTTCGCGGGGCACGGGGCGCCGGTGCGGCGCGTGGCCTGGTCGCCCGATGAGACGCGCATTCTGACGGGAAGCGAAGACGGCACGGCGCGGCTATGGGACGCGAACAAGGCCAAGGCCCTGGCCCAGCTCGACGGGCCCACGCGCGCGGTGCAGGACGTGGCGTTTTCTCCCGACGGCAAGCGCGCCCTGCTCGGGAGCATGGACGGGACGGTGCGGCTATGGGACCTGGACGGGCTGCTGGAAGTGAAGCGGATCGAGGCCCACGCGGCGGGGGTGGAGCGGGTGGCCTTCACGCCGGACGGCAAGAAGGCGATCTCGGCGGGCTGGCGCGGCGCGGTGGCGCTCTGGGAACTGGAAGAGGGGGGCGCCGGGGGCCGCGAGGAGGCCGGCGCGGCCGTGGGGCACGGGGACCTGGTCGCCGGCCTGGCCGTCCACCCCGAGGGCTGGCTGGTGACGTGTTCGTACGACCGCAGCGTGCGCCGCTGGCGGTGGGCCCCGGCCGACGAGCCCCTTCCCCCGCTCGCTCCGGTGGCCCGCCCCCGCAGGCCGCCGGGCGAAGTGTATCGCCTGAAGGGACATCGGAGCGGGGCGACGTGTGTCGCCTTCTCGGCGGACGGGCTCTTTCTGGTGTCGGGCTCGGGACACAACTACGCGGAAGGGAAATGGCTGCAAGGGGCGGACAACAGCATCGTGCTGTGGGACTTGAAGACGGGGCGAGAGGTGCGCCGTTTCGAGGGCCACACCGCCCACCTGTGCGGCGTCGCCTTCTCGCCCGACGGGGCGCTGATCGCGAGCGGGGCCGCCGACCATACGGTGCGGCTGTGGGAGGCGAAAAGCGGCAAGCAGTTGGGGCAGCCCCTCTTCAATGGGACGGAGCAGGTACGCAGCGTGGCCTTCTCCCGCGACGGCAAGCGCATCCTGTCGGGGGGCTGGGACCGGACGATGCGGCTGTTCGACGTGGCGACGCGCAAGCTGGTGCAGACGATGACGCTGCCGGCCGCGCCGTCGAAGATGGTGAACGGCCAGCCGGTGGCGATAGCGGACCATCGCATCTGGCACGTGGCGCTGTCGCCGGATGGCAAGCTGGCGTACGCGGCGAGCAACGACGGCACGCTGTGGGCGTACGAGACGGCGACCGGGGCCCTGGCGCGTTCGACGAAGGCCCACGACGGGGGCGTGAGGACGGTGGCCCTGTCGCCCGACGGCAAGCGCGCGTACACGGCCGGCTACGACGGGCTTCTTCGGCAGTGGGGGACCGACCTGCTGCGCGAGGTGACGGCCCCAACGGGCCCGGTCACCGGCGGGGCCCTTCACCTGGCGGTGGCGCCCGCGGCGGGGCGGGCCGCGACGGCCGGCGGCGACGGGGTCGTGCGCGTGTGGTCGCTGGAGGACGGGCGCGAGCTCTATCGCTTCGAGGGCCACAAGGGGCCGATCCACGGCATCGACATGACGCCGGACGGGCTACGCGTCGCCTCGGCGGGCATGGATCGGACCGTGCGCACCTGGCAGGTGCCTCCTCCAGGCGGCGTGCTCCCCGGCGGGCCCACCAAGGGGCTTTTGCTGGTGACGAGCGCCGATCCGCGCGTGCGGGTGGTCCTCGAGCAGGGCGGGAAGATCGTGCGCGGTCCGACGCGGGAGCGCGGCCTGGAGCTGGCGCCCGGCACCTACGACGTGAAGCTGGAGGGCGAACCGGCCGACCTGCGCGTCTCGGCGCGGCGCGCCACGGTGGCAGCGGGCGGGAGGCTCGCTCTGCTGGTGCGGCGCGTCAGGCCGGTGCGCGACGGCAAGGAAGTGGTGCGCCGCCTGGAGGGGCACACCGACGCCGTGCGTCGCGTGGCGTTCTCGCCGGACGGCCAGCACGTGCTGTCGTGCAGCGCCCATTCGCGGGACTATACCGTGCGGCTGTGGGAGGCGAAGGCGGGCCGCGAGGTGCGCCGCTTCGTGGGGCACCGAGGCGGGGCGAACGCCGTGGCGTTCTCGCCCGACAGCAAGCAAGCCCTCACGGCGGGGCACGACGGGACGGTGCGGCTGTGGGAAGTGAGCAGCGGGAAGATGCTGCTTTGCCTGACGGGGCACACCGCACAGGTCTACCACGTCGCCTTCGCGCGCGACGGCAAGCGGGCGGTTTCGTGCGGGCTCGATTCGAGCGTGCGCGTGTGGGACCTGGGCAAGGGCACCGAGGCGTTCGCCTACCGAGGGCATCTCGGCGCCGTGGAGTGTGCCGTCTTCACGCCGAAGGGGGACCAGGTGCTCTCGTGCGACAACAGCGGCAGCACCCACCTGTGGGACGCAACCAGCGGCGCCTTGCACTGGCGGGGCCCGGCGGGCCCGATCGGCTACGCGGTGGACGTCGCGCCCGACGGCAAGGAGGGCGTGCTGGCCAGCGCCGGGGGGGACGTGCGCACGTTCGACATGGCCACGGGGCGCGTGGAGCGGAAAATCGGGAGCCACACCGGCGGCGCCATCAGTGCTCGCTTCTCGCGCGACGGGACGCGGATCGTGAGCGCCGGCTTTGACCGAACGGTGCGCGTGTGGGATCGTACGACGGGCCGCGAGCTCGTCGCGTTTGCCGGCCATCTCGACGGCGTACAGGACGCCGCGTTCTCGCCGGACGGCCGGCAGGTGATCTCGGGCGGCGGCTCCGGGCCAGACTGGTCGGCGGGGGACGATTTCGACCTGCGGCTGTGGGCGATGCCGGAGGTAAAGATGAAGGATGAAGCGCGGAGGTAGGACAGGACCGAGAGGAGCCGGCGGGATGGATGCGGACATGCTGGAGCGCCTGGCGGAGCTGGAGCACGAGCAGTGGGTGGCGTGGGCGCGGGCGGTGATGGGGGAGGTGTCCCCGGAGCGGCGCGCGCGCTGGCAGGCGTTTTTCGTGCCCTACGCCGAGTTGCCCGAGGAGGTGAAGGAGCAGGACTGCGCGTGGGCTCGCAAGGTGATGGAGGTGCTGCCATGACCGACTACGCGCGCCACGAGCACCACGACTTCGTCAACGCCGCGAACCAGGCGCTGGCCGACCCGCCGCTCCAGGCCGCGCTCGTGCGCCTGACCAGCACGCTGATGGCGGGGAACCGCCGAGGCTACGCCGCCCTGGCCGACAGCAACGAGCTGCGCGACCACGCCAAGAAGATCAAGGAGCATGCGCTCGCCCACCTCGACCGCTACCTGGAGCAGCTCGAGGCGTCGGTGACGCGCCTGGGCGGGCACGTCCACTGGGCGGCGACGGCCGAGGACGCCCGGCGCATCGTGGTGGAGATCGCGAACAGTACGGGCAGCAAGCGGATCGTCAAGTCGAAGTCGATGACGACGGAGGAGATACATCTGAACCCGGCGCTGGAGGCGGCGGGGCTGGAGGTGACGGAGACCGACTTCGGCGAGTTCATCATCCAGCTCGCCGGGGAGCGCCCGTCGCACCTGGTCGCCCCCGCGGTGCATCACACGCGCGAGAGCATCGCCCGGCTGCTGTCGAAGCACGTCGGCGAGGCGCTGCCGGACGACCCGGCGTCGCTGGCGCAGGTGGGCCGGCGCCTGTTGCGCGACAAGTTCGCCGAGGCCGACCTGGGCGTCACGGGAGTCAACTTCGCGGTCGCCGAGACGGGGACGCTGGTGCTGGTGACCAACGAGGGCAACGGCCGGCTGACGACGACGTGCCCGCGCGTCCACGTGGCGCTGATGGGCATGGAGAAGGTGATCCCGCGCCTGGCCGACCTGCCGGTGTTCCTGAAGCTGCTGGCGCGCGCGGCCACCGGACAAACGCTGTCCGTTTACACGACGATGATAACCGGCCCGCGCCGGGCGGGGGAGAAAGACGGGCCCGAGGAGCTTCATCTCGTCATTCTGGACAACGGCCGATCGCGCGTGCTGGCGACGCCGTTCCGCGAGAGCTTGCAGTGCATCCGCTGTGGGGCGTGCCTCAACGCCTGCCCCGTGTATCGCCGCATCGGCGGGCACGCCTACGGCGGGGCCTACTCGGGGCCGATCGGCAGCATCCTGACGCCGCTGTACGACAGCGTGGCCGCCAACCCGCACCTGCCGCATGCGTCGTCGCTGTGCGGGGCGTGCGTGGCGGCGTGCCCGGTGAAGATCAACATTCCGCACATGCTGATCGGGTTGCGCGAGCTCCAGCACGAGCGCGGGGGCAAGGGGCTATGGGAGAAGCTGGCGTATGGGCTGGCGTGCGCGGTGCTGAAGCGGCCGTGGTTGTATCGGCTGGCGCTGAAGATGGCGAGGGCGCTGCGGTGGTTTGCGCGCGACGGGTGGCTGCGGAGGCTGCCGGGGCCGGGGGCAGGGTGGACGAGCGTCCGGGACTTTCCGGCGCCGGCGAAGCGGTCGTTTCGGGAGCGGTGGAAGGAACTGTGAGCTTTCCCCGCCCAGAGAGCTCACTCCCTCTGGAAGCGCATCTCCGTGCCGTCGCCGTCGAGCACGGCCATCCGGTCCCCGTGGACGAGCACCTTCTGCGAGTGGACCTTGCTGCCGCCCAGTTCGCGGTCGAGGTGGAAGATGACCTGATCGCTCGGCCCCAGCGTGTACTTGCCCGCGAACGTCTGGTTGCCGATGCGGTAAACCAGCTTCCCGTCGCGCTGGAGCTCCAGTTTGAGGTAGCCGGCCTGGAAGGTCTTGCCCTTGTAGGTGTCGCGATCGGACCGCCAGCTCGTCCCTTCGATCTTGCCCTTGTTGGTGGACGAGCAGCCGACGGCAAAGGCGAGCGCGAGGAGGACGAGCAGTCGCAGCAGATGGGCCGTGCGCATGATGGTGCCCCGAGGTTAAAGACGTTCCCTGCGCGGCCTGGGACCGAGGGCCTTTCTGCCCTCCCCTCACGGGGCCGCGGAGGTGCGGTGGATGGCGTGGTCAACTATGGAACGCGCCGGGGCGAGGTGCCAAAAACACGAGGTCTTGGGGGGCGCGAACCGGCTGAGTTCTGGCGCCGCCTCCCTCCGCGCTCGAGCCGAGGGCCGGCGGTCGCTCCAGCGCCGAGCGGCGGTCGTAGCGGGCGGGCCAGTTGGGGGCGCGGGGACGGGCCGTCGGTGCCTGTTGGTTGCGACCCGGGCGCTCAAAACAAGGCGCGGCAGAGGCCGAGGAAGAAGGCCCGGGGGCCGCGGGCGAGGTTGCGCAGGGAGTACCCGCCTTCCTGCACCACCAGCGTGGGCACGCCCAGCCGGCCGATGGCCTGGCCGATCCGGCCCATCCCCTGCGCGGTCAGGACGAACGACCCCGTCGGGTCCCCCCGCATGACGTCCAGGCCCAGCGAAACCACCAGCCACGTCGGCCGGAAGTCGCGCACGTCCTTCAGCGCCTGCTCCAGCGCCTCCAGGTACTGGGCGTCGCCTACCCCCTCGGGCAGCGGGTAGTTGCGGTTGAGGCCCAGGCCGGGCCCCTCGCCCCGCTCGTCCTCGAAGCCCGAGAAGTACGGGTATGCGTAGTTCGGGTGCCCGTGCAGCGAGACGACCAGCACGTCGTCGCGCCGGTAGAAGACGTCCTGCGAGCCGTTGCCGTGGTGGAAATCGACGTCCAGCAGCGCGACGCGGCCCCGCCCGGCGAGGCGGTGGGCGGCGATGGCCGCGTTGTTGAAGTAGCAGAACCCGCCGTAGAGGCGCCGCTCGGCATGGTGGCCGGGGGGCCGGCAGAGCGCGTACGCCAGCTGCTCGCCCTGCGCC
Organism: Gemmatales bacterium; assembly: GCA_038239195.1. GTDB lineage: Bacteria > Planctomycetota > Planctomycetia > Gemmatales > Gemmataceae > JBBSEZ01. The sequence goes on from JBBSEZ010000038.1 coordinate 32,185, forward strand.
AACAGGTCGGCCGCCGACACGGCGCAGTCCACGGCCGCCCGGGCGGCCGCGTAGGCCGACTGCGACAGCGGCGTGAACGTGTCGATGCAGTAGTAGCCCGCCCGGGTGGCCAGGTCGCGCGGCTTCTGCTCGGGGCGGCGGACCGGGAAGACGTAGGGGTAGATGGCCTTGCCCGGCTCGAGGGCCGCGCAGACGGTCGCCAGGTAGGAGACAAAGTCGTCGTCGTGGACCGCGCGGATGGGCCCCTCGTCGAAAGGGCGGGCCGGGAGGCGCTCGACGGGGAGGTCGGCCAGCCCCCGCAGGATGGCGTCCACGCGCACCGGGCGCTCGACGTAGCCGCGCTCGCGCACGTGGTGGAGCTCGTGGTGCTCGGAGACGACCAACTTGATGGGGCGCAGCCGCCCGTGCGCGGGGCTGCGGCGCGGCTCCTCGGGGGCGTAGCGGGGCGGGCGCAGGCGCACCGGGTCATCCCGGAACGACCGCACGACGCTGACGACGTAGGGGTCGTGGGCGTCGTAGTGAAACTTCTTGGTGAGGACCTCGCGGACGACCTTGCGGGCGTCGGCCCGGGGCAGCGGGGCCGACCGGCCCAGCGGGTCGTAGGTCAGGTAGGGCGGGTCGTAGGCCTGGCCCTGCGGGAGGGGCGCCTCGTAGCCGGTGCCCGCCACCGGGTAGGCCCCGTACTGCTCGTAGAACTTCAGGCGCTGCTGGTTGACCGCCAGCCGGGCGGGGTCGCTCACCACGGCCGGGTCGTCGGGCGGCACGTCCATGAACAGCCCGCGCGCGCCCTTGCGGGCCAGGTGCTCCCGGGTCGCCTCGTACAGCGCGCCGCCGATGCCGAGCCTCCTGCGGGCGGGGTCGCTGGCCAGGTACTCGAGGTAGGCGTAGTGGAGTTTGGGGTAGTAGTGGGCCAGCGCGAAGCCGATCACCCGCTCCCCCTCCTCCTCGGCCGTGAGGAGCACCACCTGGTAGCCCAGCGCGTGCCGGTTCTCCAGCAGCTCGGGGAGCGCTTCGGCATCGCCCGCCGCGCCCGGGAACGCCTCGCGCAGGAGGGCCTGCACCTCGGCCATCTTGCGGCGGTCCGCGTCGGTGACCTGGTCGAAGATGAGGCCGAAGCGAATCATGGCTCCTCCGCCTGCTCGGTCCGGGGTGGGACAGCGCCGACAGATGTGCGGGGCCGGTCCGAGCTCCGCCCCTCTCGGGGGCGATGCGAAGGTGCTCCCGGTAACTTACGCCCGCGAGAGGGAATGGACAAGCGCCGCTCGCTGCGGGCCCGGAGGTGGCAGCAAGCGGTGCGCGACGGCCCCAACGGGCTCGTTTGGGCCAGCGCCGTCATTCTCCTCGCTTCTTCTTCGCCTTCGGCACAGGCCGGTCGAGGACCTGCCGCCACGGCCACAGGCGCACCAGCCCGTCGCCGCCCGCGCTGGCGAGCGCCTCGCCGTCGGGCGAGAAGGCCAGATGATTGACGCAGCCGACGTGCCCGCACAGCACGGCGATCTCCTGCCGCGAGGCGACGTCGATGACGCGGATCTGGCAGTCGGTCGCCCCGCTGAACAGGAGCGCGCCGTCGGGCGAGAAGGCGACGGCGAGGACGTCGTCGCGCTCGCGCGGGAACTGGGCGACGCACTCGCGCTTGCCGACGTCGAAGAGGTGCAGGCTACCGCCCCAGCCGAACCACCCCTCCGCCGGGTCCTCGACGAACCCCGACATGCCGTTGGCGGTCGCGAGGTACTTGCCGTCCGGCGAGAAGGCCAGGGAGTGGACGCGGTAGTCGTCCCGCTGGTCCTCGGTGAGCTCGGGGCGCAACGTCGGGCCGGTACCGGCCGGCCAGTCCAGCACGCCGACGACGCCACCACCACTCCGCCCCAGCGCCACCCTGTCACCCTTCGGGGCGAACGCGATCGAATGGTACGCCTCGTCGTTGTTGCTTCGCCGCGCGGGCCAGCACGGCTGCCAGTCGTCCTCGACGGTCAGGTCGCGGCGCGATACCTCGCCGTCGTAGCGCAAAGCCGCCGCCGTGGCGCCGTGGTACGCCACGTCGCTGGCGTAAGGGCCGCTCCTTGGCAACGAGGCCGGCGCGCCCTTCGCGGGGACCCAGTAGGTGGCGCCCGCCGACATCACCAGGCCCGTCGCGAATTTTCTGGGAGGGACCGCCTTCCACGACTGGCTCGGCCGGCCCGCCTCACACTCGCCGCTGTGCCGGTCCCAGACGGCGAGCCGGCTCGACGCATGCCCATAGCCGCCCGGCAGCCACTCCCACGCCGCCAACTTGTCGCCCGCAGGCAGCCAGCCGACCTGGCGCAACTGGCCCTCCGTCCGCAGCGCCGGCGGGCCGAACGTCGGCTTCAGTGGCGCGCCGGTATCGATGGCGTGATCGTGGCAGGGGCCGCACACGCCCTCGGCCTCCCAGGCGAGCTTGTCGGGCGGGCCGACCGTGCCGCAGGCGCAGACGGCGATCACCTCCGGCTCGCAGCCGGTGAACTGGCGCGTGATGGCGTGGTCGGGGTCGAGGTGGCACAGCGGCGGCCAGGGGCGGTAGGGCGGGCCGAAGCGGTGCGACAGCCCCTCCTGGAACGGCTCGATCCGCCGGCCGACGACGCGGACGGTGCGGCCCAGCGCCGTGGTGCGCCAGACGACGCCCAGCAGGGTGCCGCGCGGGGTCGGCGGGTAGGCGGCGACCCGGCCCTGGTCGGAGAGCCACATCCTGACCCCTTCCGGGGCGGCAAACTCGTCGGCGAGGAACTTTCGATAATCCGCGGGATCGGCCTTCAAGAGGCCGACGCGGGCCTTGCCGTTGGCGGTCTTGACGGCCTCGCCCATCGCCGCCTCGACGGCGGCGAGCCGCGGGTCGGTGAGGTCGAGGTTGAAGGGGGGCATGGGTCTTCTCCTGCCGGGGGAGCCACTCGCTCGAAATGCCATCCTATGACCCGCGCGGTTGGGGAACAGCGACAGGTCGAAGACACGGACCCAGCCCCTCAGCTCGATTTCGGCCTGGTTCAACCGAAGGTAACACTTGGCGAGCGGGGGGGCGTGAGCCCCCTGTTGACGCAAGTGCAATCGTGGGCAGCAGAACAGGGGGCTGACGCCCCCCACTCGCCAGTCGCTCGCTGTTACCCAATGCCAGCCTCGTTTGAACGAGGCCCCAATTTCCACCCACACTCGGGGAGGGCATCCTCACGGAGGGATCCAATCATCACCTGCCTTCCAGGTTGGCCCAGGACGACACTGCTCGCTAATCCCCACCAGGAACCGGCAGAAGGCAGCCCGAAGCGCAAGCGAGGGAACGGCTTCGGAAAGCCCGACGCCTCAGGGGCTCTTCAGGCAAAGTGCGAACCCAGACACTCGGTGTCAATCCCTCCAAGGCGGAGTGACGTGCGAAGCTGTAAGTGGTTGAGAGGTTGAAAGATAAGGCCTGCGTCCTAGGAAAGCGGTACTTCACATCCGTTACCCAGGAGCGCAGGCCATGTGCGTGAATGCGAACAAGGCGAGCCGGAAGCCGCAGCCAGGGGAGAAGGTCGTCCCGGTCCGCTGCCAGCCGGTGACCTACCCCTGCCCGAAGTGCGGCCGCCGCGGGCGCCGCAGGCACAAGTACGACCGCTTCGTGCAATCGATTGCCTACGGGCACGTTCTC
>JBBSEZ010000039.1:0-35694 GCA_038239195.1 Gemmatales bacterium
GGGTGCCGCCGGGTGGGCCGGCCCCGGGGGCCTTGGTGGGCGGTCCCCCCCCCCCGGCCGGGCGGCCGCGGGCGCGCCGACAAACATGGACGCCTTTTCCTGCCGCTCGCCTTACCCCGCCACGAGCGCGCGCTCCACTGCCGGTGCGCGCTCGGCGGGCCCGCTCGCAGGTCGCTTGCGCAGGTAGGCCTTTGCCGAGTCGGCCATCGTGACCAGAGCGGCGCCCATCATGATCGCGTCCTTGATGACGAGCCGCCCGGCGCCGGAGAGGAGGGGGAAGCCATGCTCCGGGCTGCCCAGCGCCGGCACCCACGTCTCCGGCGAGGTGACGAGGAACGACAGCGTGACGAACGACATGACGAACACCAGGAAGCTCCCCAGCGCGGCCACCTGGGGGAGCCAGGGGTGAAGGGCCAGCATCAGGCCGTAGACGACGATGACGGCGCCGAGGGCGTAGGCGAAGAGGTAGGTGCGATTCTCTTCGTGCCAGGCCCGGTTGGCGGGGACCAGTTCGCCTTCCTTGTTCGCGTGCTGCTTGTACTCGGGCGCCCTGGCGTAGAAAAAGCTCATGAAGGGGCTGTTGGCGACGAACGGCGCGATGCCCTCGGCCTCGTAGCGGTAGGCCTTGAGGCTGCCGATCCAGACGAGCACGACGATGAGGCCTGCCCTCGTCAGGGCCACGCCGGCCTTGTCCGCCCGCGTCGCCAACTCGAAGAGCTTGTAGATCGCGTTCATGGTTCATTCCTTCTTTCTGCCTGGTGGTCCCGGCCGGTCGGGCCCTTCGCCCGAGCCACCCCAATGGTAGGCAGGAGGGGCAGGTGTAAGGAATGGACGGTTGACGCCATTGCCTGGACGAATCACGCCAAAGGGGCGGGAGAGGGCGGTTGCCGGAAGTGAGGGGAAAGGTTGCTTCCGCCGCGGACTTGCGTTTCGATCTCGCGGAAGGCGGTCGGCGAGCAGCCGGTGGCGCGCTTGAAGAGCCTGCTGAAGTAGAGCTCGTCGGCGAAGCCGACCTCGGCGGCGACCTGCTTGATCGGCTTCAAGGTGTGGAGCAGGTCCCACCGGGCCTGTTTCACGACGCGCTCGCGGATGAGCTCGGTGAGGGTCTTGTGGAGGTGCTTCTTGACCAGCTTGGCGAGCGAATTCGGGGCGAGGTGAAGGAGGGCGGCATATTCGCTGGGGGCGTGCTTGCTGCGGTAATGGTCTTCGATCATTTCCCGGAGCCGATCGAGGACGGGCGGCCTGCGGGCGGGGGCGCCGGTGGGGACCGCCTGCTGTTCGAGCTTCCAGCGCGAGGCCTTGACGAGGAGGACCTTGAGGTAGGAGACGAGCGCCTCGCCGTGGGCCAGCCCCGCTTCCTGGAGCTCGCGGCGGACGTGGCCGAGCAGTTCGCCGAGCTCCTGCTCCTGGCGGGCGTCGAGGGAGACAAGGGGCACCGAGTGAACGTCGTTGAACAGGACGCCGTTGCAGCCGACCTCGTGGTGGTAGGTCTCGATGCACAGGAAGTTGGCGTGGAACTGGACGCTCCAGCCGCGGACCGGCGCTTCGGGCAGGAGGCGGACGGCCTGGTAAGGGTTGAAGAACAGGAGCGACGGGGGGCGAAAATCGTGGCGGGCGAGGTCGGCCCAGAAGGTGCCGTGGCCTTCGCGGGCCCAGTAAATGGTGAAGTAGTTGGTGCGCCGCGGCTCGCTGAGGTCCGCGTCCAGGGCGAGGGGCTCGACCTTGAGGGCCAGGTCGCCATTCCGCGGGTCGTAGAGTTGGAGCGCTGCTTCGGGCACGGCGGGCCTTCCTCCGGGGCGGCGGATCAGAGCACGGAGCGGGACGAACGGAGACGGGCCTCCAACTCCGCTTGCTGATGGATTATGAGAGCGCCCCGTTCCGCCGTCGCTCAGGAGCAAGCGAAAGGGAGCGAACGGTCGGGTGTTCAACAGGTTCCGGAGGTCGTCGATGGCGAACATGGGGACGTCTCCTCTCTCGCCAGTCTAACGTGTGCCCAAAGCAACGTCGAGAGGAGGGCCCATGAACGACCAACGGCCGCGACACCTGCTCGAGCAGTCGCCGCGCCCGTTGGCTTTTTCGATCTCGCGCCACGCCTCACTTCGCCGGAACGTAGTTGAGCGTATAGTACGCCTGCGGGTGCAGCAGCGGTTCCCCCTCCGCCGAGCGCACTCCCCTCGCGGTCAAGTCATGCACGTGCCCCTCTTGCAGCCCCGTCACGTACAGCCGCGCGCTCTTGCCGTCCGCGGCCACGGTCGCGCGGGTGATTTTCGGCGTCGTCTGGTCCACCTCCGGGCTGCCGTAAGCCGCCTGGTAGACGTACGTGAACGTCTTCATCGCGTACGACCCCACCTTGCCCGCGCTCTCTACGTCAACGGGCTTCGTGAACGTCAGCTCGAAGCCATCGGGCCGGGCGCGCATTTCGTGGATCTCGAAAGGCACCTTTCCGGTCCACGCCAGCCGTTCGATGGAGAAAGGCTTCGGACCGCGCGAGCCCCAGCCGCGGTTGGTCCCGCCCACGAAGAGCGAGCCGTCCTTGCCGAAGCGCACCGGCACCACGCCCGAGCCGAAGCCCGAGCGGAACGGGTAGCAGGCGCCCTGATAGCGGCCATTCACCTTTTCCAGGGAGACGCGCATGATGGTACTGTGCGTCTGGTCGCCGACGAAGAGTTGCTTGCCGAAGGGGCCGAACTTGCCGTTGGACAGGTCGCAGTCGATCCCGCTGGCCGACTGGCCCATCTTGCCGTAGGGGAAGGTGATGGCCGGGGGCACCAACTGCGGGACCTTCTTGGCCTCGGTCATGATCCGGCTGCCGCTCTTGGGCACGGTCGGGGCGGGCCCGAGATACCTGGCCTCGGGCTCCTTGTACCAGCGGAAGCCGCCGGGGTGGCCGACGAACCCGCCCACGGTGACGTGCTTGAGATGGCAGGCCCCGTTCCACGGGCCCTGATTGTCGGTGTAGAAGACGTCGCCCTCGGCGTTGAAGCCAATGCCGCCCGGCGAGCGCACTCCGCTCGTGGTCGGGACGAACTTGCCCTCCGGCGTGACCTTGCCCGCCCAGCCGCGGAACTTGCTATTACTGTCGAACGAGCCGGTCAGGCAGAGCGTGATCCAGATGTTGCCCTTCTTGTCGAAGCGCGAGCCGAAAGCATATTCGTGGTAGTCGCCGTTGATCTCCCAGCCATCGGAAACGACCTCGAAGTCGTCGGCCTTGCCGACGCCCCGGGTGTCCTTGATGCGCGACACGTCGGGCCGCTGCGTCACGTAGAGCCAGCCGTCCTTCTGCGCTAGCCCGAGCACCTCGTGCAGCCCGTGGGCGAAGCGCGTCAGCTTCGCCTTTTTGGGGTCGGGGTCGTAGGCGTTCTCGATCATCCAGACCTCGCCGCGGCGCGTGCCGACGGCCACCTTCCCGTCGGGCATGATCTCGAGGGCGCCCGCTTCGAGCACCTCGCCGGGCGGGGGGGTGAAGGTCAGGAGCTTGTAGAAGTCGGCCTCGGTCTCCGCCTTGGCCGGGGCCTTTTTCTGGGCGGCGGGGGGCTGGGCCAGGGCCGGCGCCAGCAGGCAGGTGCCGAAAACGGCGAGGGCGATCGAACGGCGAGAAAGCATCATGGAGGACGTCCTTTATCAGGGATGGCGAGCCGAAAGAGCCCTCTCGGCTCACCAGGAGTATTCCAGCGCGAAGCCCCCCTTGCCGTCGGCAAAGGGGACCGGCACGAGCAGTTCCGTCTTGCCGCCGACCTTGCGGGCCTTCGGCGGCGCGCCCTTGGCTACCTTCACCTTCCACGTGTCGTCGATGCGATACCAGCCGTCGGCCAGCGGCTCGACCTTGTTGCCCGCGGCGGCGCGGAAGTAGAGGTGGTCGATTCCCCTCGGCGCCGTCACCGCGATCGTGCGGCGCAGCCCCACCTCCTTGCCGATGGTCGCCGCGTTGGGGAAGTCCTCGACCCTGGCGCCCGCCGCCACGTAGCGGAAGGTGGGCCGGTCGTCGGGCGTCAGCCGATAGCCGAGGAAGCGATCTCCCAGCGCCTTCGCACTTTTCGTGGGCCAGGGGCTGTCGGCCTTGGGGAGCACGGCGAAGGGCACGCCGCCGTGCAGGGCCACCACGTTGTCGCCCAGGGGCCCCTCGAAGCCGACGCCACGGTCGGTCCAGTGCCGGGCGGCGTCGAGGAACGCACCTTGCCAGATAAGCGCGAGCCGCAGTTCGTTGGCGTCGAAGGCGAGGCTGGCCTTCTCCGGGTAGCCGACGGCGATGGCGCGCGTCCCGGCCCCGGCGATGAAATTGCGGTAGACGATGGCGCTCGTCGTCGGCACCAGCGGGATCGAGTGCTTGCCCATGCCGACGGGCACCTGCGCCCTACCGCCATCGGAGAGGTAGAGCCACATGGCCTCGATTTGCGTCCGGGCGGTGCCGTCGAGGAGCTCCGGCAGGACGCTCTTGCCGTCGAGGAAGCCCGACGGCATGCGCGTGCCGGGCCGAACGCCTTGCGGGTCGTTGACGTAGGCGTGGAACCAGTCGCGCTTGAGGCGCTTCGGCATCATCAGCATGTCGATGCCCTGAACGCCCTCGGCCTTGTGGCCGGCGAAGGTGTGGCACTTGATGCAGCCGAACGCCTGCCCGCCCACCAGATGGCGCGCCGTCGCCTTGACGCGCGGCGCTGGGAGCTTGAACGTCGCCGCCGGCACGACCGGGAGCTTGTCCAGCTTGGCGAAGTCGTCGGCGAGATGGCCGACGTTTCCGCTGCCGAAGCCCGGCATCCGGGTGTACATGTAGGGCCGATCGTGGGCGCCCTGGTCGAGCACCTTCTTCAGATAATCGAGCCGGAGCTTGGCGCCGACGCCATCGAGGGGCGGGGGGATGCGGGCCTCGTCGCCCATTTCGGGCTGGTTGGTCTGGAAGGACTTGTCGAACGCCTCTTCGGGCCCGCCGAGTTTGTTGCGGGCGTGGCAGGCATAGCAGTTGAAGGTGGCGAGCGTCTCGGCGATGCGCGTGGCCGGGGTCGGGGCCGGGGCCTTGCTCTTGATCCCCGCCGCCAGCGCCTTGCGCTGCACCTCGCCCAGGCCATACCACGGCGCCCCCTTGCTCGGCCTGGCGGCCAGGCACCCGCCCTCGCCCGACAGCTTCGCCAGTGGGGGCGACTTGAGGATAGAGACAATGGGCTTTTTGTCCGAGGTCATTTGATGGCAGTTGGCGCAACCCAGCGAGCCGAACAGCGCCTTGCCCTGCTCGAGGAGGGCCGGCTGGATCTCGATGGCGTCCTCGTCGTTCAGGGGCCTGGGGGCGGGCTTCTTGACAAGGCCGGCCTCGGTAGAGGCCACGAGGCCACCCAGGTTGTGCTGGCCGAAGCCGGGCGCCTCGATGAGCGCCTCCAGCTCGGCCCCTCCCCCGCCCTGGAAGAAGGCGACCGTGACCTTGTGGATGCCCTTGCTCAGTTTGGCACGGCCCTTCCTCAGTTGCGGCGGGTGAATGCCGTCGTTGTTCACCACGAGCTTGTCATCGACGTAGAGGCGCGAGCCGTCGTCGCTGGTGAGGGAGAAGGTGTAGGTGGCCTCGCGGTCGATCTTCAGCACGGCGTCGAACTTGAGAGCGTAGTTGCTCCCGCGGCGGGCGGCGGAAAGGTCGAAGCCGGCGATGGTGCCCGTGGCGAGGGGCTTGAGCTTGGCGAAGTCGGGGAGCTGGTCCCATTCGCCCTCGTAATAGGCGTATTTGCTCGTGCCCTGGCCGGTGGGCAGCGTCACCTTGATGCCCTGGAGGAGGTAGTTGGCGACGTCTTTGGCCTCCTTGCCGTTGAGGACCTTCGGCATGCGGCCCGAGGGGCGAGCCTGGTGGGGGCTTTCGAGGAACGCGGCCAGGGCCGGAATGGAGTATTTCGCCCGCAGGTCGCCGAGCGGGACGGAATCGGGGAGCACCTTGGCGGGGTCGCCCTTGGCGTCGCGCGTGCCGTGACAGGCGACGCAGCCCACCTTGTTGTAGAGGTCGCGCCCGGAGGCCGCGAACTTGATCGCGGGGCGCTCCTGCTTGAGCGAACCGGTGGAGGCGAGAAAGTGAACGAGGGCCTCGACCTTGGCCCCCTTGTCGGCGGCGTCGGCAAGCACGTGCGGCATGGTGGTGCCGGGCTTGGTGGCCTGCGGGTCGGCGAGGAACTTCTTGAGGTAACTGACGCGCACGCGGTTGCCCACGTGGTCGAGGTTCGGCCCCTCCTTGCCGGCCTTCGCTGGGGCCTCGGGTTGGTGGCAGCGCACGCAGTTGAGCTCGGTGAGGAGCAACCGCCCGCCGGCGGCGTCGGCCTTCGCGGCGTGGAAGCGCTCGAAGCCCGGGACGATGGGCCGAGCCGGCGCGGGGGCGGCGGGGAGCGAGCCCCCACGCAGGAGGAGCGCCGCCAGGGAGGCGGCGAGGAGCGAGCAGACGAGTCGATACATCGGCAAGGTCCTTGAACGTGCCGGCCGGGGGCGTGTCCAGTGCGCGGCGAGCGGGAGGGTTGATCAGGCGGGCAAACCGAGGGCAGGGGGAGCGCCCCGCACGGGCGGTGCGGGGCGCTCGGTTCAGGTAGTATGATCGAGCGAGGGGCCGGAGGCAAGCGTGCGTTTGCGCGAAACGGCTTACGAGGCCGGCAGGAGCTTGCGCACGTCGTCGAGCGTCGCGCCCGTCGTGAGCGCCTGGCAGAGGGACTCCAGGAGGGCGACGTCGGTGTGCTTCTGGACCTCCGGCATCAGCGCCCGCCCCTCGGGGCCGAACCTCAGCTCGAGGCCGAGCTCGACCGCCTTCAGGAGGCCCTTCAAGAGGCCCTTTTCGAGCCCCTTTTCGAGGCCCTTCTCCATGGCGACCTGTTCGGGATACATGAGAAAAGGCATCTGCTTCTCCTTCATTGTCTGTCGGACTTCTTGCCAGGCCTTGTCTTGCTCCTGCCGCGACAGGGGGATCAGCCAATCGACCAGCCGCATGAACTGGCGCTTGTCCTCCGCGTCCATCTCTCGCCCGGTCAGGTTCCTGAGCAACCTCACCTTGCCCTCGCGCCGCGCCGGCCCGTCGGCGGGCACGGTCAGCGTCAGCAGATGGGCCACCACAAGGAGCGCGATCGGGTTGGGGTGCCCCTCCAGCTCGTTCAGGCGCCCCAGATAGTCGAGGAGCTTGACGGTCGGGAAGGTGATCTCTTTGCGGAAGCCCAGGTCGTCGAACAGATACTGGGTGGGCCGCCAGGTCGGGTCGTCATCTCCCAAAACGATCAGGCTGATGATGGGGTGATTGTACTGCTCCTTGAACCGATGGTTGTAGGTGTCCACCCGGTCGGGGAAGTTTCCCTCGACCTGGCACTGCACCTCGACGTGCAGGTAGCGCACGTCCCCGCCCGGGCCGTTGCCGTTCTTCTTCTGCACCTTGACCAGGGCGTCGCTGACGCGCTTGCCGACGGCCGCCTCGGGCAGCAGCTTGCGCAGTTCCGTGTCGAGCGACTCGTAGCCGGTGGCCCAGTCACTTGCGGCATGCACGCGGGGGAAGAGAAACTCCACGAAGCGGTCGAAGAACCGCTCCATCGCCTCCTTCCAGGGCCCGTAGTACTCCACCGCCATCGTCACTTCTCCAGCGAGACACAGACCAGTTCGCGGTCGTTGCGAGCGTACGCGCACTTGCCCGCGAAAGCCGGGTGGGCCCAGGCGACCTTCCGCCCGAAGGCGAGCGTCGTCGGCTCCAGCACCTTGCAGCGGCTAATCTCCTCATAGCCCTTGGGGCTGAGCTTGGCGATGATGAGGTGGCCCGTCTCGGAGAAGAGGAAGAAGCGGTCGCCGTGCTTGACGAGGTGGGCCGTCCCCGAGCCGGCCTTCGCCCCGCCGGTCGCGGCGTAGCTCTCCCATAGGCGCTTGCCCGTCGCCAGCTCGACGCAGCGCAACTCGCCCCCCGAGCAGACGCCGTAGAGGTAGCCCTTTTCGACGAAGGGCGTGCCGTTGACGGGATACAGGGCCGTGTCGCGCTTGCCGCGCCACAACAGCTTCGCCTCGGGACGATCTTTCGCCAGCTCGAGCAGCGCGGCCTTGTTGCCCCAGCCGCCGACGTAGAGGCGATCGCCCATCTGGCGGGGCGCCATGATCGACGTGCCGTTGGTGGCCACGACCTCCACCGACCAGTAGCTCTTGCCCGTTTCCGGGTCGAGCCCGTTGACCGACTCCGGGTGCCAGATCAACAGTTGCCGCTTGCCTCCCGCCTCGATGATGGTCGGCGAGCTGTAGCCCGGCTCCTGCGCCGACAACGCCTTCCACAGCTCCTTGCCGGTGTCCTTGTCGAAGGCCACCGCCACGCTGCCCTCTCCGCCGACGAGGCAGATCAGCTTCTTGCCATCGACCAGCGGATGGCCGGCGAAGCCCCAGAACGGCGCCTCGATCTTGTAGTCCGCCTTGAGGTCGCGCGACCAGAGCTTGGTGCCCTTCTCCGCGTCGAGGCAAAGCAGGAGCCCCTCCGCGCCCAGGGCATAGACCTTGCCCGCATGGACCGTGGGCGTGCAGCGCGGGCCCACCGGATAGGAGATGCGGTAGGTGCATTTGTGCTCGTGCTTCCACAGGAGCTTGCCGCCCTTGGCGTCGAAGCAGAGCACGCGCTCCGTGCCCGCCACCTTGGCCCGGTCGAAGCCCTCCTTGGCGGGGCCCGCGGTGGTGACGAAGTCGGTGAGGAACACCCGTCCGTCCGCGACGGCGGGCCCGGAGTAGCCCGCCGCCACCGGCACGCGCCACTTCACGGTCGGGCCCTTGGCGGGGAACTTGTCGAGGATGCCGGTCTCGCGCCAGACGCCATCGCGCTGCGGGCCCATCCACTGCGGCCAGTCGTCGGCGCGAAGCCCCGAGATGGCCAGCCCGGTCAGCAGCACGGCGCCGAGGGCGCGAAGGGTGTTGTTCATGGTCCTCTCCTTTGTTTGAAGGGCGCTTTCCTCCGTCGCCGCGCCGGCGCAAGAGGCGAAACGATCATACCCAAGGACGCCGGGCGGAGACAACCCGGCGCTCGCCTTGAAGAGCAAGGGCGGCGCGGCGATGATGAGGGGGCAAGCCCGAGTTTGAGAGGAGGTTGGCGGTGTTCATCGTCGAGGCGATCACCCGGACGGTCCCGGTGTGCGAGAGCTTCGCCACCTACGCGGAGGCGGTCAAGCGCGTCGAGCAGTTGAGCGGGGAGGTGATCGGCCTGCCGTTGATCTTCGAGGACCTGCCCGACGGCTCGCAGCGCGTGGTGCGCGAGGACGGCAAGCCGCTCCAGTGGCACCGCTTGCCCGACGACCGGCTCGCGGGGCCGGACGAACCGTTGCCGTTGTGCGAGGAGATACCGGAGTTCCTGCGCGGGGCGAAGGCGCGCGAGGCGCAGCCGCCGGCGCAAGAGGAGGAAGGGGACAGCATTCCGCTCGCGTAGGGCCTTGCCTCCCCCTCCGGTCCCGCGAGGGCCCGGAAAAATCAGCAACGCCCGGGAGAACAGGCAGGGCTCGCCGTTTCCCTCTTCGAGCCGACCCAATGGCACGGTCGGGGACCGCAACGGCCCGAGCGGCGTTTCTCTTTTGCGTTCGCCGCGCCGCTGTGCGATAGTGAACCGGCAGGAAAAGGCCAATTCGTAGGACGCCTCTCCTGAGCCGTCCGGGTCGTCTGGACGGCTCAGGAGAGCCGTCCTACAGCCGTCCGGACGGCTCAGGAGAGCCGTCCTACAGCAAACCAAGCCCTGCCCCTCGCCTCGTGAACCGGGCGGATTGCCCATCGCGCACCGAAGGAGGCCCCCTTCATGTCCGCTCTGCCCCACTCCCTGCGCTGGCTCCTCCTCTCCGCGCTGCTGGCGCTGTCCGTCGTCTTCGGCCTGCTCGCTCAGGCCCCAAGGCGCCGCGCAAGCTCGCCCTACTCGTCGGCGTCAACGCCTACGACCGCCGCGGCTTCGACAAGCTCCAGTTCGCCGAGCGCGACGCCGACGAACTCGGCAAGGCCCTCACCGCCCTCGGCTTCGACGTCATCGTCCTCAAGGGCAGTTCCAAAGGCGAGTTGCGCGCCACCCGCGCCAACATCGACGCGCACCTGAAGAAGGTTCTCGCCAAGGTGAAGCACCGCAACGACGTCGTGCTCGTCTCACTGTGCGGGCACGGCCAGGAACTCAAGGTCAAGGGCGACGACGGCAAGGAGGCCGACGCCCCCTTCTTCTGCCCAGTCGATGCGATCCTGAACGACGCGAAGTCGCAACTCAGCCTGAGCTACGTGCTGGACGACCTGCTGGGCAAGGAGGGCGGCAAGAACCTGCTCCTCGTCGATGCCTGCCGCAGCCGGCCCAAGGATGCCGGCCGCCGGGCGCGGGGCGTCCAGGGACGGCGCATGTCTCTGCCGGAGAGCACGGCGGTGCTGTTCAGTTGCCGCTCGGAGCAGGAGTCGTTCGAGAGCGACAAGGCGGGCGGCGGGCACGGGCTGTTCACCTGGTGCGTGCTGGACGGCCTGCGCGGCAAGGCGGCGCGGGAGGGCAAACTGCCGTGGACGGGGCTGGTGCATCACGTCGAGGAGAGGATGGAGTCGAGGCTGGTGCGGGACTGGCTCCCGGAGGGGCGCGCGCAGGCGCCCATCGCGGTGGGCAACGTCGGCCGAACCCTCCTGGGGGCGCTGGCATTGAACGACCCGGGCCGGATCGAGGTGTCGGTCAAGGACGGCGGGAAGATGGTGATGCACTTCGCGAAGGTTCCCAGGGGCAAGTTCACCATGGGCTCGCCCAAGACAGAGAAGGACCGCCATGACGGCGAGGAGGAGCACAAGGTGGAGCTGACGCGGGACTACTGGATGGGCAAGACGGAGGTGACGCGCGGGCAGTTCCGCGTAGTCGTGGCCGACACCGGCTACGAGACCGACGGGGAGAAGGGCGACGGCGCTTATGGGTGGGACGACAAGAAGAAGGCGTGGGAGAAGAACGCCCGCTACAGTTGGGGGGGCGTGGGCTTCGCGCAGACGGACGAGCACCCGGTGGTGTGCGTGAGCTGGAACGATGCCAAGGCGTTCTGCGCCTGGTGCGGCTGCCCACGGAGGCGGAGTGGGAGCGGGCCTGCCGGGGTGGCACGCGGACGCCCTACTCGTTCGGGGACGACGAGGAAGATTTGCGCCTGCACGGCAACGTGGCCGACGCCTCGTTCCGCAAGGCCACGGGGAACACCTATGGCATCAAGGGGGACGACGGCCACGGCTTCACGGCGCCGGCGAAGAGCTACCGGGCGAACGCCTACGGCCTGTCGGACATGCACGGCAATGCGTCGGAGCGGTGCGAGGACCAGTACCGGCCCTACAAGGACATTGCCGCTACAAAAGACCCGCTAAGTCCCAAAAAGAAGGGCGAGGAAGAGCGTCGCGTCCTTCGCGGCGGCTCTTGGTACTACGGCCCGTGGGTCTGCCGCGCCGCGCACCGGCACGGGGTCGCGCCATCGACCCGCCACGTCGACATCGGGTTCCGCGTCGCGTTCCGCCTGGACTGAGTTATCCTCTCCGCTTTGTCTTTTTTGTTTCCTGGGGTTGGGGCGATGACGCGCTGCTCGCGACGCCCCCTCCGGCTAGGCCGGCGGCAGAACGTCGCCGTCCTCGCCCCAGCGCTCGGAGGCATCCAGTCCGTCCATCAAGGTGCCCTCCAACGACCGCCGCTCTTCCTCGACTTCCGCCCCCGCCACCGGGTCGGCCAGCAGCGCCGCATACCCGGCGTCGGTCGCCTCCCAGAACTTGCGGTCGTACTGGTCCTTGATGGCCTGGTCCAGCGCCTCGTCCACCGAGGCGCCGGACCAGCGAGCCAGCTCCCGCAGCCGGGCCAGGCTGATTTCGGAGATGGGGATCGTTGCGCCGGCCACGTTTCTAGCCTCCGATGTCGCTGCGGGTAGCCCACCCAGCGGGCCCTTCCTCACGCCAGCAGTTCCCGGATCACCCGCGCATGCTCCACTCCCGTCAGCTTCTGGTCCAGCCCCTGATACCGATAGCTGAACCGCGTGTGGTCGAACCCCAGCAGGTGCAGCACCGTCGCATGGAAGTCGCGCACGTGGACCGGGTCCTTCACGATGTTGTACGAGAAGTCGTCCGTCTCCCCGTAGATCTGGCCGCCCCGGGCCCCGCCGCCCGCCATCCACATCGTGTAGCAGCGCGGGTGGTGGTCGCGGCCGTAGTTCGTCTTCGACAGCCCGCCCTGCGAGTAGATCGTTCGGCCGAACTCCCCGCCCCAGATCACCAGCGTCGAGTCGAACAGCCCGCGCTTCTTCAGGTCCTGAATGAGCCCGGAGCACGCCTGATCGACGTCGCGGCACTGGTCGGGCAGGCGCCCCGCCACGTTGCCGTGCGTGTCCCAGTTGTTGTGGTAGATTTGCACGAACCGCGTGCCGCGCTCCACCAACCGCCGCGCCATGAGCGCCGTGTTGGCGAACGTCCCTGGCCTCTTGGCGGCGTCGCCGTAGAGCTTGAACGTCGATTCCGGCTCGCGGGCCAGGTCGGTCAGTTCCGGCACGCTCGTCTGCATGCGGAAGGCCATCTCGTACTGCTGGATGCGCGTGTGCGTCTCGGGATCGCCCACGCGCCGGTAGTTCATCTCGTTGAGCGCCTTCAGCCCGTCGAGCGTCTTGCGGCGCACTGACGGAGACACCCCCGGCGGGTTGTTGATGTAGAGGATCGGGTCGCCGCTGGCGCGGAACGACACGCCCGAGTGCTCGCCCGGCAAATAGCCCGACTGCCACAGCCGCGCCGAGATCGCCTGCACCTGCTCCTGGTTGGTCGGCTTCGCCACCATCACCACGAACGTCGGCAGGTCCTTGTTGGCCGAGCCCAGCCCGTACGACGCCCAGGCGCCCAGGCACGGCCGGCCCGTCACCTGGTTGCCCGTCTGCATCATGCTGATGGCCGGCTCGTGATTGATGGCGTCCGTGTTCATCGAGCGGATGAAACACGTGTCATCGACCATCTTCGCCGTGTGCGGCAGCAGTTCCGACACCCACATCCCGCTGCGGCCGTGCCGCGCGAACTTGAACTTCGACGGCGCAATCGGGAAGCGCGCCTGGCCCGAGGTCATCGTCGTCAGGCGCTGGCCCATGCGCACCGACGGGGGCAGGTCCTTGTCGTACCACCCGGTCATCTTGGGCTTGTAGTCGTACAGGTCCATTTGCGCAGGCCCGCCGACCATGTGCAGGTAGATGACCGACTTGGCCTTCGCCTTGTGGTGCGTCAGGGGGCGGGGCGCGTCCGCCAGGCCGGGCGCCGCGGCGCCGCGGGCGGCCTCGTTGCCCAGGAGCGACGCGAGGGCCGCCCAGCCGACGGCGTTGACTCCGCTGCCGAGAAATTGCCGTCGCGTCTCGGAGCAAGCGTGATCGTCGAAAATATTCATGCGAGAGCTTCCTTGGGGGGTGTTCGGGTTGGGGCGAGCGGGGGGCGGAAGCCCCTGTTGAAGGTGCCTCGAACAGGGGGCTTACGCCCCCCGCTCGCCAAGTCGGTTTACTTGTTCAGCACCTCGTCCAGGTTCAACAGCGCGTTGGCGAGCATGGTCCAGCCGGCCAGCGTGCCGGCGTCCAGCGTCGGGTCGGCCTTCGACGCGCCGACGCCGATCAGCTTGTTGGCCTCGGCGGGGCGCGTGGCGTAGTGCGCCAGCAGGTCGGCCAGCACGCCCTGCACGACCGTCAGCTCCTCGGCCCGCAGCGAGCGAGCCAGCACGCGCTTCGCCATGAAGTCAATGCGCGTCTCGGCGCGGGCCCCGCCGTCCTTGAGCGCCTTCTCCGCCAGGACGCGGGCCGCCTCGACGAATTGCACGTCGTTGAGCGTCACCAGCGCCTGGAGCGGCGTGTTGGTGCGTTCGCGGCGGACGACGCAGAACTCGCGGCTGGGGGCGTTCAGGATCTCCAGCGACGCCGGCGGGGCCGAGCGCTTCCAGAACGTGTACATGCTGCGCCGGTAAAGGGCCTCGCCCGAATCGCGCCGGTAGTCGCGCGTGTTGCTGCCGATCATGGCAACCGCCTCCCACACGCCCTCCGGCTGATACGGCCGGACGCTAGGCCCGCCGAGCTTGCCGACGAGCAGCCCGCTGGCGGCCAGCGCGTAGTCGCGGATCATCTCGGCGTCCATGCGGTAGCGCGGCCCGCG
The DNA here is from genome assembly GCA_038239195.1 of Gemmatales bacterium. Classification (GTDB taxonomy): domain Bacteria; phylum Planctomycetota; class Planctomycetia; order Gemmatales; family Gemmataceae; genus JBBSEZ01. The sequence goes on from JBBSEZ010000039.1 coordinate 14,074, forward strand.
CGACAGCCAGACGTTGTCGCGGTCCTTCTCGCGCTTCAGCGGGGTGAGCGTCGCCGCCTGGCGATAGGTGGCCGACGTCACCATCATCTTGAAGAAGCGCTTGGTGTCCCAGCCCCGTTCGCGGTACTCCAGGGCCAGCCAGTCGAGCAGCTCGGGGTGCGTCGGCGAATCGCCGGTGATGCCGAAGTCGCCGGTCGTCTTCACGATGCCCGTCCCGAACACCTGCTGCCAGTAGCGGTTGACGGTCACGCGCGCCGTCAGCGGGTGCTCCGGCCGCAAGAGCCACTGGGCCAGCCCGAGCCGGTTGCGCGGCAGGTCAGCCGGCATCGCGGGCAAGATGCGCGGCGTGCCCGCCTCGACCGCGGCGCGGCGCTTGTCGTAGTCGCCTCGGAAGAGGATGTAAGCCATCGGCTTCGTCGGCTTCTCGACGGCGACGTACGCCACCGTCCCGCGCGCCCGGATGACGCCCTCCTCCCGCTGCAAGCGGGCCACCTCCGCGACGGCCGTCTGATAGGCCCGGTCCTCGGCCGCCAGCCACCAGTCGAACAGCTCGTTCTTCTCGGCCGGCGAGCGCGTCGCGACGGGCTTGCCCACCAGGGCCGCGGCGCGGGCGGTGCTGGCCACGCGGACCACGTCGGGCCCCGGCAGGAGGCGCGAGTAGATGCGCACGTCCTGAACCAGAACGCCGTCCACGCGCGAGGTTTTGTTGCGCTGGGCCACCTTGAGCGGCACCGTCGTGCGGATGGTGTTGCGGAGCGTGTCGGCCATCACGTTGCGCGTCGTCTGCAAGGCGCCGTTGACGTAGAGCTTGACCCCCGCCGCCTTGGCGGAGCCGTCGTAGGTCACGAAGACGTGGTTCCACTGCCCGGCCTTGACGCGCGGCCCGCCGACCACCTTGATGGCGTCCCCGGGCCAATGGTGGACGAGGTGCGTGCCAAATTGTCCGTTCTCGACCCACAGGTCCCAGCCGCGGTGCTCGCCCGCCTCGTCCATGCGGGCGAACACGGCGCCCGTCGAGCGGTTGGTCGGGAGCCGCACCCAGGCGCCGAACGAGAACGCCTGCCGCGTGTCGAAGTCCCCGGCATCGGGGATGGCGACCACCCCGCCCGCCCGGCTGAACAGCGCCTTCTCCGTCAGGTGCCCGGGGCCCCAGTTCAAGCCGGCGGGGATCGCGAGCGCCCGCGCCTTGCCGTTCACGCTCACGCCGACCGTGTTGCCCTTGCCCTCGCCCAGCCCGGCGTGCAGGTGCAGGCCCTCCGTGGGGATGCGGCCGAGGACGTTCTCGCGCTTCGCCGTGGCCTGCCACTTCTCGAAGTTGGCGCGGGCGGCGTTCTTGCGCCTCTCCACCTCGATTCGCTTGGCGGCCAACTCCTTGAGCAGCACCTCCCAGCGCGAGCGGTCTTCGGGGCGCGGGATGACGATGGTGGGCGGGCTGTCCTTGATGTTCCCGTCCATCGCGCCCTGCGTCGTGTTGTTGAAGAACGCCGCGAGCTGGTAGAACTCTTTCTGGCTGAGCGGGTCGAACTTGTGGTCGTGGCAAACGGCGCAGCCGGTCGTCAGGCCGAGCCAGATTTGCGAGACCGTCTCGGTGCGGTCGCGCGTGTAGAGCACCAGGTACTCCTCGGCGATGACCCCGCCCTCGTTCGTCGTGATGTTGCAGCGGTTGAACCCCGAGGCGACGTGCTGATCGAGCGTCCGGTTGGGCAGCAGGTCGCCGGCGAGCTGCTCGATGGTGAACTGGTCGAATGGCAGGTTGCGGTTGAACGCGCCGATGGCCCAGTCGCGGTAGGCCCACATCTCCCGGTAGTTGTCGAAGTGGATGCCGTGCGTGTCGGCGTAGCGCGCCGCGTCCAGCCAGTAACGGCCTCGGTGCTCGCCCCACTGCGGCTTGTTCAGCAGCCGATCCACGTACTTCTCGTAGGCGCTCGGCGAGGGATCGTTGACGAACGCCTCGACCTCGCTGGGCAGGGGCGGCAGGCCCGTCAGATCGAGGCTGACGCGCCGGGCCAGGGTGCGGCGGTCGGCCTCGGGCGCCGGCGCCAGGCCGCGCTTCTCCAGCTCGGCGAGGACGAAGTAGTCGATGCCGTTGCGGGCCCACTTCTTGTTCTTCACCGCCGGCAGGGGGGATCGCTTCGGCGGGAGGAACGCCCAGTGCGGCTCGTACTCGCCCCCGGCGGCGATCCACTGCTTCAACACTTCCTTCTGCTCGGCCGTCAGCTTCTTGTGCGACTTGACCGGGGGCATCAGGTCGCGCGGGCTGTCGGCGTAGATGCGCTGGACGAGGGCGCTCTTTTCGGGCTTGCCGGGGACGAAGGCCTCGCCCTTGAGGGCCTCCTCGCGAATGTCGAGGCGCAACTTGCCCTTGCGCGCGGCCTTGTCGGGGCCGTGGCAGGCGAAGCAGGTCTCGGCGAGGATCGGCCGGACGTCGCGGTTGTAGGTCGGCGCCGCGGCGCTGGCGTGCGGCAAGCACAACTCGCCCGCCGCCAGGAACACCACGAAAGCGCCGGCCCGGAACAGGGCGCGAGAGGAAAGAAGAGCAGTCATCGTGAGTAAGTCCTCGGGGAACAGTCGTTGTTCGTTCAAAGGGCGGGCGCCAGGGGAACGGCACGCCCCCAGTAGCGGACGCCGGTGCGAATGTGGCGGGCCATGGCGCGGGCCGCCAGCCGGGCGTCGCGCGTCAGCAGGCCCTCGACGATGGCAAGGTGCTCGCCCGCCTCGTCGGCGAGGCGGCGGTAGTCGTTGCGGGCCTCGTGCTGGGCGTACATCACGTCGCGGAACGACCGAAACAGGATCTTCAATCGGCTCAGTTCCTTGGCGAGAAAGGCGTTCCCGCACGAGCCGGCGATGAGGTCGTGGAGCCGGCTATCGACCTTGCGCGACTCCTCGATGAAGTCGGCCTTGCCTCCGGCGGCGCGGGCGATCAGGCGGCGCAGCTCGTCGGCCACGCCGTGCAGTTCGCCCAGGTCGATGCGCCCGCAGGCGCTGCGGGTGGCCTGGCACTCGAGCACGCGGCGCACCTGGCAGATCTCGCGGATCTCGCGGGCGGTGACGGCCCGCACGATGGCCCCGCGGTTGGGCAGCAGGTCGAGGATGCCGATGCCGGCGAGCGTGATAAGGGCCTCGCGGATCGGCGTGTGGCTGACGCCGAAGCGCGCGGCCAGCGCCTGGGTGACGAGGTGCTGCCCGGCCTTGAGTTGGCCCTGGAACACCTCGGCCAGCAGCGACTGCACGATCGCCTGGCGGCGCAGGCCGTGGTCGCAGGCAACGGGATTGCTCGAACCGGCGGGGGGCATGCAGCGGTCTTTCTTTCGGAGGGCGGGTGGGGTGGGCGCGCGGGCAGGAGCGTAGGGTTGATGTTACAGGGGGCGGAACGAGGTGGCAAGCACATTCTGTAGAATGGGGGACGGATTCTATCAAAGGGCCGTTTTTCTGTTCCCCTACGCCTCGCCAGTGAGTAGGATCAACTCCCATCCCCGACCAACGCTCGCCGTCGAGTTCCTTCCCGCGAGCGGTCCTTCAGGAGCGATTCGAGCGATGCGTTCGATGTTGCGGAGATAGCGAGGGCGGGGGCATGCTGCAGTACAAGGCGGGCTACAAATTCGTCGAAGGCGGCGTCCACGCTCAGGTGCTGGACTTCCCCGCTGCCATCACCTGTGGCGGCGATCTCGCCGAAGCCAGGCAGTTGCTGGCCGTGGCCCTGATCGACGTGACGGAGACCTTGTTGGAGTTGGGACAACCCTTACCGTTGCCCAACCCCCAACTCAGCGACGTCGAGATGGACGTCGAGGAACCAATCTATCTCCACCTGCGGGCAAGCTCCGCTGTGGAGGAGGTGCCCGCGGGGGTGGTGGTCCCGTGAAGCGGCAAGACCTGGTCCGCCATCTGCTTGCGCACGGCTGCCAGTTGCTGCGCGAAGGCCGGGGCCACTCGGTGTGGGTCAACCCAGCCAGCGGACGACAGAGCTCGATCCCGCGACACCGGGAGATCAACGATTACACCGCTCGCGGCATCTGTCGCCAGTTGCACGTTCCAGAGCCGTGAACTGCGATCACCCAATGCCTCCGCGTAGGACGGGGCCGTTTTTCTGTTCCCCAATGCCCCGCCGGTGGGTAGGATCAACTTCCATCCCGCCCCCAAACGCCGAGGCCCTCATGCGCAAGCACCTGGCGATCCTGCTCGCGGCGGGCGGCCTGCTGTCGCTGGCCTTCGCCCCGGCCCCCCTGCCGAAGCCGGCCGTCCCCAGCAAGGACGACCTCAAGGAGATGGCGGGGACGTGGGAGATCGTCGAGCGCACCAGTTCGGGCCGGCCCCTCAAGAGCAAACTCAGCACGATGGCGATCGCCGGCGAGCGGCTGACCTTCTACCGGGCGACCGGCACCGTCGCCACCCAATGGGTCTTGACGCTGGACGCGAGCAAGTCCCCCCGATGGTTCGACCGGAGGCGCGACGGGAAGTCCAACGCGATGGCGCACGGCGTTTACGAGCTCAAGGGCGACAAGCTGACGATGTGCTACGTGCGCGGCGGCGCCGATCGGCCGACGGACCTCGACGGCAGCAAGCCGGGCCGCTGGAAAGAGGTCTACAAGCGCCTCAAGCGGTGAAACCGGGCTACTCCGCCTTGTTCAGCAGCGCCTCGGCCTCCCGGCGGAGATGGCGCCAGCGGACCTCCTCTTGCCAGTCGCCCGGCCCCCTCTTCACCTGCGCCACCGCCTTGCCGAGCCAGGCCTTCGCCTTGTTGGCGTCGCCGAGTTGATGGTGAGCCATCGCCAGGAACAACTGCGTCCACACGAGCCCGTCCTGGCCGTGCTTCTTCACCGCCTCGTCCAGGTGCCGGGTTGCGCCGGCGAAGTCGCCGGCGCGGTAGAGGGCCGCCCCCAGCGTCTCCCGGTAATCGCCGCTCTTCGGCTTGCTGCGGACGGCCAGCGCCGCCAGCTCCGCCACGCGCTCCGCGCTGCCCTCCGGCACGGGGAGCAGCACGGCCAGGAAGGCCACCGCGTCGGCCGTGCTGCCGTCCGCGGTCTTGCCGAAGTCGTCCAGCATCCGGGCGCAGGCCCGAAGGTGGCCTGCCCTGTCGCCCTTGCCCAGCAAGCACAGCCCCTCGGGGTAGCGGAGCCAGGCGTCGCCCGGCCGGGCGCGGGCTGCCGCACCGAAGTCGGCGAGGGCGTCGTCCCATTGACCGGCCTCGGCGTGCCATTCGCCTCGGGCCTTGAAATAGCGGGCGCGGAGGCCGAGGTCGGCGGGCGCCCGGGCGGCGAGGTGCTTCAGGTGGTGGGCGGCGGCGAACCACCTCCGCTCCTTCTCGCAGGCGTCGGCCTGCCGGGCGTGCGAGAGCCGCCAGCGCTTCTCGACGTCCGCGAGGTCGCGCCGGCCATCCCAGAGGATCACGCCGGGGGCCTCTCCTGCCATGGCCAACGTCTTTCCGTCGGGGCGGAAGGCGAGGCAGCGCACCGCGCCGGGGCAAAGCCCGAAGGAGCGCAGTTGCTGCCCGCTCGTCACGTCCCACAGCCGCACCGAACAATCCTTGTTCCCCGCCGCCACCACCTTGCCGTCGGGGCTGAAGGCCACGGCGTTGACCCCTTGTTCGTGTCCCTTGAGGGCGCGCACCTGCCGACTGCCGGCCGCGTCCCACAGCCCCACGACCGCGTCGTAGCCGGCGGAGGCCAGCCATTTCCCGTCCGGGCTGAACGCCACCCCGCGCACGCCGGCGACGTGCCCGCGCAGGAGCGGAAAGTCCCCCTCGGCGAGGCGCCACAGGTTGTCCCACTCGAAGCCGCGCAGGGCGCGGTTGGCGTCCTCGCCGGCCCGCAGCCGGTAGGGCTCGACGCGCGCCGGCTCCCCCGCCCGGAGCCGATGTTCCAGATCGAGGCGGGCCAACTCCAGCAGCAGGGGCAGGCTCGGCGGGCCGGGGGGCAGGTAGTCGGCCAGCGCGGGGCAGGTGCCGCAGCGCCAGGCTGCCTCGAACTCCTTCGCGACGCGGTGCAGCTCGCCCCACTTCTCGCTAGGCAGCCCTCCGATCAGGTCGTCGGCCGCAGGCATCGAACGGGCCCTCCGCAACCGGACGGATTGGAAAGCGCCTTACGCGGCGCGTTCCAGGCGCCCTTTGACGCGCTCCAGCAGGCGGTAGACGGAGCGCTCCGACCGGCCGACCTGCGCGCTGATCTCGGCGGCCTTGTGTCCTTGGAGGGCCAACTCGAGCACGCGGCGATCGTCCTCGTCGAGGCCACGGAATAGCTGCTCGACCGCCTCCGCGAGCAGGGCCGCCTCGTCGGGCGTCGGCTCGCGGGCGATGGCCTCCCACTCCCCGGGGCCCTCTTCCGCGGTTGGAGGGGCCTCGCGCCGCACGTCGCGGCGGCCCGCCAGGAAGTGCTCGGCCCGGTGGCCGCACTTGCGCAGGGTGATGACCGCCAGCAGCGACCACAGCCCGCCCCAGCCGTCGAGGTCGTACTCCCCGCCCGCGTGCCGCAGGAAGAAGCTCTTGAGGGCCGACTGCGCCACGTCCTCCGGATCGACCTTCTGGCGCAGCCTCGCGTCGAGGCGCTGCCGCGCCAGCCCGATCAGCCGCCGGGCGAAGCGGCGAAAGACCTCCGTGGCGGCCTCGGCGTCGCCCTGGCGCAGGCGGCCCATCAGGTCTTCAAAGGACGAGCCCGGCGTCATCGTCCACCTCCTCTCCCCACTCCCCGATTCGACCCACAGCATAGGGCATCGGGACGGAGAAGGCAAACGCCAACCGGGCGCCGAATTTTGTTGGCGGGAATCGGCGCCGTTTCGCATGTCCTTCTCAGACGGATGACGCGAGAAGCACGGCCAACTGGGCACGCCGGCCCGCGCGAAGGACAAGGAACTGGACGGCGTGGAGAAGACCGTCGCGGAGACCGACGGGCAGTTGAAAGAGCGTTTCGCCGGCCTGAAGGACGTGACGGCGACCATCAACCGGGGGCCTGGGCTCGCTTCACAAGGAGAAGAAACAGCTCGCCGCGGAGAAGGCGTCGCTGAAGGCCGAGAGCAGGACGGCGAAAATGCCCGCGGCGAGAAAGCGCCTGGAGGACCGGCAGAAGGCTTACGACAAACGCCGCGGCGAGCACGACAGCGCCGTCGAGAAATGCCGAGGAACGATCGCGCGGCAAGAGAAGGACGTGGTGGCCTATTGCACGGCGAAGGCCGCGAACGACAAGGCGGGGACAGACTTGAAGGAGGGCCGCGGCGCGTTGCGGAAGCGCAAGGGGACATTGCTCGTCGAGCGAGGCGAGTTGAAGCGGAAGTCGAAGGACTTCGAGGACCGGCTGACTGGCCTGAACGCCCGCAAGGAAACGCACAAGGGCCACTGGGGAGTCGCCCGGGGGCAGGTGGAGCAGCAGCTGCGCAACTGGATGCGGCGATCGCGACGCTGGGGGCCGACGGCGACGCATTTGAGGGGGGCGCGGGACCAGATGCGGAAAGCGCTGGACGATCCCCGCAAGGCGGAAGAGGAGAGACAGCGACGGGAGCGCGGGCTCGTTGGGGGCCGATAAAGGAGATGGGCTCGCGCTCCTCTCGGAAGGATCGCGGGCCTTTCTTCCAAGGGCACAGCAGCAAGTCCTCCGGGTGGTGCCGGGCGCGGGCCAGGGCGTTGCCGAACGCGGACGGCGAAGGCGAAAAAGGGGACGCAGCTCTTTTCCGACTTTGGTAAAGAGCTGCGTCCCCTTTTTCCCTCTCGGAAGGGAGAGAGCACGGAGATGCCCGCGCCTTGCTCCAAGAGCGACTACGTGCCGCCCGGAGGCGCGGGCCCTTCCTCTTTCGCTTCGGGCCCAGGAGGCGGCCCTTCGACCGCGCGCATCTTTTTCTCGTGCTTCTGCCAGGCGTCCTGGAGCGCCTTGGCCTTCTCGGGCGCGGTCACGAAAAACGTGTTGTCCAGGCGCACCACGCGCAGCTCGACCATCTCGGCGAGCACGAACAGCGCGCTGTCCAGGGGAGAGTTCAGAAGGGTCGCGCTCACCGGCGCCTTGGCCTTCTCGCCGGCCCGGACGTCGAGGACGATGTTCTGCTTGACCTGTCCTTGCAACACCTTGAGGGCCTCGGAGAACGGCCGGCGCTCGAGGACCGCGTGAACCAATGGCACCTGCTGCCCGCGACCAACGTGGAAGCCGATCTGGAGGCCACCGGCGAAGCCGCCGATCTGGCCACCAACGGCCAGACCGCCGCCGAGTTGGGCCCCGCCCTGGAGGCCGCCGCCAATCTGTAGGCCGCCGCCGAAGCCGCCGATCTGGCCACCAACGGCCAGACCGCCGCCGAGTTGGGCCCCGCCCTGGAGGCCGCCGCCAATCTGTAGGCCGCCGCCGACCTGGCCGCCGAGTGGGCCGAACAGCGGTCCGGGGAATTGCAGGGCCAACACCTCGGCCGCCTGCTGAGCGCCGCTGGTGATTTCAATGTGGTCGCGCCGCACCATGAACGTCGCCCCGGAGCTCGACGGGACGCGCGCCAGGACCTGCTTCAGCCGTACCGCGAGCGTCGTCTCACGGGCCGGCAGGCCCTTCTCGGCCATGATCTTCGCACTCGCCCGCGCGCGCGGGGGCGACCCGGCCTCGTCTTCAAGCGGATTCAGGTTCAGAAACGCCGGCTCGTTGATCTCGAACGCGACGCCGCTCTCCTTGGCGAGCTTGTCGAGCACGTTTTGCAAGTTGGCGTTCTTGTCCTTGGGGATGGCGGCGAACTTCGTCCGCTTGAACAGCCTGTCCACGAGGGTGGCCGTGCCCGGCGCGGCCGGCGCCTCGGCGGCCTTCGCCTTGCCCTTCTCCACGGCGACGGTCTTCGGCGCCGCCGCCCACGCCCAGGTCAGCGCGGCGATCGCCGCGATCGAGACGGTCAACACGACAGCACGACGCATGACAGGCCCTCCAGAGTTGCACCGAATGCCCGCAGGCACTCTTCCCATGCAGACTTGATTCTACTTGGAGCGCTCCTGTGGCCGCAACAAATGCTTCGGGCCCCGCTCGCGATTTCGCGCTCAGGGCTTGGCCGCGGGCTTGCGGCCCTGTTCCTCCCGCTCCATCTCTTGCGCGTTGCGCCGCGTCGTGACGTAAAGCACGCGGTCGAGCTTGACCACTTTCAGGCCCGCCATGTCGGCAAGGACGCGAATGGCCGTCGGTAGCGGCGTCTTGGCGAAGTCCGCCGTGACGAGTTTGACCGCTTCTCTTTTCGCGCGCACGTCGAGCACCACGGTGCTCTGCGCCTGACCTGCCAGGGTAGCGAGCGCCTTGCGGAGTGGCACTTTCTCGAACCTTGCTGTAACCGGGGCCGTTTCCCCAACCGGCCAGGTCCTGATGCGGTGGCCGATCCCGGTGCCTCCTGCGCCCTCAACGCCCCATGCCCACCGATAGGCCTCCTCCTGCCGCTTTTCTTCCTCCACTTCCTTGTCCGCCCTCATCGGCCGCTGGGCCCGGTAGAGCTTTTCGAGTGCGGGCGCCTTGACCGCTGGAGTCAGGTAAAACGTGTTGTCCAACTGGACTGGGCGAAGATCGACCATGTTGGCCAACAGGAGCACTGCCGTGTCGAGCGGCGCGTTGCGGAGCCGAACTGTGACGGGCGACCGCGCGACCTTCTCCCCCACGCTCGAATCGAGAACGATGTTGGCGTCTGCCTGCGCGGCGAGGGCTCGCAGCGCGTCCTTGAGCGGGCGGTGATCGAGGTCCAGGTGGACCAGGGGAAAGATTGGCCCACGATAGCGTCTCGCAAAATCTCCCTGGAGGTGGACCGGCGCTTGACGGCCAGCAAGCCACACCTCATGCCCGCGAAACTCGCTCGTGGTGATCTCGACGTGGACCCGGCGAACCAGGAACGTCGCCCCAGAGGGCGCCGGGATGCGGTCGAGAATGCGTTGCAACACGTGCCCCAGCGACGCGTCGATCGGCGGGATGGGTTCGTCCCTGACGATGGGAATTCTCTCGACTGCGGTGCAGAGGGGCGAGTCTTCGTACGCGAAGGCCCGCTCATTCACCCAGAACTTCACGCCGTAGGCCTTGGTAAGCCCATCGAGCGCGTTTTCCAGAGTTGTATCAGGGCCTAAACCGATCCCCTTGAACGCGACGCGCTCCGACATCAGTTCCGCCAGCGAGCGCTTCGCCTTCCCTGGGAGCGCCTTCTGCGGAAGCGACGGAGGCCCCGCCGACCAGCCCCAGGGCATGACCCCGAGCAGGGCGAACAGCCCGACCAGCAACACGTGGCGACGCATGCGAGCCTCCCGAATGGCACCGATCGCTCTTCCCCAAGAGGCGGTCCCGGGCGGGCAGCTCTTTGCTACCTCACTCGTCCTTGAAGTGCGCCAACAAATGCTTCAGCGCATCCCCAATCTCCAGAATCGCCCCGTAGTGGTTGGTATCGTACCACACGATCTTCTGCTTCCCCGACGCCTCCCACAGCCACTCCGCCATCTTCGGCGGCACGATGTCGTCCTTCTTCGCCGCGAGGATGAGCAACTTCCGCTTCTTCAAGTTGGCCGCGCACGTCAGCGGGTCGATCGGCGCCATCATCGTCTTCGCCTTCGCCTTGCTGCCGCCCAGCGCCTCGTAGAGCGTGCGCACCGTCGCCCCGTCGGGGTGGTCGTAATAGGCATCGACGAAGCCGCCTCCGCCCAGCAGGACGCCGACGCGGCCCAGCTTCGGCTCCATCTCGCCCGCGAGCGCGGCGACGAAGCTGCCGAGGCTGGTGCCCGTGATGCCCAGGCGATTCTTGTCGATCTCCGGGCGCGACTCCAGCCAGGCGGTCGCCACGCGCAGGTCGAGCACCGTCTGCGTCACGGCGGCGATGGTGTGCGGGAGGTTGGGCGACATCAGGCGCAGCTTGCTGCCGGGCCCTTTCGCGGGGCGGCGCGGCGGGTAGTAGGCCATCTGCACGAACAGCCCGGCGACGCCGTTGCGCGCGAACGTCTTGCCGATGGTGCGCGAGAGCACCTGGTTCCCGGCCGTCACGTCGAGGATGATGACCGCCGGGAACGGCCCCTTGCCGGCGGGTCGGTAGTATTCCGCGTGGACGACGTTGTTCTCGGGCGTGCGGCTCTTGACGGGCGAGGGGAAGCGCAGGAGCGACAGCGTGACCGTGTCGTTGAACATGCGCTTCTTGGGCTCGAGCTCGTAGGTGAAGGCGCGCGGGGCGAGGCGGTAGCGCTCGGGGACGTCCTTCTGATCGCCGAGGGGGACGAAGCGGAAGTTGCCTTTCTCGACGGGCACGGCCCTGGGAGGGCCCTCGGCCCACGCGGCGTTGAGGGGGAGAAGCAGACACAACAGCGCCAGGGAACGCATGAGGCCAACCTCCGGGACCAGGGGACCTTTCCCAGTATCGGCGAACGTCGCGTGGGGAGCAAGAGGGCGATTCGTCCATTGTCCGGCCGCGCACTTGAGTATTGCTCGAGCGCCCGCGGCGCGCGACAATGGGCCCGGGCCCATCCCAGGCTTCCGCGAGGAGGACCGCGCTTGTCCGACATCCATTCCGCCGAGAACGATCCCGGCCCCACCGTTCCGCTTGGGATGGCGCCTCCCACACTCGACGCGACCACCGGGTACGGCCCCCGCGACGAACGGCACAAAACGCCGACCACCCAGCCCCCCGGCGCCCCCCGGGAGGGCCCATCGCTGCCCGGCTACGAGGTGCTGGAAGTGCTCGGCCGGGGCGGGATGGGCGTCGTCTACAAGGCCCGCCAGGTCCAGGCCAATCGTACCGTCGCTCCTGGCGGTCGCGGTCGTCTCCACCGGAGCGTATCTCGTCATCCGCGAGAAGAATCGCGCCATCCTGGCCGAGAACGAGGAGAAGGAGGCCGAGCGCCAGGCCGCCGTCCACGCCCGCGCCCTCGCCGACCGGCGCCACGAGGAACTGCGGGAAACGCTCGACCTGTTCGTGAACAAGCTCCAACGTCAGCTCGACGACGCGCTCATCGCCCGGGAAGTGCGGCGCGACGTCGTCGCCGGGCTGATCCCCCAGTTCGAGCGTCGCATCGAACAGGGCAAGGGCGACGAGAGCGGCCTCACGGGGCGCGGACTGGTGGGGACGTACCTGAAGGCGGGCGACCTGTGCGGGGCACAGGGCCAGCGGCGCGAGGCCGCCGACTTCTACCGCCAGGGGGACGCCCTGGCCGAGAAACTCCAGCAGGCCCACCCCGACAGCGACAAGGCGGCCGGCAACCGGGCGGCCCTCCTGATCCGGCTGGCGCGGGTGGCTGCCGTCGAGAAAAAGCCCGCCGAGGCGCTGCGACTCCGCCAGCAGGCCCTGGAGCTCCAGCAGCAAGTGCTGGGCTCCCCGAAGAGTGGTGAGGTTCCCCCCGTCGAGGCGAAGGCTTCCGTGGCGGGCACCCTCGAAGAGTTGGGGGACCATGCCAGGGCCTTGAAGTTGCGCGAGGAGGTGGTGCAGGCCCGGCCAACGTCGGCGGCCAAAGCAGACCTGGCGACGGCCTAATTCCGCAAGGCGCTCGCCTCCGAGGGCTCGGCCGCGAAGAAGGCATGGCTGCGCAAGTGCGTCCGCCTCCGCAACGAGGTCGTGCAGGCCGAGCCCAACGGGCGACGCGCCCGCGAGCAACTCGCGCTCGCCCTGGCCGCGCTGGGGGATGAGGAACTGTTCGACGGCAACGCACAGGAGGCCCAGAAGCTCTACGACCAGTACGTGCGGCTCTACCACGACCTCTCGACGAGCGCGGAACTGGCCGACCTCCTGGACAAGCGCGGCCTGGCCCACTACCGCAGCGGCGCCGCCGCCCTGAGCCGGGGCGACCGGGCGGCCAGCATGCGCGACTTCATTACCAGTTTGCAGATGCGCGAGGCCTTCCTCCGCGATTACCCCAAAGGCCCCCGCGTGCTGTCCGTCCAGGTCGCCTTGATGCTCGCCCAGGCGCGCTGCGGGCAGCACGAGGGGGCGGCCCAACTGGCCGACCAGTTGGAGCGCCTCGCCGGCAAGCGCACGAACTTCCTGTTCCAGGCGACGTGCGGGTACGCCCTGTGCATCGCGGCCGTGGGACAGGGCAAATCGCCCGGCGCGCTGACCGAGGCGGAGCGGAAGTTGCAGGCGCGCTACAAGGAGAAGGCGCTGGCGGTCTTCGGGAAACTGATGGCGGCGGGCTACCGCGACCGCCGCCAACTCGCCGTGGGCCCCGACCTCGATCCGATCCGCGACGAGCCTGGTTTCCAGAGCGCCCTCGCGAAGTTGAAGTGAGCCAAGAGGCAGGAAAATGCCTCCTTGTAGGATCTCCCGAGCCGTCCAGACTGCTCGGGAGAGCCGTCCTACCCAGGGACCGTTCCACCTTCCCCTCGCCTGAGCCTACCCCATCATCGCGCGAAACTCCTCGAAGAGATACCCGCTGTCGTGCGGCCCCGCCGACGCCTCGGGGTGGTACTGCACGCTGAAGACCGGCTCGGTGCGGTGGCGCATGCCTTCGAGCGTCTGGTCGTTGAGGTTGACGTGGGTCGGCTCGAGGTCGGCGGGCAGGTTGTCCAGGCGCACCGCGAAGCCGTGGTTCTGCGTCGTGATCTCCACCCTGTTGGTCTGCTGATTCAGCACCGGCTGGTTGGCGCCGCGGTGGCCGAACTTCAACTTGAACGTCTGGGCCCCTAGCGCCAGGCCGAGGAGCTGATGGCCCAGGCAGATCCCGAAGATCGGCTTCGTGCCGACCAGTTCGCGGATGGTGGTGATGGCGTAGCTCAGCGGTTCGGGGTCGCCGGGGCCGTTGGACAAAAAGACGCCATCGGGCTTGTGCGCCAGCACCTCGTCGGCCGTCGCCGTGCCCGGCAGCACCGTCACCCGGCAGCCGACCTGCGCCAGACAGCGCAGGATGTTGTGCTTCATCCCGAAGTCCAGCGCCACGACGTGGTGCGTCGCGGGCCGCGAGGGCAAGTAGGTCACGAACGGACTGGTGAAGCCCGTGTCCCAGTGGAAGGGCCCGGGCGGCACCACCTCGCGGACCAGGTCGCGGCCGACGATGTTCGGCGCCGTGCGGGCCTTGTTGACGAGCGACACGTTATCGAGGTCGGTCGTCGAGAGCACGCCGGTCATGGCGCCGCGCACGCGCAGCCGGCGCACCAGGGCGCGCGTGTCGATGCCCTCCAGCCCGATCACGTCGTTGTCGCGCAGGTAGTCCTCCAGCGAGCCCGTCGAGCGGAAGTTGCTGGCCAGGCGGGCGCGCTCGCGGACGAGGAAGCCCTCGACCTGCGGGCGCGTCGATTCGCGGTCCTCGGCGTTGACGCCGTAATTGCCGATCAGCGGATAGCTCATGCACACGATCTGTCCCTTGTAGGACGGATCGGTCAGCACCTCCTGATAGCCGGTCATGCTAGTATTGAACACTACCTCGCCGAAGCGCTCGCCCGTGGCGCCAAAGGCCCGGCCGGTGTAGACCGTGCCGTCCTCCAGCGCCAGTTTCGCCGGTCGCTCTGCCATCGCTCTCCTCTTCTCCGGAGGAAAAGGCCTCCTTGTAGGACGGCTCTCCTGAGCCGTCCTCTGCATGGACGGCTCAGGAGGGCCGTCCTACAGCAAACCAACTCCTGCCCCTCGCCTCCTTTTCGCCCCAAAGCGGGTTGTGAATCAAGAAGGCCCTGTCTTGGGATTGATCCTTCCTCCCTCATCCCGTTCCGCGAGCCTTTCCAGGCTGCCCTGAATCTCGCCTTCGAGCAGCGTGCCCAGCTTGTACTTCGCGAGTTGGCGCAACAGGCCCCGCGCCGCCGGCGTGCCGGAGCGCTCCAGCACCTCGATCGCCCGCAACACGCGCAGCCGTTCCAGCGGCACGCCCTGCAAGCGGGCCAGCAGCGTTTCCACCCGACGACGCACCTCCAACGACGGGCTCTTCGCCGCCCGCGCCAGCGCTTCCTCCGCCCCCACGCCCAGCTTCGCCAGCTCCTCCTCCGCCGTCTCGCGCACGTCGTAATCGTTGCTGTCCAGGTCCGCGATCAGCTTGCCGATTGCCTTGGCGTCCGCCGGCGGCCGGGGCTTCAGGCGCTCCTTCAACAGCGGGATCGCCTCGCCTGGCCCGCTCGACAGCGCCGCCATCGCCTTGAAGGCACGGCCCGCGTCGTTGCCCTCCAGGTCGCGCCACAGCGCCGTCTTGTCGAGCGGCCCCTTTCCCACCGGAGGCGCCGGCACGTCCCAGACCAGAATGGTCGTGTTGGCGCCGCCCGAGGCCAGCCGCCGCCCGTCGGGGGAGAACGCCAGCGAGGCCACCGGCCCTTGCTTGCCGTCGCGCCGCAGCAACTCGCGGCCCAGGTAGATGTCGTAAACCACCACCGTGCCCTCGCCCATCGACCGCGCCACCAAACGCCCGTCGCGCGACCAGGCCATCGCGGCGGCGTTGCCTCCCGCGCTGCCCAGCCGGTAGCGCTCCCCGCCGTTGGCCACCTCGTAGCAGCGCATCTCCGTGTCGAGCCGGATCAGCGATCGGCCATCGGGCGAGAACTCCACGCGCGGCGAATAGAAGTGGCCGGTCCCGGCGACCGGCAACACCGTCCACAGCGACGTGGCCGTCGCCACGTCGAAGACGCGCAGCGTCCGGTCGGTGGTCGCCAGCGCCAGGCGCTTGCCGTCGGGCGAGAAGGCCAGCCCGGTGGACCACGGCTGCGCCAGCACGGTGAGGTCGCGCCCCGGCTTGTTGCTCGTCAGGTCGATCAGTTGGAGCTTCTGATCGGTGTTGTTGATCGCCGCCAGCATTTTGCCGTCGGGCGACACCACGCTTTGCGAGTAGTAGACGGTGCTGGGGGCGGGCGTCGTCAGGCGGCGGGCCACCGTGTCGGCGCCCGGCCTCCACTCGTACAGCGTGCGGTCGTAGCCGACCCAGCGCACGCCCTTGCCGTCGCGCGACAGCGCGAAATGCTGCACCCCGGCCGAGTAGCCGGAGGTGAGCTGGTGGAGCTCCTTGCCGGTGCCCGCGTCCCACGCGCGCAAGGTGCTCCCCCCGCCGGAGATGAGGCCCTTGCCGTCGGGCGTGAAGATCAGCTTCATGACGCTGGCCTTGTGGCCTGCGCCTGCGTGGAGCTGCTTGCCGGCGCTGAGGTCGAACAGCGACACGACATTGCCCGAGGCCGCGGCCGCCAGCTTCCCGTCGCGCGTCAGGGCGAGCTGGGGCATGTGGTTGGTCGGCACGGGAAAAGCGCGCAGCGCCTTGCCCGAGGCCACGCCCCACACCAGCAGGCTCGGCCCGCGCAGATCGACCAGGAAACGCCCGTTGTGCGTGAACGCCAGCCACCAGTTCGCCGAGTAGTGATGGTAGTTGTTCGGCGCGAGCTCCAGGCGCTTGACGACCTTGTCCCTCGCCAGGTCGATCACGGTCAACTGCCGGCCCGTGTTGCCGACCGCCAGCGTCTTGCCGTCGGGCGAAATGGCCAGCCCCTGGATGCGCGCGAACGTCGTGTCGCTCGGAGGGCCCGCGGACTCGAGGACGCGCAGGTCGCGGCCCGTGGACGTCTCGAAGACGTGGAGCTTGTTGTCGTTGTAGGGCGTCAGGAAGCGCTTGCTGTCGGGAGTGAAGACGGCGGCCAGCGCCTGGTAGTTGTTGTTGACGAGCGTCAAGCGATGGCGAATGCGGGCGCCCTCGACGTCCCACAGCAGGAGGTCGCGGCCGTACTGCGCCGTGGCGATCAGCGATTTGCCGTCCGGCGCCAGCACGACGAAGGTGTTGCTGTAGTTGCGCATCGGGTCGGTCAGCGTCTTGCGCTCCACCCCCGTCACCGGGTCGAGGATGCGCACCGTGCCGTCGTTGCACCCCAGGGCGAGCACCTTGCCGTTGGCGCTGAACTGAATGCTGGAGATGCCGTGCGGCCCGACCAGCACGCGCTTGATCTCCTTGCCCGTCGCCCGGTCCCAGTAGACGAGGTTGCGCGAGTACCCGCCGGTGAGCAGCGTTTTGCCGTCGGGGCTAAAGGCGAGGCACTGGATCGCCTGTTCGTGCCGCAGCCGGGTGGTCCCCAGCCGGACGAGGGCGCCTTCGGGCAGAGGATCGCCATGCAGGTCTCTGTGGCCCAGGTCGGGGGGCCCGGCGGCCCCGCTCACCAGGGGCGAGAGCAAGGCCAGGGCGGCGAGAGCGAGAAGTCGTTGGAAGCGCATGGAAACCTCGAGGATGCCTTCGGGTGTATGCTTGGTTTCGCCGCGGGTCAGTCGGCCTTCTTCGCCGGGGGGGCCTCGATCTTCTTCACCGCGGCAGTGGCGGCGGTGCGGGCCGCCAGTTCGCTGTCGGTGCGGGCCATCGTCCGGAGCGCCGGGACGGCCGCTTTGGCCGCGGGGCCCATCTCGCCCAGGCAGCTCGCCCAGGCGGAGCGGCTGTAGCCCGGGGTTGTGTCCTTGAGCAACGCCACCAGTACGGGGACCGTCTTGTCCTTGTCCCTGATGACTTGCCACAGCGCCAGCGCGGCGTGCCCGCGGGCGTACGCCTTGCCATCCTCGAGCATCGTCTCGAGCTCGCCCGCGAACGCCTTGCCGCCGGCGCCGAGACGTCCGACGTTGACGGCGGCGCTGCCCCGGTTGATTTCCGAGGGAGACTTCAGGCCGTCGTGCAGCAACTTCAACGCGTCCTTGTCGTCCGGCTCGATGGCGAGGAGGTGGCCCGCGGCGGCGAAGTTGGTGCTGCCAGCGCGGACGAGGCGGCGCAAGACCGGGGCGGCCTCTTTCTTCGCCACGGCGGGCGCCACCTTGTGCAGGGCCTCGGCCGCGGCCAGGTGGTTTTGGGCCGCCAGGGGGTCGTGGAGGACGGCGACCAGCGCCGGGGCTGCCGACGCTGCCTTGGGCCCGCTGTCGCGCACGAGGTGGATGGCGGGCTGGGCGTTGTAGGTCCGCTGGGTTTCCTTGATGAAGGCCACGAGCCGGGGCATCAGCTCCTTGGGCTCGGCGCCGACCTTCTCCAGAGAGAGCAACACGGTCAAGCGGGTGGAGGGGTCGCGCTCGCGCAGCAGGATGACGAGGTCGGGGATGGCCGACTTCGCCCCGGGGCCGATGGAACCGAGCGCCTCGACCGCCAGACGGCGCGTCGGCTCGTCGGGGGCGCGCAGGGCATCGACGACGGCCGGCACCACCTTCGCCGCGTCGGGGCCCATCCGCTGGAGCAAGCCCAGCGTCGCGTAGCGCACCTCCGGCTGGCGCATCAGGTCGAGCGCCCTGGGCACGATCTCCTTGTGCTTCGGCTCGACGCGCCAGAGCAACTCGACGGCCGGGAGGCGCACCCTGGGCGCGGCGTCCTTGATCGCCTCCAGGCAGACGGGGAGGGCGTCCTTGGGCTCGGGGCCAATCGAAAGGAGGGCCTGGAGGCAGGCCGTCCGGGTACTCGTGCTCGTGGTGTCCTTGCCCACCATCGCCAGCAGGGTGGGGGCGACCGATTTGGCCTCGGGGCCGACGTTGCCCAGCGCCAGGACGGCGGACTCGCGCAGGGCGACGTTCTCGGCCTCGAGCAGCGGAACGAGCTTGGGCACGACGTCCTTGGCCTGGGGGCCGACGGAGGCGATCACCCGGCAGGCGCGTTGCCGCACGGAGGTGTCGGCGTGCTTGAGCAGGGGGACCATCGCCTCGGCCGATTTGGCGCCGAACTGCCCCAGCGCGTAGACGGCCGTCTCGTGCGCCGAGTTGTAGCCGAAGCGGCTCGGAGGCGGTTCGGGCTCCTTGAGCAGCTCGACGAGCGGAGGGATGGTCGCCGGGCCGATGCGCACCAGCGTGTGGCGAACCTCGTGGGGCACGTAGTAGTCGCGAACCTTGAGGATCTCGACGAGCCGGGGCGCGGCCTTGGCGGCGCCGGGGCCGAGCGGGGCAAGCGCGGCGATGGCGCTGGCCCAGTTGGTGCGGTTCTCGTTCTTGAGCGCCTCCAGGTAGACGGGCATGACGCGGTCGGCCTTGCCCTCGACCTCGAAGAGGGCGCGGGCCGCCTGAACGCGCGTCCCGAGGTCCTTGTTCTTGAGGGCCTCTTCGAGCAGCGGGACGACAGTTTTGGAGCGCGCGGTGGAGCTGGCGATCGTGTTGAGGACCGCGAAGCGAAGGGCCTGATCGGGGCTGCGGAGCCCGGCGCGCAGGACGTCGGTCACCGGCTTGCCGGTCTGTTCGAGCGCCCACAGCAGCCGGGCGGCGCTGACGCGCGTGGGCAGGCCGTCCTCCCGGAGGCAGGCGGTCAGCGTGGGGATGGCGTCCTTGCTGAGCAGGGCGGGGCCCGCGTTGTGGAACACCTGGAGGGCGTTGCGGCGCGTGCGACTGTCCTTGGCGGCGAGGGCCTTGACGAGGTAGGGCCGGGCGGTGGCGCCGAGGCGCGTGAGGGTGGCGGTTGCCTCGTTGCGGACGGCGGGGTCGGCATCGTCGAGCAGTTCGAGGATGGCCGGGGTGGCGGGGGCGGCGTCGGCGCCAATCTCGGCGAGGGTGACGAGGGCCTCGCGGCGGGTGACCGCGTTGGCGGTGCGCATGTTCGCGGCGAGGGCGACGACGGCGGGCCCGCTCTGCCCCGCGATTCGCCACAGGGCGAGGGCGGCGCGGGTGCGCAGGGTGGGGCTATCGTCCTTGAGGAGCCTGGTGAGGGCGGGCACCGCCTGCTTGACGCCCGGGCCGGCCTGGGCCAGCACCTCGATGGCCTCTTCGCGGACGAGCAGGTCGGGGTCGGCGAGGTCGGCGAGCCAGACGCGGACGGGCCGGCCCGCGGTGTGGGGCTCGATCGAAGGGGGCGCGGCCGCGGGGGCGGCCCCCGCGGCCAGGGCCAGCAGCGCCAGCGTCGGGAGCAGAGGGTGTCTCATGGTGCGGAGCGTCCTCGTTCGGCTGGGCGCGCAATCGCCTTTCTACCCAGCATATCAGCCAGGACCACTCCGACAACAAAAAAGAGGAGTTAGCCACACACGAACACAGATGAACGCGGGTGGAAGAAAAGCAGAGGGGAGGGAGAAGCCCGACGCCCTCCGTCCTCTCTGTTCTTCTGTCTTATCCGTGTTCATCTGTGTTCATCTGTGGCTAACTCCTCTTCTCAGAACTCGGCGTTGCCCGGCACGCGCGGAAACGGGATCGCGTCGCGGATGTTGCCCAGGCCGGTGACGAACTGCACCGTCCGCTCCAGCCCCAGCCCGAACCCCGCGTGCGGCACCGTGCCGTAGCGGCGCAGGTCGAGATACCACCAGTAGGCCCTCGGGTCGAGCTTCTGCTCCACCATGCGCCGCTCCAGCACGTCGAGCCGTTCCTCGCGCTGGCTCCCGCCGATGATCTCGCCCACCCGCGGGACCAGCACGTCCATGGCGCGCACCGTCCGGTCGTCGTCGTTGAGGCGCATGTAGAAGCTTTTGATCCCCTTCGGATAGTCGTAGAGGATCACCGGGCTCTTGAAGTGCTTCTCGGTCAGGAAGCGCTCGTGCTCCGACTGGAGGTCGGTCCCCCACGACACCGCGAACTCGAACTTCTGGCCCGACTTCCCCAGCACGTCCACCGCCTCGGTGTAGGACAGGCGCACGAAGTTGGCGCCGACGATGCCCTCGAGCGTGCTGATGGCGGTCGGCTCGTAGCGCTCGGCGAAGAACTTCATGTCCTCGGTACACTTGGTCAGGGCGTCGGAGAAGATGCGCTTGAGGAACGCCTCGGCGAGGTCCATGTTGTCGGCCAGCTCGAAGAAGGCCATCTCCGGCTCGACCATCCAGAACTCCGCGAGGTGGCGCGACGTGTTGGAGTTCTCCGCCCGGAAGGTCGGCCCGAAGGTGTAGACCTTGCCCAGCGCGCAGGCGAACACCTCCGCCTCGAGCTGCCCGCTCACCGTCAGGTAGGTCGGCCGGCCGAAGAAGTCCTTGCTGAAGTCGATCTCGCCCTGTTCGTTGCGCGGCGGTTTGCCGAGGTCGAAGGTGGTGACGCGGAACATCTGCCCGGCGCCCTCGCAGTCGCTGCCGGTGATGATGGGCGGGTGGACGTAGAGAAAGCCTTGCTCCTGGAAGAAGTCGTGGATGGAGCGGCAGACCTGGTTGCGGACGCGCGCGACGGCGCCGAAGGTGTTGGTGCGCGGCCGCAGGTGGGCCTGCTCGCGCAGGAACTCCAGCGAGGTGTTCTTCTTCTGGATGGGGTATTTGGTAGCGTCGGACCCGCCGTGGACGGCGATGCTTTTGGCGCGCACCTCGGTCGCCTGCCCCTTGGCGGGGGAGGCCTGGACGGTGCCCGAGACGGTGATGGACGAGCCGACGGAGAGGTGGAGAACTTCGCTCTGGTAGTTGGACAGCGCGCCCTCGGCGATGATCTGGACGTTGCCGAGGCAGGAGCCGTCGTTGAGCTCGATGAAGCTGAAACCGCCCTTGGAGTCGCGCCGGGTGCGCACCCAGCCCTGGAGCTTGACGTCTTTGCCGATGGCCTCGGCGGAACGGGCCTCGGCCACGCTGATCTTGTCCATCGGTGTGCCTTTCTGTCCTCGGTGAGCGGGGCCAGGGCCTGTCCGAATTGTATGGTATCGCCCGGTGGGGCGAAAGCGACGCGGCGAGGCACGAGGCGCAACATCCGGGTAGGCGCGTGGCCACCTTTCTTCCCGAGCACGGGGAGAGGGGAGCGCAGGGTGGGCCGATCCTTTGTCAGCGGTCCGAAAGTTTGGCCGTGACACCCGGCCCGAAAGTTTGGCCGTTTGGCGCTGTTCTGATTCTTCTGGGGCGGTTGGTCACGTGGCGCGCTGCCTGGACACACGGAGGCCCAAGATGTTCTCGCGCGTAA
>JBBSEZ010000040.1:0-35522 GCA_038239195.1 Gemmatales bacterium
AAGGCGCGCCCCGCGGCCCGCCAACCCCCCCCCCCCCCCCGGCCCCGCCCCCCCCCGCCCCCCGCCTCGATGTCGCCTTGCACTCCCGGGGCCGTCTGCCTACAATCGCCCCGCTTTGTTTCCCGTGGACGGGAGACAGGCGCGGGCCCCGAAGAGGCAAGCGGCCTATTATGCGACCAACTCAGGCCCCCACGGAGGGAGGGCCCGCCATGCGACGGCTCCTCGGCGCCCTCGTTTCGGCGGTCTGTGCCCGCCCGCGCCTCGTCCTCGCCCTCTCCCTTCTCTTCTGTGCCCTCTCCGTCCACGCCTCCGTCACTCGCCTCGAATACCACACCTCGCGCAACGACCTCATCAGCGCGGAGAAAGACTGCCAGCAGCGCTGGCGCAAATACCTCGACGAGTTCGGCGACGACGACGACATGGTCGTCGTCGTCAAGGGCCACAACGCCCCCCAGATGCGCGCCGCCCTCGAGGCCATCGCCGAGCGCGCCCGCCAGCGCCCCGAGCTCTTCGATCGCCTCTTCTACAAGGTCGATCTGCGCCACCTGCGCAACCGCGCCCTCCTCTTGCTCCCGCTCGAGCAAGTGCGCGCCATCCACGACGACTACCTCGGCGACATGAAGCGCCTGCTCGACTTCGGCCCCCTGTCGTGGCATGGGCTCGGCCTCCTCAGCATCGTCCAGGAGGCCAACCAGCGCACCGCGCACCTCGTCCCCGGCCAACCGCTCTGCCCGGCTGACGACCGCTTTCTGACCCAACTCCTGTCCATGAGCCGAACCGCTCGCGCCACCCTCGACGATCCCTCCGCCTACCGCGCGCCCTGGGGCAATTTCGTACAGGCCCCGCCCGGGCACGAGGAGCAGCAAGACCTCCTCGCCGAGCCGCAGTACTTCCGCAGCGGCGACGGCACCCTCGCCTTCCTCCTCGTGCGTCCCGTCAAGGAAGCCGGCTCCTTCACGGCCGCGCTGCACAGCGTCTCCGCCCTGCGGCAGATCGTCGCCGAGGTTCGCCCCGACTTCGACGAGGTCGAGATCGGCCTGACAGGCTTGCCCGTCCTCGAAACCGACGAGATGGTCGCGGCCGAGCGCGATACCCGGCTCGCCTCCTGGCTGGCCATCGCCGGCGTCACCCTGCTCTTCTTCGTCGTCTACCGCGGCGTCGCCTACCCCCTGCTCACCGTCGTCACGCTCCTGGTCGGCACCGCCTGGGCCTTCGGTTGGTTGACGCTGACCGTTGGCCATCTGAACATTCTCTCCGCGACGTTCGCGGTCATGCTCATCGGCATGGGCGACTATGGCGTGCTCTGGGTGATGCGCTACGAGCAGGCCCGCCGCCACGGCGCCGACGTCCGCACCGCCCTGCTGCACACGACCGAGCACGTCGCCGTCGGCAACCTCACCGCGGCCTCGACGCTGGCGCTGGCCTTCTTCGCCGCCATGCTCGCCGACTTCAAGGCCGTCGCCGAACTGGGCTGGATCGCCGGCTGCGGGGTGCTGCTCTGCGCCTTCGCCTGCTTCACCGTCTTGCCCGCCTTGCTCATGGTCTTCGACCGCCGCGGGCCCCTCCTGCTGCCCACCGACGCCGAAGGGCCCATCGCGATCTTCGACCCCGAGTCCGAGAGCCTCGAGGAGCGCCGCTCGCGTCAGGACGGGTGGCTGCCTGGGCTGACGCGCCGGCCGCGCCTGGCGCTGGGGGCGGGGCTGGCCCTGACAGTCGGGCTGTCGTTCTGTGCCTGGCGCGTGACCTACGACCACAACCTGCTCCACTTGCAAGCGCAGGACCTGGAGTCGGTCAAGTGGGAGATGACTCTGATCGACCACACCGCCGGCGCGAGTTGGCACGCGCTCAGTTACACCGACACGCCGGAGGAGGCGCGGAGGCTCAAGGCCGACTTCGAGCGCCTGCCCGAAGTGAGCCGGGTGGTCGAGGTCGCCTCGCTCGTCCCCGGCGATCAGGAGCGCAAGTTCCCCCTGCTGCGAAGCATTCGCGATCGGCTGAAGAAGCTCCCGCGCCGCGGCGCCCCCATCGCCCACCCCCGCACCGACCTCGACCTGCTCCACGAGGAGCTATCCACGCTGGTCGCCCGCCTCGCGCCCCTCGCCGGGCGCTCCGGCCCAACTTCGGCCCGCGCCGCGATGCTCGCCCAACTGTTTCAGGACGTGAAGGCGCTCGACGCACAGGTGCAGGCCGCCACCCGCCGGGCCCCGAAGCAAGCCGAGGACCGGATTCAGGTCTTCGATACGCGCATGACCGGCGACCTGGCCGAGAGCATGCACCGGCTGCGCGAGGTCTCGACACCGGAGGCGATCGTGCTGACCGACCTGCCGCCCGGGCTGAGAGAGCGCTACGTGGGCCGCAACGGCAAGTGGCTCCTGCGCGTCTTCGCCAAGGACTGCCTCTGGGACTTCGCGCCGCTGGAACACTTCACCGAGGTGGTCCGCACCGTCGATCCCGAGGCGACCGGCAAGCCGTTCGGCACGGTCGAGGGGCTCAAGGCGATGAAGAACGGCCTCCAGCGCGCCGGGCTCTACGCCTTCCTCGTCATCGTCTTCGTGCTCTGGCTCGACTTCCGCAGGCCGCGCCGGACTCTCATGGCCCTGACGCCCCTGCTGCTCGGCGTGCTGCTGACGCTTGGCGTGCTGGGGCTGTTTGGCCTGCCGCTCAACCCGGCCAACATGATCGCCTTCCCGTTGATTCTGGGCGTCGGCGTCGATAACGGCGTCCATGTCCTACACGACTACCTGATCCGCCGGCGCGAGGGCCGTCGCGGAGTGAGCCGGGCCATCGGCCGCGGCGTGCTCGTCAAGGCGCTGACGACGATGATCGGCTTCGGGACGCTGATGATCTCGACGGAGCGCGGCCTCGTCAGCCTGGGCTTCATCCTCACGCTCGGCGTCGGCTGCTCGATGCTGTCGGCGCTGGTGCTGCTGCCCGCGGCGCTGGCGCTGCTCGAACGGCGCCAGGCCCCCGGGACGGTGCCAGGCGAGGCAAAGGGGCCGGTGCGGGTGGCGGGGTAAGGCGAGGGGCAGGACTTGGTTTGCTGGAGGACGGCCCTCCCGAGCCGTCTGGACGGCTCGGGAGGGCCGTCCTACAAGCATGCCTGTCCCCTGCCGGTCATCGTAGCTCTTCCATCATGGCCCCGCCGGCCGCAGCCTCCCCACGTCCTTCACCCACCTTCGCTGGCGCGCCAACACCTCCGCCAGCCCCGGTGCCGGGCAGCAGATCGTCGCCGCGCCCTCGTCGGTCAACAGGACCGTGCTGTCGGGCTGGAACCGTATCACCCACGCCCCGCGCGCCTCGCGCGAGCAGCTCGCCAGGCGCGCGCCGAACAGCAGCCGCTGCGGCGGGACCAGCGGCAGGTCGCGCAGCAGCGCCAGGTCTTCCAGCGCCACCCGCGCCGTCTCGTCCTTGCCTACCTCGACGGTGTAGAAGAGAAACGCCGGCCGGCCCGCTTGCAGGCCCACCTCGGCGTCGAAGAGGATCGTCTTGCCGCGATACGACTTGTCGAAGCGGCCCTTCCAGTTGTCGGCGTCGCGCGCCGCGGCGGCCTGGCGACAGACGTCCTCGAGCAATACCGGGCTCAACCGATCCAACAAGTCCGCCTCGCGCTGCAACTGGTTGAGCCGGCGGTGCTGCTCCGGCGAAAGCAGGTTCGGCTGCTGGTCGCGCAGCCCCACGGCCGCGTCCAGTTCCCGGAGCGCCAGGTCGAAGTTTCCCTCGCCCAGCGCCTTCTTCCCCTCCGCCTCGCGGGCCAGGATGGCCCCCCCCGTCAGGGTCGGTTCGGTTTGTCGGGCCCCCGACTCGCCCCTGCCGCGCGCCAGGTAGGGCAGAGCGATCAGAAAGCCCGCCACGATGGCCGCGGCGCTGGCCCGCCCCGCCACGATCGGCCAGCGCCACGAGCTCGCCCGGCCGGCAACGGCGGGGGCGTCCTCCGCCGGCCAGGGGCTGCGCGGCAAGACGAACAGCGCCCGGCCGCAGCCCGGACAGGGCACGACCTGATGGCGCCGTTCGCGCTCGCCGCGCACCGATCGGCCACAGCCGCACACCACTTCATACGGCGTGGCCTGCGCTGTGGCTCGCTGGCTCACTCCTTCTCCTCCTTCTTCTTCCCCTCCTTGCCCGTGATCGTCCACAGGTGCAGGACGTACTCGTCCCCGTCCTCGCCCTTCATGGTGATCGTCTTTTCCGGCTTCCAGTCGCCCATCGTGAAGCGGTGCGAAACGATGCGCGTTCCCGGCTTGAGCGTCTTCCACAGGATCGGCCGCAGGCGGATGTTCAGTTCGTTGCCCATGTACAGCATGATGACGTTGGCGTCGGGCAGGTCCTTGACCTTGAGCACGTCTCCTTCGCGGATCTCGATCTTCTCCGAAATCCCGGCCTCCTTGGCCGCCGCCTTCGCCTCCTTGACGCGCTTGGGGTTGAGGTCGATGCCGATCCCCTTCTTGGCGCCCAGTTCCTTGACCGCCGTGATGATCATGATGCCGTCGCCGCAGCCGAGGTCGTAGACGACGTCGGTCTTGCCGATCTTGGCCATCTGGCCCATCTTGATGGCGACGTCCTTGGGCGTAGGCACCCAGCGGATCACCACGCCGTCGGGGTACTTCTTGTCGTCGTCCTTGGTCATGTCGAGCTTCAACTTGTCGCCCGCCTTGACGTCGATGACGCGCTTGCGGGTGATCGTGGTGTAGTTGTTGGGCACGATCACGGCCTCGAACTTGTACTTGTAGGTCTTGCCCACCTCGAGCGGTTTGGTCTTGATGACGCGCTCGTCGCCGGTGCCCTCGATGAGGGCGCCCTGGACCTTGAGCTCGGTCGTCTTGTAGGACGGGTCGGGGACGGTGACCGTGACAGTCGCCGTCTTCTTCTTGGCCTTCTCTTCCGCGGGGAGGCCGCCGACCAGCCCGACCAGGCCCAGCAGGGCCGCCAGCGCGACGCAACAGAAACGGGGACTTCCACTCATCGGTGCGTTCTCTCCAAAGGTCTGTGCTCCACGGGACTTCCGGGAATGGGCATGGTAGCAGCGCGGCGCACGGGCGGCAATCGAGTACCTTGGAGTTTCGCGAAACGCAAGCCCAGCAGCCTTGCTGGCACTGGAAACGCCGCGCCCGTAGGCAAATAATGAGGACCAGAGGGTCGATCTCCAACCGAGAGCCCGAGGGCCAACCCACGCGCGTCATCGCCCGGTCTGGCTGGAGCCCCGGCGGGCTTCTCGCCGTGCTCACCCTGGTCGCGTTCCTGGCGGGCTCGCCCTCCGCCGGGCCGCGGCAAGGTCGTCGGCCGGAGGCGGTGCTGGTTTCCGGCGTGGGGCACGCCCTCTCGGTGGTGTTGGAGGGCCTCTTGCTGGCCTCCATCGCCATCCCCGCCTACGTCCTCTTGAAGAACCGCCTCCATCGGTCGATGCTCGCCGCCGGCACCACGGCGGATGAGTTGCGCCCGCAGCCTGGACGCGAGCGGTCGGTAGGCCCCGATGCCTACCGCGTCCAGTTCAGGTGAACGCTCCCCACGACCAGGCAGACAAACCAGCCCAGCCCCAGCAGCGCCAGCCCGTAGGGCGCGCCCAGCACGATGAGCACCGCCAGCACGAAGAAGAAGGCGCCCCAGACGTAGAACCAGCCCCAGATGCTCGCCCCCAACGTGGTGAAGCCCATCCCGCTCAAGAGCGCCAGCACCGGCGCTAGCGGGATGGGCTTTTCCAGCAACCAGTTCACCGCCATCAGCGCCGCGAAGCTCCCGTAGTAGGCCGGCACCAGGCTCCAGATTTGCCGCTCCGCCGAGGTCATCGGCGGAGATGTCGGTTGGGCCTGCCCACCCTCTCCCGTCCGGGCCGGCCGCAGCCGCACGGCGCAGAACAGCATCAGCCCGACCTGCACCAACTTGGTCAGCAGGATCGGCAGCAACGCCCTGCCCCCCAGCGCCAGCTCCCAGTAGTTGCAGACGGTACACCCGGCGAAGATGGTCGCGCCAAGCAGCAGCAATAAAGGCGACCAGCCGCGCCGCAGCGTGTCGAGGTGGCGGCGGTCGAGGACGCGGCGGACGCGCCCGAACAGGCTCCAGCGGGCGGCGCGCACCCGCTCGCCGTCGAGGAAGGCGCGCAGGTCGGCCGCCAGCGCCGCGGCCGTCGCGTAGCGGTCGGCGGGGCGCTTGGCCATCGCCTTGAGGACCACGGCCTCGAGGTCGGCGGGGACGTCGCGCTCGAGCGTGCGCGGCGCGGGGGGCACGTCCTCGATCACCTGAGCCAGCAGCGCGTGGGCAGGGCCCTCGAACGGCAGGCGGTCGGTGAGCAGTTCGTACAGCACCACGCCGAGCGAGTAGACGTCGCTGCGCTCGTCGGCGGCGTGGCTGCGGCCGGCGGCCTGCTCGGGGGCCATGTACGACAGCGAGCCGAGGATGTGTCCCTCGACGGTCGGCAGGCTCGGCGCCTCGTCCAGCGGGCCACGAAAGCACGCCAGCCCGAAGTCGAGGACGTGCGGCTGGCCCTGATTGTCCACGAGCACGTTGCCGGGCTTGAGGTCGCGGTGGCAGACGCCCTGCGCGTGGGCGTGGTCCACGACCAGGGCGATGCGCTCCAGCAACTCGGCGGCGACGCGCGGCGAACCGCCCTGGTCGTGGCACCACGCGCCCGGCTCGACGCCCTCGACGAACTCGGTCACGAGGTAGTAGGGCGGGCCGTGGCGGCTGAAGTCGAAGAGGCGCACGATGCCGGGATGACAGAGCCGGCCCGTTGCCGTCGCCTCGCGCTCGAAGCGGGCCAGCGCGTCGGGCTGATCGAGTCGGCCGGGGTGGAGCACCTTGATCGCCACGCGCCGCTTCACGTCGGGGTCGTAGGCGAGATAGACGACGCCGAAGCCGCCAGCGCCCAACTCGCGCTCGACGCGGTAGCGCCCGAGGCTCTCCGGCAGGATCGGCGAGGGGCTGGAGGCGGGCCCTCCGGCGACGGTAGCCCCGCCGAAAAGTTGGTCCAGCCCCGCCAGCGCCTCCGCCAGCTCGGGGTGTTTGGCCAGCAGCCCCGCCCGATCCACGGGCCGGCCCGCCTGGAGTGCGTCCAGCGCACCGTCGAGCGCGGCCGCCATCTCCTGGTCTGGCGCGGGACCGTCCGGCGGCGAGGGGGGCGCGGCGTCGAGCATGGTTCGGGGGCCCGTGGCGAAGAGCGCATCTGATCGACCCGGCAACCGTTCGGATTATCGCGCGCCGGGGGGAGGGTCGCAAGACAAAGTCCGGCGAGGCCGGGCGTGGCGGATCATTCGGGAGTGTCGCCGCTTACGCGGAGCGCAACGCGGCCGACGCGCTCCGCTTCGCGTCGCGGCTACACGGTTGTTGCTTGCTCTCGCCGCTGAGGGCGCTTACGCTGAAGGTGTTCCCCGTCGAGGAAACCACCGCTGCTCCGCTCAGGGGTGAGATCATGAACAAGGCGAACCGAGGGACGAGACGGGCCGGCTTCACGCTGATCGAGTTGTTGTTGGTGATCGCCATCATCGTCGTGTTGATCGGTCTGGTGCTGCCCGCCGTCTGAAAGGTGCGGGCCGCCGCTGCGCGTGCGCAGTGCCAGAACAATTTGAAGCAAATCGCCCTCGGCGGTCATCAGTACCACGACGCCGAGGGCCACTGGCCCGTCGGCACGCTGCCCAGCGAGGCGCTGCCCCCCGAAAAGCGCCTGAGCTGGCAGGCGGCGCTGTTGCCGTACCTGGAACAGGACGGGCTGTACAAGGCGCTCGACCGAGGCGCGGCGTGGGACGGGGGGAAGAACGCCACGGAGGCCCGGCGCCCCGTGCGGACGTTCACGTGTGGGATCGCCCGATCGGGAAACGATGAAAAGACGAGTTACGTTGGCGTGGCGGGCGTCGGCGCCGACGCGGCGACCTTCCCGCTGCGGGACGCCCGCTGCGGGCTGTTCGGTTACGACCGGCGCGTCAAGCAGAAGGACGTGGCAGACGGGCTGGCCAACACGCTGCTCGCCCTCGACACGAGCCGCGAGCCGGGCGCGTGGGCGGCAGGCGGCGGGGCCACGGTGCGCGGCCTCGACCCCCAGGGCCAGCCCTACGTGGCCAGGGACGGGCAGTTCGGGCTGGTCCACCGCGACCCGCCGACGATCCAGTTCGCGCGGTTGCCGGTCGAGGCGAGTAGCGCCTTCGCGGACGGCTCGGTGCGCATGCTGGCGGACAAGGTCAGCCCTGGCGTGCTCGAGGCGCTGGCGACGATCGCCGGCGGGGAAACCATCGAGGGAGAGTTTTGAGCCTGGGGGCGCGCATGCAGATCGTCGAGGCCCCGGCCGAGTACGAGGGCACGGGGCCGAGCCTCTTCCTGGCGGGGGGAATCACGGGCTGCCCCGACTGGCAGCGCGACCTGCTTGCGCTTCTCGTCGATCTTGGCCTTGTTTTTCTCAACCCGCGTCGCCACAATTTCTCCATCGACAGCCCCGCCTTGACCGAAGAGCAGATCGTCTGGGAGTTTCGGCACCTGCGCCGCGCCGAGGCGATTCTTTTCTGGTTCCCGCGTGAAACTTTGTGCCCGATCGCGCTGTATGAGTTGGGGGCGTGGTCCATGACCGCGAAGCCCCTGTTCGTGGGCGCCCACCCCGACTATCCGCGCCGGCCCGACGTGGAAACGCAAACGCGACTGGCGCGTCCCGACGTTTGTCTGATGAGTTCTCTGCCCGAGTTGGCGTCCACCGTCCGTGCCTGGTATCTCCGTCCCACCTGAAGCCCCGCCTACCCGCCTGCCCGCCTGCCCGCCCCCCGCCCGAAAAAGTTCGCTCCGCCGCGCCCTGTTTTTGCCGTTGTTCCGTCTGGAGAGAGTAGAGGGGGCGCGTGGCGCCTCGGCGGGCGGAGTGCCCTTGAAATAATCTACCCTGATTGTCGTATCGTTAGGTGCCGTCCGTCATGGGCCCCGACGCGAGGGGCCTGTGTCTCGGTTGCCGGAGTGGCCACGTCTGTCTCGAGAGGCAGGTGAGCCGGCAATCGGTCGTGCTGCTGGCAAGGGATGAGCTCGCCGGGTTGGGCGAGCGGGCCCTGCCTCGTCAAGTCGGCCTTGCCGCAAGGAAGGCCGCGCGAGTCAGGCCCGTGACCGCGTCGAATGTCGCCGACGCGGTCCGGCGGGCCCTCTCCCCCGCCGTTTCCCGCTCGGAGGCCTCCCCTGCCAGCCGCACGCGCCCATGCTCCCGTTCGCCCACGAAGCCGCAAGCGGCGCCTCCCACGAGGCCGCGCTCGCGGCCTTCGCGGTTTCAGCCCGACGCGAGAGCCTGCTACTGGGTTTGCCCTCTTCTCGTCCTTTGTGCGACAATGGGCGAAGTTGGCGCCGGACGCTCCGCGCGCTTCGAGGGCCCCTCGCCATGCGCATCCTCCACACCGCCGACTGGCACCTCGCCGACCGCCTTGGCCGGCAGGACCGCACCGCCGACCTGCGCCGGGCCGTCGAGCGCGTCGCCCGCTACTGCACCTCCGAAAAGATCGACGTCCTCCTCGTCGCCGGTGACCTCTTCAGTGAACTGGCCGGTCCCGAGGCGCTCCGCGAGTCGATCCGCCATCTCCAGGAGGTCTTCGCCGGGTTCCTCCGCGAGGGCGGCACCATCCTCACGCTGACCGGCAACCACGACAAGGAAAACTTCTGCCAGACGCTGCGCCACGCCATGAGCCTCGCCGCCCCGCTCACCGACCGGCCCGGTGAGGTGGTCGTCCCTGGGCGGCTCTACCTCGCCACCGAGCCCACCTTGCTGCGCCTGCCCGATCCCGCCCACAACGGCCTGGTGCAGTTCCTGTTGATGCCCTACCCGACGCCGACGCGCTACCTGGCCGACGAGGCGGCGCAGCGCTACCAGGGGCTCGACGAGAAGAACCGCCATCTCATGGCCGCCTTCACCGCCCAGGTCCAGGCACTCAGCAAGAGCAAGCACTTCGACCCGGCCCTGCCCGCGGTGCTGTCGGCCCACGTCCACGTCCGCGGCGGGGAGTTGCCGACGCTGTTTCGGCTGACCGAACAGGAGGACGTCGTCTTCGACGACAAGGACCTGCCGACCGGGTTCGCCTACGTCGCCCTGG
This sequence comes from Gemmatales bacterium, assembly GCA_038239195.1. Classification (GTDB taxonomy): domain Bacteria; phylum Planctomycetota; class Planctomycetia; order Gemmatales; family Gemmataceae; genus JBBSEZ01. The sequence continues at coordinate 10,032 of JBBSEZ010000040.1, forward strand.
GCCACATCCACCGGGCCCAGGCCATCAGCGGGCAACCGCACGTGCGCTACTCCGGCAGCATCGAGCGGATGGACCTCGGCGAGAGCAACGACCTCAAAGGCGTCGTCGTCTTCGACGTGGGCCCCGATGGGCTGCGCGGCCCCCCCGAGACGCTGCCTCTGGAGACCACCGCCATCTACGAGATTACGGTGCGCTGTCCGAAAGAGGAGATCCCGGAGCTGCGCGAGCGGTTTCCCGACGCGAAAAACGACCTGGTGCGGCTCGTGTGTACCTACACGGCGGGGGTGGACAACCGCGAGGAGGCGCTGCGCGAGCTGGAGGAGATCTTCCCCCGCTGGTACGACCGCGAGATCAACGAGAGCAACGCCCTGCGCGACCGGCTCGCGATCGGCGAGCCGACGCGCGGCAAGAGCTTCGAGGACACCGTGCGCGACTACCTGGGGCTGGAGTTGACGAACCACCCGGAGCCCCTGCGCGACGCCGTGCTGGCCAAGGTGGAAGCGTTGATGAGGGAGGTGAGCCCGTGATCCCGCAGCGCGTCAAGCTCAAGGGCTTCCTGTGCTACAAGGAAGAGCAGGCCGTCGAGTTCGACGGCAACGCCACCCTGTGGATGCTGTCGGGGCTGAACGGCAGCGGCAAGTCGGCGATCTTCGACGCGCTGACGTTTGCCCTGTTCGGCCATCATCGCGGCGGGGGGCAGCACAACGTCGAGCTCATCAACAAGGACAGCGAGGGCCTGACCGTCGAGTTCGACTTTCTCCTCGACCACCACACCTACCGGGCGAAGCGCACCCTGAAGCGCGACACCAAGGGCGGATCGCGCGGCACGCAGCAGGTGCTCCGGCTGGAGAAGGGCGAAGGAGAGAAGGGGAGCTGGGCCCCCGTCGAAGGCACGGGCCAGAAGCGCGACTTCGACGCCTGGATCGAGGACAACATCGGGCTGAACTACGACACGTTCACCTCGTCGGTGCTGCTGCTCCAGGGCAAGGCCGAGAAGCTGCTGGACTCCAAGCCCGAGGGGCGGCGCGAGGTGCTGGCGAGCATTGTCGATCTGGAGCGCTACGAGCGCCTGCACAAGGAGGCAGACGACCACCGCAAGTCCCAGGAGACGGGGCTCAAGTTGCTGGCCAGCCGGCTGGCCGCCGTCCCCCCGGTGCTGCCGCTGGAGCTTGCCGTGGCGAAGGGGCGCATCGAGGACGCGGAGGACGCGCGCAACCGCGCCCGCGCCGAGGTCGAACGGCTCGGGCAACTCGACGCCCGCTCGCAGGCCTGGGCTGAGCTCCAGAAGCGCATCGGCCAGACGCGCGACCGGCTGGGGCGTGCCCAGGCCCTGCTGGACAACGCGGCGAACATCGAAGAGAAGGTGAAGCGCCTGCGCGAATTGCGCGAGGTCTTGCCCCACCTGGTCGAGATCGCCGTCTTCCGGGGGCAGTATTTCGAGGCGGAGGCCAGGAGCAAGAAGCTGGCCGACCAGCGCGTGCAGTTCGCCGCGCAACTGCTTCAACGCGATGGCGCCCTCAAGCAGGCGCGGGAGAGGCGCTTGTCGGTGCAGCACCTGCTGACGCAGGACGAGGCGCGGCACCGCGACGTCTCGAAGAAGTTGCAGCAGAGCGGCGCCCGGCTGGAGAAGTTGAACGAGTGCGAGCGCCAGGAGGCCGAGCTGGAGCGCGTTCGCGCCGAGCTGGCGACGTTGCCGCCCGATCCACTGGGGGAAGTGGCGAAGGCGCGCGCGTCCGCCGAGGAGGTCAACGCCCTGGCGCGGACGGTGCCGCTGTTAGCGCGCTTTCAGAGTCGGCGCTCGGAGTTGCGCGAGGCGCTGGAGCGCGAGCGCTCGACGCTGCAAACCCAGCAGTCGGTGCAGGCGCGAGGCGCGGCGCGGGCGGCGGAGGTCAAGCGCTTGAAGCCGCTCGTCGAGGCGGCGGCTGCTGCCGCGCAGGCGGCGAGCGATCGGGCCTCTTCGGCGCGGACGCTGCTGGAGCAGGCGCGCGAGGCGGTCAAGGAGCTGACGGAGCTGCACGGCGCCAAGGTGTGCCGGCACTGCGGCCAGGCGCTGACCAAGGCCCACCTCGAGGCGGAGAAGGTGCGCCGGGAGGTGGAGTCGCGCGGCGCCGAGGCGAAGTATCAGGCGGCGGCGCGGGGCCTGCAACTGGCTCGCGAGGCCGAGTCCCGCTTGCGCCAGGAGCAGACGGAAGCGGAGAAGTTGTACCAAGACGCGCGCGACGACTACCGCGACGCCGTGGCCCAGATCAAGCAGGTGCGTCAGGACGTGGAGCGCCTGCGCGGCGAGTGTGAGCAGGCGTACGAAGAGCTCCCCGAGGCGTTCCGGATGCGCGTGGCCCCGGCCATGCCCGCCGATTGGCTGACGACGACCTACCCAGGGCCGGCCGACCTCGACACGCTGCGGGCCGAGGCGAAGGGCGTGGACGGCGCGCGGCAGAGGTTGCGCAAGGCGGAGGCGGTGCAGCAGCAGTGGGGGAAGCTGAAGGCGCAGGAGTCGGCGGCGCTGGAGTACGTGAACCGCCTGTTGAGCGACCTCCCGGCCGACCGGGCGGGGCTCCGCAAGGACCACGCGGCGATGGAGTCGCAGGAGAAGTCGCTGTTCCGCCAGGTCGATGCGCATCGCCTCACGCTGCGCGAGACCGAGGTGGAACTGGACAAGCTGGCGCGCGAGCGCGAGCGCGCGCAGCTCGACGTGAACAACGCCGACGCACAGCTCAAGGAACAGGAGTTGGTCCAGAACAACGCCACGCGCGGCATCGCCAGCCACCTGAAGCAGGTGCCGACGCACTGGAAGGCGTTGGGGGAAAAGGTGGGCATCAAGGAGCGCGCGCAGCTCGAGAAGGAGCGTGTCGATCTGGAAGAGCAGGGCACCGACCAGCGCGGCAAGGAGCTCCAGCAAGCGCGGCTCAACCTCGACGTGCTGCGCCAGGAGGTGGGCGAGCTGGAGGCGGAGCAGGGGCGCTATCCCGAGGACGCGCGCCTGGGGGCGGGCCCGATTCAGGAGAAGCTGAAGGCGGCGCGCGCGACCGATCGGAACTGCGATGAGGAACTGGGCAGGGCGCGGTCGCTGTTGACGATGCTGGAGCACAACCGCAAGCAGCGCGAGGAGATCGAAAAAGAGCATCTGGCGCTGGAGTCCGACCTGGCAAGCCATCGGCTGCTGGCGGAGCTCTTGGGGCGCGACCGGCTGCAATTGTTCCTGGTGCGCCAGGCGGAGCGGCAGGTGGTGGAGTACGCGAACGCGGTACTGGATCGGCTGTCGGGGGGGCAGTTGTACTTGAAGCTGAGCGGGGAGGCCAACGGCGAAGGGGCGGCGGCCAAGGCGCTGGAGCTGGAGGCGTACAACCGCAGCACGGGCGAGAAGCCGATCAACGTGGCGTTCCTGAGCGGGAGCCAGAAGTTCCGCGTGGCGGTGAGCCTGGCGCTGGGCATCGGGCAGTACGCGAGCCGGCAACATCGGCCGATCGAGTCGGTCATCATCGACGAGGGCTTCGGCTGTCTGGACAGCCAGGGGCGGCAGGTGATGATCCAGGAGTTGCAGAACCTCCGGAGCCAGATGCGTTGCATTTTGCTGGTGTCGCATCAGGAGGACTTCGCGGAGTCGTTCTCGGACGGGTATCACTTCGAGCTCGAGGGCGGGGCGACGAGGGTCAAGCGGTTTCAGAAGTAAGCCCTGACGAAAATCCTGCGGCAAGCCAACCGATCCGCTACGCTTCAAGGAGCGCAACCGATGGCCAAGGTGAAAGCAGTCTTTTACCTGCCGCTCCGAGACAACGATGGTCGTGACCTGACGTCTGAGGCCGAAGCGGTGAAAACGGAGCTCTTCGTCCGGTTTGCAGGATGGACGTTCATAGGATACGTGAAGGGCGCTTTCCGCATGGGGGACGGCAGCCAGTCACTGGATGAGTGTGCCGCTTACGTGATCGTGTTGGACGAAACTCGCCTCGCGGAGCTGGAGCATGTGCTCCGCGACTTCAAGAACAAGACCTTGCAGGAAGCCATCTACCTGGAGGCGCAGCGGGACGTCGATGTGCGTTTCATTCGTTGAGGAGGCCAAGCAATGTCACAACGCGAGATCATCGAACAGCGCATTCGCGAGGTGTTGGCGGGGGAACCGCACGCGAGCGCTCTCAGCCAGAAGCTCTTCCACCCAACCGGCCTGTTCGCTCAGTTGGCCCCCACGGAGGAGGAGCGCCGCGCGCTGGCCCAATCAGCCTTGTTCGGCGAAGCCCAGCGCCGCCTGTCGGAGTTGCAACGGCAGGAGGCGGCCGCTTTCGGCCGAGCCGTGGCGCAAGCCCAGCCTTCGATGCCGGACAACACGCTGATCTTGCAGTTGCTCGCTGCGGGAGCGGAATAACCGACGTCGGCTCGCCCATTCGTTCAGCGCGCCTGCGGTCGGGGGAAGCTCAAAGACCACGACAAACAGGACCAGAGACGGACCAAGGCCTCTCTCGGTGAAGGAAAAGGAGAAACGCATGGCCACCAACCCACGCAAGCGGCAGCAGAAGCTGGAGCGCCGCGCCGCCAAGCGGAAGGAGAAGAAACACGAGATCGTCCGGGACCACCAACTCGGCCTCGGCGAACGGTTGACGGTCGCGACGAAGTATCCTCCCCTGCACGCCTGGATCACGGAAGACGTGTGGAAAGAGGGGCTCGGCTGGGTGCTGTTCAGCCGGGAGATGCCGAACGGGTCGGTCGCCGTCGTCGTCTTCCTCGTCGATCGCTATTGCCTGGGCGTGAAGAACGCGATGGCCAACATCGTTCACCGCACCACCTACGAGAGCGAGTTCGTGCGGAAGATGACCGCGCAGTTCACGTCGCGGGCCGTCTCCCCGGCGACGGCGCGCAAGCTCGTCGAGGCGGCCATCGCCTACGCCGCCGACCTGGGCTTCCCGCCCCATCCCGATTATCACAAGGCGAAGCTCCTCTTCGGGGACGTGGACGCCGGCGAGAGCAAGGACGAGTTCGAGTTCGGCAAGGACGGCAAGCCGTTCTACGTGAGCGGGCCCAACGATTCGGAGGCGCGCAGTCATCAGATCGTCACGACGCTGGCGCGCACGCGCGGCGTGGGCGAGTTCCATTACCTGGTCGCGCTCGACCCGACCAAGATGCCCCCTGCCGCTCCCGGAGAAGACGAGGACGAGCGATCGAGGCTTCGCGGCGCCCCGCCGGGGCTTTCGTCAGATCGCGGGCCGGCGGTTTCCTGAACGGGCACACCACGAGAGGCCAACCTGTTCCCGGAGAGAGGATAGGCGCCCTGGGCCAGGAGCAGGTCGGCCGCTTTCCGGCGCTCGTCGTCGAGCGCACCGACGAGTGCCGGCACGACTTCCTTCAACGACCGCTGCCCCAGCCCGAGTAGTTCCCGCCTCCAGATCCACTCCGCAGTTGCGACCCGGACCGATCCTGCGGGGCCCGGAGCAGGGCCGAGAGGAGTGGCCAGAAGGACTGGGGAACGGGCCCGGTGCCGGAGAACAGCAACATCATGGCCACCCCACTCCGAAGGGTCGGCCAACGCCTGGCCGGCCAAGTCGAAGAGGCGCTCGGGGGTGGCCTGCCGAGAGAGGGCGTAGTAGATCGATGAACGAACGTATTTGTTGCCGTCCGTCAGGGCCACCTCCAGGGCCGAGGCCGCGGCTGTCGCCCCCTGTTCCATCTCGCCGAGCGCGTGAGCGCGGCTCACGCGAACGCTCGAGTCTTCATTCCGCAGCAACTCGATCAGAAAGGGCACCCCCTCCGCCAAACGCGTGACCTTCCAGAGCGCCAGGGCCGCCGCCATGCGGACGCGCTCGTCGGCGTTGCGCCCCGACTGGAACAGCAGGGGGATGGCGCGGGCCCGGCCCTCCGACGTCTCTTGCTTGCCAAGCGCCAGGATGGCCTCACGGCGGCGTTCGGGGTCATCGAGGCGCAACTCCTCCTGCGCTCGCTTGCTGGCCTGCGCACGTTGGGACCACCCCATTGGCCAGCAACGACGACGCCACCAGCGCGTGCATCACCCCGCACCGCGCCGCCTGGCGCGCCGCGCGCTCGTCTCCCTCCGCGCCCGCGTCACACCAGCGCAACATTAGCCCGGCCGTCAGGCAGAGCGGGACGAAATAGTCCTCGTCCTGCGGCGCCACGATGTAGGGCCGCGCCGCCGAGCGCAGCGTGGCCAGGCACTGCGCAAAGCAGGTCCGCCAGTCGGTGCGCCCCGCCGCGAACGGCAGCAGCGCGTAGGGCGAGGGGAAGCGCCGCCACGGGTCGGGGGCGCTGTAATCGTCGAGCAAGCGCAGCGCCCCCGTCAGGTCGCACTCGACCGGCGGATCGCCCTGGGGCCAGCCGGCGAAGTTCTCGTGCCAGAGGTAGACCTCGTACTTGATGAAGTCGAACAGCGTCGGCCCCGGCCCCGTCTTGCCGAAGTCGATGTAGAACGGCTGCCCCTGATGGCCCACGATCACGTTGCGCCCGTGCAGATCGCCATGCACGATCGACGTCTGACAGGGAAATTCTCGGAAAAGCAGCCCGTGCAGGTGGGGCAGAGGGCTCGGCAGGCGCCGCTCGCCGACTTGGAGCCAGGCGCCGTCCTCGGAGAGCGCGAAGCCCTCGTCCGGATGGTCGAGCCGGAAGCGCTCGGCGCAGCGGCGCAGCGCCGCATCGAGCCCATCGTAGGCGGCGCTCACCACCAGGCCGCGCAGCGCCCACGGTTTGGCGCTGCTGAGCAGGTGCTGCGGGTTGCCCTCGCGGTCGATCAGTTCCGGCGGCAGGGGCGTGCGGAAGGCGATGCGCAGCGGCTGGTCGAGCAGGCGCAGTTCGTACTCCCATCCTCCGCCGCAGGGGCGAAAGCCCGCGACCGTCAGGCCGTCCAGCATTACCTCCTCGCCGAGCCCGAAACCTCTCAGCGCGGGGGGGAGCAGGCCGTCCGTGGCCCGAACGAACGGCCCGGCCGGGCGGCGCGCCAGCAGGCCGCGCGGAGGAGAAGTGTCCTCCACGAGCAGGAGAGGGGGCACGATGCGGCCGTAAGACTGGGCCAGCGGGCGAGGCGGTTCGCGGCGCGGTGCGTTGGTGTACCAGCAGCTCGCCAGGTCGCCGACGAAGACGCGCTCGAGCAAAAGGTGGGCCTCGAAGGCGCTGGTGGTGGTGAGCCATTCGCATGCCTCGCGGGCCCGCACCCAGTCCTGGCCCGCCGCCAGGCCCATCCGCAGGGCGGCCCGATCGTTCCAGGCGGCGAAGCGCTCGCAGCGAGACACGTTGACGGGCAGGACGTCTTTGACCCACTGCTCGTGGCGCTCCCATTCCTCGCGCAGCGCCCGGCGCGGGCCGACCTTGACGATGCACGGCTGGGCGCGCCGCTCTCCCTCTCCATCGCGCCGGAACGGTTCGACCAGTAGCACGTTCGCTCCGCTGCGGCCCGCGCCGAAGCGCCGGTGGATGCGCAACCGGCAGTAGCCCGGCCCGAAGAGCTGGCGGAACAGGCGCATGTCCTCCTCGGCGAGGTCGAGCGCCGTTACCCCGCCGGCGTGCTCGATCTGGCAAGGCTCCGCCCACAGCCGCAGGCGAGCGCCGTGCAGCGCGTTCGGACCGCCCACGAACAGGGCGCCCTGCCCTGGCCCCGACGCCTGCGCCGTGAAAACGGCTCGGCCAAGGTGGTCGGTCGTGGCCGTGGCGGGCTGGACGGCGAACGGAGGAGGCTCGTCCGCGAGCCCCTCCAGGCTGGCGCACAGGGCATGCCCCGGCAGCGGCCGGCCGCGCCAATCGACGACCTGCACCTCGAGGTCCAGGCGCTCCTCGGGCGAAAGGACGACGTCGGCCTCCGGCTCGCCCGTCGGGCCGAGGAACACCACTCCCAGGCGGTCATCGACCTCGCTGGCCAGCGCGGGGGCGCCGTTGAGCTCGGCCGAACGCCGCGCCGCGGCGAGATGGCGCTGCGTCAGGCGCGGCTGGCCGGCAACCTGATGGTGGCGCGCCCAGAGCAATTCCAGATAGAGCCGGTCGCTATCGTCCCACAAGAGGGGCTCGGCCTCTTCGAGCAGGCGGCGCGCCCTCGCGCGGTCGAGGGCCGCGTCGTCCTTGTCGAGCAGCAGGTGGGCGAGGTGAAGCCCGGCGCGGGCGGCGTCGCGCGGCTGGCCTGTCTCCCGGAACGACGTGCCGGCGCGCTCGAGGAGGGCTTGCCCTTCCGCGAGGAGCTGGCGGCGCAGGTCGACGTCGGACGCGGCCAGGGCGGCCACGCGCTGCCACGAGCCGGCGAGCAGCAGATGGTGCGCGGCCTGTTCGGTGCCCTCGACCATGCCGCCGTAGGTGGCAAGAGCGCGCACGGCCCGGCCGAGCAGCTCCGCATCGGGCGGGCCGGTCGCGAAGGGGCTCTGGTGGACCAGCAGCAGCGCCGAGAGCTGGCGGCGCAGGTTGTGGCCGACGAGACGGGCCATACCGCCCAGGGAGCGCAGGAGCAGGACGTTGGCCTCGTACAGGGGCAGCGCTTCGAGCGGCTGGCCGTGCCGCACCAGCATGTCGCCCAGGCCGTTGAACGAGGCCCCCAGGCCCCAGCAGTCGCGCAGCCGTTGCTGAATCGCGATGGCGCGCTCGAAGGCCTGCCGGGCGGGGCCGGGCCGTCCGACCGACGCCAGGGCTCGCCCCAACCCGTCCAGCGCGCGGGCCTGGTCCCAGGGCGCCCCGGCCCGGCCGTGTCCGGCAACCGCTTGCTCGAACAGGGCGCGTGCCTGGTCGCGGATGTAGCGGTTCGGGCTCGCGGCAAAGGCTCGTGCCACCAGGTGGTCGGCCAGCGCCCGCAACGCGAGCCGGTCGCGCGTCGAGAGCGCCAGCGGCTCGGCCCGCGCCAGCACCGCCTGGGCGCGGAGAGACGTTTGCACCAGGCCGTCCGATTCGGCGTTCGGATCGCGCTCGAGGAACAGCAACTCCAGTTCGGCGAAGAGAGCGATGTCGTCGGCCCCGGCCGCCAACGCGCGCAGTTCGGCCCCGGCCTCGGGGGCGCGCAGCAACCGCGCCCGCCAGCGGGCCGAGCGGAAGGAGCAGCGCCGCGCCTCGGGAAGGTCCGCCCGGGCCTGGAACGCTTCTTCCGCCTGACGCAACAGGGCCTGTCCGATCTCCAACTGTCCTGTCCGACAATAGAGATCGCCCAGGTCGGACTCGACGGGCGCGAGGATGGGCCCGGCTTGCCCGTCCAGGGCGGCCGCGACTTCGAGCAGCCAGAGGGCGGTCAGTGCCCAGTCGGGGAAGGGCCGCAGGGCCCGGGCGGTATCGAGGAGCAACCGGGCGGCGCGCTCGAGCTCGCCGCCGGCAAGCCAGCCGGGCAACGGGCCAAGGGCTGCCGACAGCCAGCCCCCCTCGACGCGCTCGGGCGACCTTGGCGCCGGGTTGGGGTGGCCGGTAAGGGACGGCAGGTTCCCGTCGCGCAGGACGAGGAGAGAGGTGCCGCCGACCTGAGAGGGCAGCGCGGCGAGGCGATGCAGGAACGCCTCGAAGCGCGGCAGGGGAGTGGCGGGCCAGGGGTGCGGCGGTGGCGGCATGAGGCGGTGGTCTCGCGCGAAGGGGGCGTGGGGCCCTCGGTAGGATAGGGACGGTCCGGGGCCATTTCAGCCTCAAGTTCAACTTGGCCTGTCCCCCCCGCCCCGTTACGATACCCGAACGCCCCTCTTCGGAGGTCTTACCGATGCTCGTCTCTCGTCGCTTCCTGCTGTTGACCGTCTCCTTTGTGCTCGGCACGGCGGTCTGCGCCGAGTCGAGCCGTGCGCCGACCAGGCTCGCGCTCGATGAGAAGGAAAAGAAGGCCGCGAAGCCCGCCGAGAAGGCGCTCGACAAGATCGACCTCAACGACCTTCATTTCGAGGTGGTGGCCCTGCAAGTCCTCGCCGACCTACAGGTGACGCCGGGGCAGTCGAAACTCCTCGCCGACCTGGCCAAGCGCACGGCCGAGAAGCCGGGGCCACGCCGGGACGTCGAGGTCGGCGACAAGTACCGCAAGGCGCTCCTCGACCTGCGCTCGGCCCTCGTCGCCGACGACGGCGACGCCATCGAGAAGGCGAACGGCACGCTGGAGAAATTGCGCGACAAGGAGGCGCCCGATTTCGACGAGGTCGAGATCACCGACTCCGCGCGCAAGCACGCGCCGGCGCTTCTGAAACAGCTCAGCGCGCGGCAGGTGGTGATCTACGTGGCCGGGGTCGCCGACTTCCCCGACCCGGGCGAGAAACTGCTCGACGCGCTTTCCCAATCGCGCGAACTGACGGGGAAGGAATGGCGCGAGTTGCGCGACGCCGCGCTCGAGGACGTCGGCTGGCTGGTGGGCGGGCTCGACGCCAAGGCGGAGCAGAAGGCGCGCGAGCAGGCGCTGGCGCTGCTCAACAAGTCGCATCGGCTCACGGAGAAGGAATACGGCGACCAGAAGGCCGCCCTGGAGAAAGAGGCGCGCGACCTCACGGGCAAGGTCGGCCCGACCGACGTGGTCCGCCACTACATGGAGCGCTCGCTCGCGGAATTGCTCTCCAACCCCCGGCTGAGCGAGGCGCTCGCCGCCCGGCGGAAAAAGAAATGAGCGAATAACCCACCAACAACATCCAGAGAGGCACTCGACACCAGGGGCCGCGAAGAATTATTTCGGAAAGTGCTTGACATCCGAAACCTAGCTGTTACCGTAATGAGTGTTAAATAGAGTTGTGGAATTCGGTGAGACGAAGGCGTTCCACCACCCTTTTCGCCGAAGGCGTTCCACCACCCTTTTCGCCGAAGGCGTTCCACCACCCTTTTCGCCGAAGGCGTTCCACCACCCTTTTCGCCGAAGGCGTTCCACCACCCTTTCTGAACAATGCCTTGGGGCAGGATCGTCCCTATGTCGCACTTGGTTCTCCAAGACAGCCTGCGCTACCAATCTACGGCTTCCCGCCTCGTGCGGGCGGGGTTGGGCGCGTTTTTGCTTGTGGCCGCTGGCTTGAAGCTTCACAGCCTGGCGTTCGATCCGCTCCCGCAGGATTCGCTTCTCTCATCTCCTCGGCTCTTGATCGCTACGATCGAAGTTGAGATTCTCCTCGGCTTGTGGCTCGTGAGCGGTTGGTCGGCGCGGGCTGCCTGGGTGTCGGCGCTTGGGTTCTTTGCCCTGTTGGCCGGGGTGAGTCTGCACCTGGCCCTCACCGGACAGCGCTCCTGCGGTTGCCTCGGCCCGGTCACCGTTAGCCCGTGGGTGACGTTCGGCCTCGACGTCGGGGCCGTGGCGCTGCTCGCCCTCTGTCGGCCAGCTCGCACCGCGGACAGCCCTCGGGCCGTCTGGCTGCGCCAACTGCTGAAAATCGGGGCCGGGGCTGCGGTGCTGCTCGCACTCGCTACGGGGGCGTTCCTGTTCGCGTTCGCTGACCCGGCCGATGCGCTGGCCTGGCTCCGGGGCGAGGCGATTACGGTGAGCCCGTCCGGGTACGACGTCGGCAAGGGCCAGCCTGGGGAGGCGCGGACGTTCCGTGTCCGGCTTACCAACCGCACGGACCGGCCTATCCGCGTCGTCGGCGGGACGACGACCTGCTCGTGTGTCGCAACCAACGACCTCCCCCTTGCCCTGGCGAAAGGTGAAACGGGGGAAATCGCGGTGTCCGTCAAGTTCGCCGGCTCGCCAGGTAACTTTCAACACCGCTTCGTCCTCTTCACGGACGATGAACAGCAGCCGCAGGTCGTTGCTCGATTTTCCGGTGAGGTAATCGCTCCTCCCGAATGAATGTCACGGACAGCCGGGCGAACTTCTCGTGGTGAGTTGCAACTGCGCCCGCCGGGCCGCTGAATATCGCCCGTGGATGCTCGAAGGCCAATGGAGGTTTCTCATGGCAAGGTTCTTTCGCGTGGCGCGGGCGGGGGTTTTCCAGGGGGCCGAGACCTGGCTCTGTAGCCTGGGGGTCGCCCTGCTGGTCCTCAGCGTGCTGCTGGTGCCCACGAGCAGGCTGTTGGCGGACGACGGTGGTGGGTCTGTCGCCCTCGCCCCCAACGACTGCAAGGCGAACGACGGCTGCAACAACGGTTGTGCCATCGTGCTGCCTTCCAATGTTTGCAACTACAGGACGGGGAATGGGGGTTGCACCAATGGGTGTAGCACCTGCGGCTGCTCCTATTGCCAGGACAGATTCACGATGCTCTACTGTAATTGCCAGTGCCGGAATGGTCTCGGCTATTGCGCCAATACCACCACGTGCACTGCTAATCCGGGGCGGTGATCGTCGTCTTGACCACCCGTTACCGGGGTCATGCGGATTTCAGGCATCGTCTTCCAGTGACAGGGCCGGAGAGGCCGGGCCTTGACAGTTGGCGGCGCCGTATGTGTGCCAGGGCCACAGCGTAACGGTTCCAGGTTCGGCACTTCGCAGCGCCGGTAGATCGGTGCTGATCGTCGCTGCGAAGTGTCAAGTACCCTCGGAACACCGTGAGACAATGCCGGATTTCACTGTGGCAGACGGCTCTTGAGGCTGGAGGGTGGCCAAAACGATTACAGTCGGATGCCTGAAGGCCCGGCCTGTTCTTCATTCTTTCCGGCCGCTCTGAGCGGTTGTGGGAGGAGAGGCGTCCCACCTGCGAACCTTCCTCACCGTGGCGCTATTCAGTTTCAGGAGTGTCCTCATGGACTATCTTGCAGCGCTGGGAAAGCCCTGCCGCATTCTCCCGGCGCTGATGGCTCTCGGGACGTTCGCATGGGTCGCCGGTGCCGGCTCGGCCACTGCCCAAGATCAGTCCCCGCTTGCGAAACGGCTCTTCGCGGAGGCCCCTCGGGCCTGGTCGCGACAGCAGCAGTTTTTTCTTACTTTACAAGGCAGCAATAACGGCGAACGGCGCGTTCTCTACGACGGGAAATGGACGAACCAACCGGGGAAAACTTTCTTCAAGCAGTACGACGGCAACATGCTCACTGAATCGGCAAATTTTGAGTCCGGCTCCTGGAAGGGGATTGTCGAAGGGGTGAACTCGCAGTACGTCTTCATGTTGGCTCGGGATAGTGACACGAAGCCCTGGGTGATCACGAAGGTGGACAAGAGGGGTGAGGAGTGGCAGAACGTTTGGAACTCTCGCACGAAAATTTTCCCAGACCTTTTGATTGCTCCCCGAACTCCCCCCTTGCATGAGATTTTTCAATCGAAGAAGTTCCGCTGCATCAGCGTTGAGCCCGAACGAACGAACGACGAGGATTTGGTCCGATTGACGTTTACGTTTTCCCCCGAAGGTTCGGTTCGGTTGAAGGGGGGCTGGCTGGTTCTCGACCCGGCCCACTTCTGGGTGATTCGGAAGGGCGAGACCGAGCAAGATCTTGGGGAGAAAAATGAAGGGACGGCAAAATGGACCGTTCAGTACGACTACAAGGAGGGCTCCCGGAATCACCCGATCATCACAAAGACTGTAATGAAAGGCAAGTTCTGGCAGAAAGGGCAGGTCATCGCTGAGCAGCTATTCACCGGCAATTACGACCTTCAGGAGCGAGCGTCCATCCCCGAGAGCGAGTTCACCCTCACTGCCTACGGGCTGCCCGAGCCGCATTGGGCCCGGCCGAAAAAGACTATCTCGTCCCTTTGGCGTTGGCTTGGGATTGCGGGGATTGCTTGCCTGGTCCTCGGGGCTGGCGTTTTCTGGTTCAAGAGGCGGCGGGCTGCGGGCGGGCTTTGAGTTCGTCTCCCTTGAGGGCTTCACCCATGCTCCGGCGCGTGATTGCGACGGCCTTTCTCCTCGGCGGCGTCGCTTTGTTGTCGCTGGCGGCCCGGGCGTACTTCGCCCCCCTCCCCGCCCCCGCCCTCGTGGTGGCGGAACCAGAGTTAGAACTCGAGGACTGTAAAGCGCGGCAGCAAACGGATGTTGTCTTCCGCCTGGAAAACCACTCGAAGCGGCCGGTCCGCGTCCTCGGTCTGGTGACGTGCTGAGGGGTAAATTGCCGCTTCGGTCCGAAGCGAACCGACCACACTTTCGACCTCCCCCCCGGCCCCAGCGAACTCGAATGCTCGCTCCTGATCGACAAGCCCGGCCCCTTCAGTTCTGAACTGCACTTGTACGTCGATGACCAGGGACTGCGCGAGCTCACGCTGACCATCCAGGGGACGGTTCGCGTCAGCAAGGCGACAGCCCGGTGACGGGAGAAGGCCATGAGAATGCCACACCGCGGCTTCACCCTACTCGAGTTGCTGGTCGTCATCGCCATCATCGGCATCCTGCTCGCCCTCTTGCTGCCAGCCGTCCAGAAGGTCCGCAGCACAGCGGCCCGCATTCAGTGCGCCAACAACCTCAAGCAACTCGGCCTCGCCCTACACAACTACCACGACGCCAACTCCGCTCTGCCGCAGGGCGTCACCTCGGAGCAGCCAGGCGAACCGTACCCCCGCATAAGCTGGCTGGCACGTCTGCTGCCCTACCTGGAGCAAGACGCCCTCTGGCGGGCGACCGTCGGGGCCTACGAGTATCAGCAGGTGCCCTTTGCCGACCCGCCCCACGTCGCCTTCGGCACGCCGGTCAGGGTTTTTTCCTGCCCGGCCGACAGCCGCACGCTCGATCCGCAGCCCACTCACGGCGGACGCCGCCCGGCTCTGACCAGCTACCTTGGGGTATTGGGGACCGCTTACGACCAGACCGATGGCGTGCTGTTCCGCGACTCGCGGGTGCGTCTGACGGACATCACCGACGGCACCAGCAACACGCTGATGGTCGGCGAGCGCCCGCCCAGCGCCGACCTTTGGTACGGCTGGTGGTACGCCGGCTACGGTCAGGCGGGGTCGGGCTCGGCCGACATGCTCTTGGGCGTTCGGGAGCGGAACTTCGGTGGCCCCTACGTGGCAGCCTGTCCGCCCGGGCCCTACCACTTCGGTCCCGGCCGGGTTACGGAGCAGTGCGACCTGTTCCACTTCTGGAGCCTCCACAGCGGCGGGGCCCACTTCCTCTTCGCCGATGGCTCGGTTCGCTTTCTCCGCTACGAAGCCGATGGCGTGCTCCCGGCGTTGGCGACTCGGGCTGGCGGTGAAGTTGGGGCGCTACCCGACTGACCATCGCCTCCCTTCGTCATCCACGAGACGACACGACGATCCCATCTTACAATTCGTGACGGTCCGCCTTCGCTACGCCTGCGCCGCAACGCGGCGCTGCTCGTGGAGCCGGCGCGCCTGGCCGAGGCGCACCTGGGCGAGCGTGCTGTTAAGCGACGCGACGTCGAAGGGCGACGCGAAGATGCGCACCAGTTGGTAATCGCCCAGGCAGACGGAGACCGTGCCGTCGCGATTGTCCACGACGCACGGGTCGCCCTTGAAGCGCAGGTCGGTCAAGGCGGGGCGCACCGCGCGGACGGTGTGACACTTTTTCCGCGGGACTAACGAGGCGCTGACGTGTGCGGCACAGAGCTGAGGCATGTTCGTTGGCCTTCGCTGGGGATGAGGGTCGCGCCGCGCTTCTTGCGTTTCGGCCTCCTGCTCCTTACTCCTAGCGAATCGGGTGCCAAGTTTGGCCTCTTCCTCGGTCCGCTCTCGAATCTCGTTTCAATTCCTTGAGTAGAATGAGCTTAGGGCCACACCTGCGAGGGCCATCCGGGGCCAGCGGCACCGGGCGGGCCTCCCTTTTGCTCCACATTGTTTCAAACTCGCACAGCTCCGCGTTGCTTCTCGCACCAGGGCGCCTGCGAATCGCTACAACTTTCTCGGCCCGCGACAGACACGAGGGACGAATGCGGCTCGGCCCCCGAAGCGCCCTGGTTCTGCTTGCCGTCTTCTACACGGCCCTCAACGCCGCCCGGCCGCTGCTGATCGACGACGCTGCCTACGAGTACTTCTCCCGCCACATCGCCCAGGCCCCGCTCGACCCTTACGGGTTCGACATCCTCTGGTACGACCAACCGCAGCCCGCCAACGAAGTCCTCGCCCCTCCCGTTCTCCCTTACTACTGGGCGCTTGTGCGCTCCCTTGTGGGCGACCGGCCCTCGCTGTGGAAACTGGCCCTGCTGCCGTGGGCGCTGCTGCTCGTCTTCGCCCTGCATGGGCTGTTCAGGCGGTTTGGCCGGGGTCATGAACTGCTGTTCACTGCGGTCGTGATCCTGTCGCCGGGCCTTCTGCCCTCGTTCAACCTCATGCTCGACGTTCCGGCTCTCGCCCTGGGGCTGACGGCGTTGCGCGTCTTTCAGAGCGCTGCCGAGCGTGGCTCGCTGGCCGGCGCCGCCGGCGCGGGCCTGCTGGCGGGAGTGGCAATGCAGACGAAATATAACGCAGCCCTTGCCCCCGGGGCCATGCTGATCTGGGCCGCCCTCGAGGGCCGCTGGCGCCTCTGGCTGCTGGCCGCGGGGCTCGCCGCCTTCGTCTTCGTTCTCTGGGAGGCCCTCACCGCTCACCTCTACGGGCACTCGCACTTTCTGCTGGCCCTCGGAGATGGCGGGCCTCTGCTGGACAAGCTGGCGATCTTCCCCTGCCTGTTCAGCCAGCTCGGGGGCGCCTTCCCCCTCGGGGCCCTGTTCGCGCTAGCGGCGCTTGGCGCCCAACCGCGCTGGCTGGTCCTGGGCGGCGGGGCCGTCGGCCTCGGTTACGCTCTGATCGCGCTTTTCGACGTGCGCTGCACGACGGAGACGAGAGACGTCTTCGGCGGCGGGCCCTGGCAAACCGAGTTCGACCTGGCGGAGATCGTCTTCAACGGCTTCGCGCTAGCCTGGGCGGCTGGGTTGGCGGCCATTGGTTGGCGCTTGCGAGAGGAGGCGCCGCGCTCTCCGGCGTCCCGCGACACGCTATTCCTTCTCCTCTGGCTGGGCCTCGAGGCTCTGGGTTACGTGGCGCTGACGCCTTTTCCGGCCGTGCGGCGCGTGCTGGGCGTGCTGATCGTGGGGACGTTGCTCCTGGCTCGCCTGCCAGCGCCCGCGCGGCCATTGCGTGCCTTTGCCCTCGGGAGCGCCCTCCTGGGCGGGGCGACGTTTGCGCTCGACTGGCATTGCGCTGCCGTCCATCGAGACGCCGCCGAAGAGGCCGCGCGCCTCGCGCAGGGCGGCGGCACCGTCTGGTACGTCGGGCACTGGGGCTTTCAGTTCTACGCCGAGCGCGCCGGCATGCGCCCCATCGTGGCCGACCGGGGGGGCCAAGGCTCGCGGTTGCGCGCGGGAGACTGGCTCGTCGTTCCCGATGGGCGCGTCGAGCAGCAGAGGCTGCGCCTCGAGCCCGACAAGCTGCGCCCGATGGTCCGGCTGACTTTCGGGGATGCGGTCCCGCTCACAACCTTCCCGACCTTCTACGGCGGGCGCACGCCGATCCGACACCATCAGGGCACGCGGCTCGAGGTAGACGTCTATCGCGTCACGGAAGACTTCACGGCGAAGTAGGCGCCCGGGGGCCTTGCCGCCTGGCAAGGAAGTTCCGGGCGTATCGGCAGGGCAAGCACCGGGAACGCGAGGGGTTGGGAACGAGGCGCCCCGCGCTTTTCCGCCTCGCCGGGCGCTTCCGGCTGGCGGAGAGGGCGAATGGGCGCCACAATGGACGGGGAGGAAGAGCCCGTCCCGTCAGGAGCACCACGACACCATGCAGCACTCTCGCAACATCGCCCCTCTCGGCCGCGGGGGGCGCACCTTTCGGACGCTGGCGATCGGCGCCGTGGTCCTTGTGGGCGCCGCCGTGGCCCTGAGCGAACGCGCCGGTGCCGAGCGCTTGCCGCCCGACCCGGTGGAACAGTTCCGCCAGGCCTTGAAGTTGGAGCAGGCCCCCGACTACAAGTTCGAGCTCGAAAAGGACGAGAAGGGCGAGGCCCTCAAACGAGTCCTTGCCTTCCGCAAGAAAAACATCGAGGCGGCCTCCAGGCGATTGACCGGCATCACCGACCTGAGCCGCGCCCTGCTGCTGCCCGAGTGGCGCGCCACCGACCGCACGGGCGTGCCGGGCGGCCTTCGCATCGGCAATTTCGACATTGAGGCCCGCATCATCGAACAGACCGTCCGCGACGACGTCGCCAAGCGCTTCGTCGAGAAGGTTCGCACGGGCCTCAAGAGCCCGGGCACCGGCGAGAAGCGCGGCGTGGCCCTGGCCAACCTCATCGGCGAGACGATGGCCAGCGCCAGCAACCTGGGCGACGACCGCCTGACGCTCTACCACCAACTCGCCCCCCTGGCCCGCGACCTCGCCCGGCAGGTCGAGGAGGACAGGGCCCTCCCTCCCCCCGCCATCCGCGCCGCCTCGGCGCGAGCCCTGGGACAGTTCCCCACGGTCCCCGAGGTGGTCGTGCCCACGCTCGAGCGCTACCTGGCCCGCGACAACCCGGAACCAACCCGTCTCGCGGCCGCCACCGCCCTCGCCACGCTCGTCCAGGTCGTTTCTGGCCGCGATGCCCCGCGCGGCTCCGAGCCGGGAGTGAGCACGAAAGAGAGCAAACCGAGCAACCAGAACTTCAGCCGCCAGCAGAAACTCGCCGTCTGCCTCCGCGTCGTGCCCGTGGCCGGCGCGGGCGTCAAGGATTCCAGCCCCGCGGTGCGCCAGGCCAGCAGCGAGGCCCTGCGGCAGGTCGCCGCCACCTTCGTCGAGCTGGTCCCGCGGCCCCTATCGGGCGGGGCAACCGCCGACAACCCCTACCCGCCCCGCGAACGGCCCTGGTCGGCGGCGGAGCGCAAGAAGGTACTCGAGGCCCGCGACGACGTCGTCCGGCTCAAGGCATCTATCCAGCCGCTCGCCGCTGCCTTTGCCAAACAGTCGGCTGCCCTGACGATGGCGGTGCGCGATCCCGACGCCGAGGTCCGGCTCACCGCCCGACGCGCCCTTGCGGACCTGGCCCGGACCAGACGGTTGCTGCGCGAGTTCGCCGAGTCGGTCCCCGAAGACCCGATCCTGCCGGGCGAGGCCCGCGCCCCGGCTCGCCCCACCGGCCTTCCAAGGCCCCGCAAAAGCGCCCTCCGTCCGGTCGAGCATCGCGGTCCCGCGAGCGATGGTTCGCCGGCCTTCGTGGCCCGGGTCGCGCCCCCAGTCCTCGAGCCCGACAAGGACCAGGCGCCCACCGACCCGCTGGAGAAGTTGCTGGAAGAGTCGGCCGGCGCAACGATTCGCTCCGGCCTCGTCGATCCGAACGTGGCGGGCCGCCGCTCCGCCCTCGAAGTGCTCGAGCTCATGGGCGACCTGGGGGCGCCTTACGTCCCGAAACTGGTGAAGGCGCTGGCCGACCCCGACCTGTTCGTGCGCTGGATCGCGGCGCGTACCCTGGGCAGGCTTGCCCCCCGGCAACCGGGCCTCGCCGTTCCGGGCCTCACGGCATTGCTCGCCGACGACGACCTCGACCTGCGCATCGTCGTGGCCCGTTCGCTGGGCAACTACGGCCCGGCGGCTCGCACGGCCGTTCCCGCCCTCACCTGCGCCGTGGGTCGAGGCGACGCCGAGATTCGCATCGCGGCCCTCAAGGCCCTGGAGAGCATCGGCACCGATTCCGTGACGGCCCTGCCGACCATCGGCGAGGCCCTGAGCAACATCGACCCGCGCGTGCGGGCGGAGGCGGCCCGCGTCCTCGGCCGGTTCGGCAAGTCGGCCACCGCCCAGTTGCCCGCCCTGCGCCGCCACACCACCGACCCCGACGCCGACGTCCGCAAGGCCGCCAGCGAGGCGATCTTGCAGATCACGGCGGACTGACCGGCGAGCCCAACTCGCCAAGCCGCAAGCGGCAACCTCCGGGCCTGCCGCTTGCGGCTTGGTGTTTTCTCTCACATCGCCGGCTCGATCACCGACGTCATGGAGCCGACGCACTCCCTGGAGCTGAACGGGTCGGGCCCAAAGGCGTGGATCTGGTCGCGCTTGAGCTCGGCGTGTTCCTTGCTGGTGGTCAGCACGATCGCGCGCCCGCTGGTGTGGACCTCCATCGCCATCTGCATGCCCTTCTCGCGCGGATGCCCGAAAAGCTGCTGGAGCATGCCGATGACGTACTCGAAGGTGTGGTAGTCATCGTCGATCAGCACGACGTTGTACGGCGGTTGCCGTTTGGTCTGCTCCCGCTCGCGCATCTTGGGAATGGCAGGGAGCGTGATGGTATCGCTCATGGTGATTCACCCTCGCGGAGACCGCAACCGAACGAAGCTCTCGACAACCTGCCGGCCCAACTCGCGGGCCGTGCAGCAGGCCAGCGCCCCCCGCCCGGCCCGAGCCAGGCGATCCACGAACGCCCGCAGCCCCAAGGCGTCGGGCTCGTCGAGCAGCGCAAACAAGCTCAAGGAGGCCCCTTCCTCAACGCAGCGGCGCCCTTCTTCCAGCGCCTTTCGCGCCGACTGCTCGGTGGCAGGATAGGACAGCACCAGTTCCGTCCCTTCCAGATGGGCCGTCGGTTCGCCGTCCGTGATGAGGAGCACGCGCTTGTTGCGGGCCCCGTGGCGCTGGAGCAACCGCCGCGCCAGCCGCAGCCCGGCCTGGATGTTGGTGAAGTGCTGCGGCACGTCCTCGGGGGCGGTCCGCGCGGGGACGCGCAGCGCGCCGCGCCTGTCCACGAGCCCCACGGGGCGCGGCACCGCCTCCAGGAGCTCGCGCCAGCTCAGCACGACGGGGCGCGTGGCGAACCCGACGATGGCGAGATGGTCTTCCGGGTAGCGCGTGCGAACGAGCGCCCGCAGGGCGAGGGCAAGGCGCTTGGCGTAACCGAACTTCCCGTGCCGGGCCATCGACCCGCTCTGATCGAGCAGCAACACCGTCGCCTGGCGACTTCGCGCCTCCGTCTCGTGGACGACCAGGTCGGCGCGGGCCAGCGCCAGCGGCAAGCGCGGTCCCTGGCGCAGGAGGGCGTTCTTCAACGTCGCCGAGAGGTTCAGGTGTTCGGCGCCGTCCCCCGGCACAAACGCCCGGCTGTCTTCCCGGCGCTCCGTCCCTTCTCCCCGAAAGCTCCCTTCGTGCTGCCCCGCCTCGCTGCCCCTGGCCGGGGCGAAGAGCTCGCGCAGGGCGCTCTCTTCGGCACGGCGCACGCCGCGCGCAGCGACGCGATAGGCCCCTTCGTCGAGCTCGAGATAGCCCGCCTCGACGAGAAGGGCCGCGGCGACAGGGTCGTGCCGCAGCTGGCGGAGCACGAGGCCGCCCTGCTCGAGCAGGGAATCGGCAAGCCGGTCGAACGCCTCGCGCCCCGCACGGGTGCGCGAGCGCTCCGGGAGAGCGCCCGACGCGGCGTAGCGGAATGTGGGCATGGCCGGGGTGCCTCAGATTCGTAGCGACAAGCGTCCTCGCTTGTCTCCTGGGAGGAAACGTCGCGTTCAGAGAAAGGCTCGACAAGCGTCCTCGCTTGTCGCTACGGGATCACGCCAGGCGCCCCAGGGCCACCACGGTGATGTCGTCGTGCGGATCGCGCCCCGCCGCGTGCTGCTTGACGGCGCGGACCACGGTATCGACCAGGCCTTGCGCGCTGACTCGGCCGGCGCCGCGCAGGGCGCCCTCGATGCCCTTCATGTCGAAGGGGACGCCCTTGACGTCCAGCGACTCGTCCACGCCGTCGGTGAACAGCAGCAGGCTCTCGCCCGGCTGGAGCGCGATCTTGCAGGCGTCGTAGGCGAAGCCCTCGGCGATGCCGAGCGGGAGCCCCGAGACGTCCTTCGGCATGGCGGCGGGGAAGCTGGTGGCGCCGGGCCGATAGACGAGCGGCGAGGGGTGGCCGGCGCTGACCAGGGTGAGCTGGTGCGTGGCCGGGTCGATCACCACGAGGGCGAAGGTGACGAAGCGGTCGGCCTGGCTGGTGACCTCGTAGAGCAGGTCGTTGAGCTTGGACACGCCGCGGGCCGGGTCGGCCTCGGTGAGCATGCAGTAGCGCGTGTCCGACGACAGTTTCGCCATCATCAGCGCCGCGGAGACGCCCTTGCCCGCCACGTCCCCGATCGACACCGCCACCTTTCCGCTCGGCAGAGGAATGAAGCCGTAGTAGTCGCCCCCGACCTGCTGGGCTGCCTCGTAGTGTGCCCCCAGGTCGTAGCCGGGCACCTTGGGCCAGGGCGGTTTGGGGAGAAAGCTCAGCTGCACGTCGTGGGCGAGCTTCAGGTCGCGCTTGAGGCGCTCTTCCTTGACCGCGTCGTCGATCAACCGGGCGTTTTCCAGCGCGATCGACGCCTGGTTGGCGACCCCACACAGGAGCTTGAGGTCTTCCTGGGTGAACTTCTTGCTGCGGTCCTGGGTGTCGAGCTGGATGACCCCGAACGCCTTGCCGTCGGCCCGGCTCAACGGCGCGCACATGACCGAGCGGATGCGGAAATCGACGACGCTCTGGCTGAGCTGGATGCGATCGTCGCGGCTGGCGTCGTCGCTGAGGAAGGCCTGGGCGCTTTCCAGGCACCGCCGCACGATGCTGCGGCTGAAGCGGGCCGTCGATTCGTCCTGGGCGCGGCGCGTCTTGACGACGCGCGGCATGAGGCGGTCGCTGCCCTCGGCCGTCTGGATGAGGAAGCAGCGGTCGGCCTGGCGGAACAACAGGAAGAGACTATCCGCGATCTTGGGGAGCAGGGTGTCGAGCTGCAGGGTCTTGCTGAGGTTGCCGCTGATGTCGAGCAGGGTGCGCAGCTTCTCGATCGGCTGCGTTTCGAGCAGCATGTGGCTGGTGTGGCTGAGCATCGCCTCGACCGTCGAGGGGCCATCGCTCTCGTCGTCCTCGACCTCCTCGCCGTTCTGCTGCGCGTCGAGGAAAGCGGCAATGAAGTCGCAGATGCGGATGCGGTCGTTGTTCTTCAGCACGGTGCGCGTGGCGATCTGCTGGTTGTTGACGAAAGTGCCGTTGCGGCTCTGCTTGTCCTCGATGTAGAAGCGGCCCTGCACGCGCACGATCTGGGCGTGCTCGCGGCTGACGGAGGTGACGGGAATGACGACCGCGCAGTCGGGGTTGCGACCCATGACGCAGCGTTCGCCCTCGAGAGGGATGACGGCCCCCTCGTTGGGCCCTTTGAGAACGTGGAGCGAAGGCATCTTCGGCACCTCGGGGACAAGCCCGGCGGTCGCTCGGCGGCGGAAGACGAGCGCATCACAAACCACCGAATTTTACCGGGCCCGGGGCGCCATTTCAAGATAATGACCGCGATGGGCCCTGCGGCGGGTGCGGCAACTCGTCCGGGAGCGGCCCGCTAAGCCGCAAGCGGAATTGCGCCGGGGCCCGCCGCTTGCAGCTCCTACTCGTCCTCGCGCGCCGACTCATCGCTTGCCCTTCACCACCGTCACCGTCACCTCGTTGCTCTTGAGCAAACACGCAAAACTGGCCTGCGCCCGCGCCATCGCGCCGAGGTCGTGTCGCGCCAGGCCGCGCCATTTCTGGTCGGGCACGTTCTGGTAGCAGAACCGGACGCGATACGTTCCGGGCCCCGGGAAGGCCGGCGCCCCGACCCACGGCGTCAGCTCCTTGCTCTTGCCCGGCGCGAGCGCGAACACCTCGGAAGGCGTCAGCGAGTTCACGTTGCCGCAGCGCCCGCCCTTGAAGGGCGGCTGCTTCTCGGGGTGCTGGCCAGGGGCGTTGACCTCGATCGCCGACCACCAGATGAGCGGGGTGCGCCAGCCGCAATCGCTCCCGTCGCCCGGCTGGACGAGCGTCACCGCGTTCTTGCTCCGGTTGACGAGGACCGCCTTGAACTGCCCCCACTCTTTCCCGGCGATCGCGCTCTTGGGCGCCTCGATCTCGAGGACGAGATCGGCCGCGACCTTCTTCGGCCGCTCGACCGGGGCCGGCGCCCCGCCCGACGGCGCCGACAGGGCCAGACACGCCCCCAGCACCACCAGCGCCGCGCGGGCCTCGCTTGCACGTTTCGTCATGGTTCGCTCCGGAGCAATCGTCACCTGGTCCCGCGCGAGGAAGACTCCCCGCTCGTCGCGCTCGTGGTAAGGCTCGGCCGATCCTTGCGCAGCGCCGCCAGCTCGGCCATCAACCGTCCCTCGTCGGCCCGGCCCCAGCATTTGCGGGCCAAGTTGGCGTAGCGCGTGGCCTCCTCGCTGCGCGCCTGTCGCTCGCACACCACCTGCAAGCCCAGCGCGGCGCGCACGCTGCCGGGGTCGTGGGCCAGGGCTTCCAGGAACGCCTCCTCGGCCGCGTCGAGCTTGCCCGCTTGCAGCGCCCCGAGCCCCCAGGCCTCCATGTAGTAGGCGCCGTTGCCCCAGGCGTGATGGCTGTAATCGTCCTTGGTCTTCTGCACCGCCTTGGCCAGCAACTTCACGCCCGCCGGGCCCGCCCCCGTCTGGCACTGATACAGCCCCTGCACCTCCAACAGGCGCAGCTCCAGCCTCCGGTCGTTGCGCCGAGCCCGGGCGGCGTTCTGGAGCACCTCGACCTCGGGCAGCGCCCGCGCCGCGTCGCCCTGCTTGAGATAAACGAGGGCGGCGAAGTAGCTCGCCTGCACCTTGTCGCGGCGGCGGAAGTGCTCGGCGACCCCGAGCGCCCCCGCGTAGTCGCGTTCGGCCAGGCACAGCCGGAACACCGACGCCCACATCTTGAAGCCGGCGCGCTCGGCCTCGGCCTTGATGGCCCGTCCCTCCCCGAACCGACCGTCGTGGACCAGCGAGGTCAGCAGCGTTTCGAGGTGGTGCGAGAACTGGTGGTCCTCGGTCGCTCGCACGCCCTGGAACTTGTGGTAGGCGCGCTGCAACTCGATGGCGCGGGCCGAGCGGTCGCTCGTCTTGCCCCAGCGCCCCAGGCGCGTCGCCAGGTGGGCCTGCATGTGGAAGGCGTGTGGGATGCCCGGCGACGACTTGATGTAGTTTTCCGCGTGTATCCACCCCAGGGCGGGCCGGCGGAAGTTCTCGTAGAAGTGAAGCAGTTCGTGGTTGGCGCCGGGGTGCAGCGGGTTGATGCGGAGCAGCGCCTTGTAGAACGGCACGGCCGAGGCCTGTCCGCCGAACAGCCCGGCCCCGCCCGAGAGCTGGGCGCGGAAGTACCAGGCCTCCTCGTCGTCGTCGTACAGCGCCAGCATGTTGTCGAGCGTGTTGATCGCGGCCTGCTTGCGCCGCTCCCCGTCGCCGACCCCCGGGACGAGCCCCTTCTCCTGCATGCTGGCGAGGATCAGTTGCTGCTCGCGGTGGCTGGCGCGGTCGCGCAGTTCGTAGGCCTTCTGGAGCGCCTTGGTGGCGTTGCCGCGCCCCCAGCGCTCGAGCGCCCGGGCCAGGCCCCACCACGCCATCGGACAATCCGGGTCGTGCTTCAGCGCCGTCTCGAAGGAACGGGCCGCCTCCATCCACACGTACGAGTAGGTGAAGCCGAGCCCCTGGTCGAAGAACGCCTGGCACTCCGGCGAACTGGTGCTGACCCGGTATTTCAGCACGCACAGGTCGGGGACGAGCTTGGCCGGCGCCAGGCCGGTCATCGCCAGCTTCCCGGCGGGATTGGCGGCGCCCTTCTTTTTTGCGAGGGCCTTGACGGCGGGCGGCGCGGCCGCCGGCGCCGCGCCGCCCGTCAGGCCGAGGAGGGAGAGGGTGGCGAGGAGGGGCGGAAGACGAAAGGTCGTCATGGGTGGGGCACCTGCGGTCCGAGGAGGGCTGCCTTTCATTGTGGTTGATCGGCGCGCGGGACGCCAGAGGAAACCGGAGCGCCGGGCGTCGGCGTCGGGGGTGGGGCCAAAGATCCGGGAGCGCGGATCGCCAAGCC
>JBBSEZ010000041.1:0-35071 GCA_038239195.1 Gemmatales bacterium
CCGTACTCGAAAGCGGTCGAGGCAGACAAGAGCAAGTAGTTGGAGGGCCGGATCGTCCGGCTTTCATCAGGTGTACCCTTGAACCCTGGTGGTCCCGTTTTCCTCGCCGATGTGGGCCCCTTTTGCATGCCGATTACCACCATCTACAACAAGCTCGTCGCCGACTTCACCCCCAACACCCCCAAGTACGTTTTCAAGGGCCTGGCCGAGCTCGTCGTCGAGCCGCCCGAGATCATCACCGGCGACAACTACGAGCAAGGGCGCGGCGTCCGCAAGACGCAACTCTTCCGCCGCGGCATCCACGTCAACATCTTCAACGTCTCCAAGATCAACAGCGAGGTTCGCGGCGGCAAGGCGCCGCGCATCAAGCGGCTGCGCGAGTACATCGGCCAGAGCTATTTCGACTACCTCGCCGGGCTGGAAGACCTTGTCCTGCTCATGGACGAGTCCCACCGCTACCGCGGCACGTCCGGCGTGCGCGTCCTCAACGAGCTGCGGCCGATCCTCGGCCTGGAGTTGACCGCCACCCCGCAGGTGGAGGAGGGGAAGGCGCCCCTGCCGTTCAAGAACGTCATCTACAGCTACCCCCTGGGCCGGGCGATGGCCGACGGCTTCGTCAAGGAGCCCGCCGTGGCGACCCGGGAGTCGTTCCGCGCTGCCGACTACTCGCCCGAGCAACTCGAGCGGCTGAAGCTGGAAGACGGGGTGCGCATCCACGAGCACACCAAGTTGGAGCTGGAGATTTATTCCCGGCAGGCCGGCCAGCCCCTCGTCAAGCCCTTCATGCTCGTCGTCGCCCAGGACACCGACCACGCCGAGAAGCTCCTCGCCATCGTGAAGGGCGACGACTTCTTCGAGGGCCGCTACAAGGAGCGCGTCCTCACCGTCCACTCGAACAAGAAGGGCGAGGAGAAGGACGAGACGGTGGCCCAGCTCCTCGCGGTGGAGCGGGCGGACAGCCCCACGGAGATCGTCATCCACGTCAACATGCTCAAGGAGGGCTGGGACGTCACCAACCTCTACACGCTCGTCCCGCTGCGCGCCGCCGACTCGCGGACCCTCGTGGAGCAGTCCATCGGCCGCGGGCTGCGCCTCCCCTACGGCAAGCGCGTGAACGTGTCGGCGGTCGATCGGCTCACCATCGTCGCCCACGACCGATTCCAGTCGATCATCGACGAGGCGAACCGCCCCGGCTCATTGGTCAAGTGGCAAGAGGTCATCATCGAGCGGGACGTCGGCCTGGGCCGCAAGACCGCCCGTACCTTCGAGCCGACGGTCACCGGGGGACTGTTCCGACCCCGGCCGGGCGCGGCGCCGTCGCTCCTCGCGCAGCAGGCGACGCCCTTTTCCCCGGCGGAGGAGGCCGCCGCGCGGGCCGCCATCGCGGTCCTTCAGGAGTACGGCAACGACGCCGGCAAGGCGCCGACGTCGAGGGCGCTCAAGGCGCCCGCGATGCAGGCCGAGATCGTCGCCAAGGTTGCGGCCCGGCTCGCGCCCACGCAGGGGGACCTACCGGGCCTGACCGACCGGCCCGCGGTCGGCGACGTGGTGGCCCGCGCGACCGAGTGGTTCATCGAACGGACCATCGACATCCCGCGCATCGTCGTCGTGCCGACGGGCGAGGTCACGACCGGGCACACCGACTTCGACCTCGACACGCGGAACGTGGCGCTGCAACCCGTCCCCCAGGACATCCTCATCCAGCACCTGCGGACGGGCAACCGGGAGCTCCTTGCCACGACCTTCGCTTCCGCGGCCGAGGAGAACGCCGAGGACTACGTCGTCCGCTCGCTCCTCGATTTCGACGACGTCGATTACGAGTCCGAGTCGGACCTGCTGTACAAGCTCGCCGGCCAACTCGTGCGCCACCTGCGCTCCTACCTGCCGGACGAGCCGGCGGTCCGGAACGTCCTGCTTTACCACGAGAAGCACCTGGCCAACCTGATCCACGCCCAGATGGTGGAGCACCGCTGGGAGCGCGCGACGGCCTACGAGGCCCACGTCAGCAAGGGCTTCGAGACGCTCCAGGGGCTCTCTTCCCCGATGGCCGAGGGCGACAAGCCCCACGACTTTCGGCAGGCGGTGGCCCGGAAGCAGGAGGTCCCGCGCATGGTGTTCGGGGGCTTCACCCGCTGCCTCTACCCCGTGCAGAAGTTCAGCTCCGACCCCGAGCGTCTCTTCGCCGTCCTCCTGGAGCGCGAGCCTCCAGAGCTGCGGCTGAAGTGGTTCAAGCCGGCGGCGAAGCAGTTCAAGATCTTCTACTTCGAGGACCAGGCTTACGAGCCGGACTTCGTCGTGGAGACGGCGGACGCCAAGTACCTGTGCGAGCCGAAGCGCGCCGACGAGATGGGCAACAAGGAGGTGCAGGCGAAGGCGCGGGCCGCGGCGCAGTGGTGTCGCCACGCCACCGAGCACGAACTGGCCCACGGGGGCAAGCCGTGGGCCTACCTGCTGATCCCCCACGACGCGATCGACGATTCCGCCACGCTGCGGAGCCTGGCCGCCACGTACGCCTACAAGACCGCGGACACCGAGGCGGTGCATAGCGCGAGCATACGACGCGAGGCGAGCGGGGAGCGTTAGCCTCCTGTTGAAGGCGCCTTCAACAGAGGCGCCTTCAACAGGGGGCTTACGCCCCCCGCTCGCCCTCGTTCACGGCCGCAAGTTCGCCCGGATCACCTCCGCCGCGAACGACGCGCTGCGCCGCACGTCGCGGTCCTCGTCGGCCTGCGCCGCGTTCTGGAGCGCCGTCAGCGACGCCGGCGCCCCGATCAGCCCCAGCGCGCGCGCCGCCGCCTCGCGCGCGGCCGGGCTGCGGTCCTCGCGCAAAGCGCGCGTCAGCGGTTCGATGGCCCGGCGCTCCTTCCTCCGTCCGAGCTGCATCATCGCCGCGGCGCGCAGGCGCTCGTCGGAACTGTTCAGTTCGCCCCACGCTCCGTCCGTCTCCGCCGCAGGAACGCCCCGGGCAACGGGCGTTGCCGTGGGAGGTGGGAGGACCTCGGCAGGCGCCGCGGACGGCGGGGAATAGGACGGCACCGATGCCGGCGGGGGCGGATACGCAGGGCCGGGCGTTGTCGTCACGACCGGCGCCTGCTGGACGATCACCGGCGGCGCGGCGTAGTAGGGATACGGGTACGGATACGGCCGGTAGTAGCCATAGCCGTAGTAGGGGTAAGGCCCGACGTAGATGGGCAAGCCGACTCGCACGCCGACCGACCAGTGGGCCGACGCGGCGGACGTCGCCCCAAGCACGAGGGCCAGGCTCAACAAGCCCCTTCGGATCGTTTGCATTGGGTCTCCCTTCTCGAGCGGAAGCACGAGGCGGGCGAAACTCGAGGGGGAGCGGGTGTAGTCGAGGCGGGGGCGCCTGTCAATGCCAGCGCGATGGCTGAGGGGTGCGCGAACCTCTCCCCGGGTTGGGCGCGGGAGATCGATGCAGGTCGCCGTCGCGCTCCCCGGCGGGCCCGATGGCGATTGACGCCCCTCCCGAAACGCGGGCCGTCCTCGACAATCCTGCCAGGGCCGTTTGACAAACGCGAAATCCTGACCTACCCTTGCCCCGGCACGTTGTTTTCGCGGGGGGACGGCCGCGCGCTCCCACCGGACAACAGCGCCACGCCCCCTTTCGCCTCCGTCGGCACGCGGCCCGCTCTCCGGCGGGACTTCTGCGTCCCTTCTCTCGCGAATCCAGCGGGAACGGGCCCACCGCACCGCCCCGAACGTTCCGCCCCTGATGGAGTGTCCATGCACCAACAGGAATCGCCGCTCGCGCCCATCGACGTGCTCATCGCCGAGGACGACGCCCTCGCCCGCCAGGTCGTCCGCTTCGTGCTGGAGCGGGAGGGCTACCGCTGCGCCGAGGCCGAGAACGGCCTCGAGGCCGTGGACATGGCGCGACGGCACCTCCCGCGCTGCGTGCTCCTCGACCTGGTGCTTCCCGGCCTCGATGGCTTCGCCGTCGCCCGTCAGTTGCGGGCCGACGCCCGCACGCGCGGGGCCCGCATCCACTGCCTCACGGGGCGCACCGACCGGGCCGCGTGGGACGAGGCGCACGAGGCCGGCTGCGAGGAGTACCTGACCAAGCCCCTGGACGCGCTCCGCCTGCTGGAGGTCGTGCGCGGCAACGTCCGGGCCGAGCCGTCTGATTGGGTGGGGGGCCTGACCCTGACGAGCGCGCGCGAACGGATGGACTGGCTGGAGAACAACGGCAACGGGCGCCTCGAAGCGTCGCTCGACGGGGGGCCCGCGTTCGCCGTGCGCTGTGTCCCGTCCGACCGGCCGGCCGGGGACTGAGGTCAGTCTGTCTCACGCCCGCGCCAAGCGGTTGAGGATCTCTACCCCGCGCTCCAGCGTCGCGTCGCTGGCCGCGTAGCTCAGCCGGAAGTGCGTGTCGCGGCGACTGAATACGTTCCCGGGGATGATGAGCAGATTGTTGCGGATCGCCTCCTGCACGAACGCCGTCCCGCTCCCTCCCGGCGCCTTGGCGAACAGGTAGAACGCCCCCTGCGCGGGCGCCAGCTCGTAGCGATCCTTCAGCCCCGCCACCACGAGATCGCGCTTGCGACGATACGCCTCCGAATAGGCCCCCATGTCCAGGCCATAGGCCACGGCGCCCGCGTGCTGCACGATGCTGGGGGCACAGACGTAGGTGTACTGCTGGAGCGTACACATCTCTTGGATGAGCCGGCCCGGCCCGTGCGCGTAGCCGAGGCGCCAGCCCGTCATGGCGTGCGACTTGCTGAAGCCATCGACGACCAGCACGTCCTCGTTGAACTGCGCCGGGCTCACGGGCGCGGCGTCGTGGCAAAAGGCGCGGTAGATCTCGTCGCTGATGAGCAAGGTGCCATGCTTGGCGGCCAGCCCGGCGAGGTCGCGTACCGCGTCCCGCGAATAGACCGATCCGGTGGGGTTGGCGGGGCTGTTGAGCAAGATGACCTTGGTGCGCGGCGTGAGGGCGGCGCGCACCCTGTCCACGTCCAGGCCGAAGTCGGGGTAGGTGTCCACGTAGACCGTCGCCCCGCCCGCCATGGTGACGGCGTGAGGATACATCACGAAGTAGGGGTCGAAGACGACGACCTCGTCCCCGGGATCGACCGTGGCGAGGAGGGCCAGCAGGATCGCCCCGCTGGTGCCGGTGGTGACGATCAGTTCGCGGTCGGCGTGGGGGTAGCGCCCTTTCACGTCGGCGAGCACGACCTGGCGAAGTTCGGGGATGCCCTGGGTGAGGGTGTAGGCGTTGGCGCCGCGGTCGATGGCGGCGTGGGCGGCGGCCTTGACCGGCTCGGGAACGTCGAAGTCGGGCTGGCCGATGCTGAGGTTGACCGGGTCTTTCAGGGAGCGGGCCAGCTCGAAGACCTTGCGGATGCCCGAGGCCTCGATGGAGCGCATGCGCCCGGCAATCCAGCGGTCGGCGGCAGAACGGTCGGACATCGCGGCGCTCCTGCGGGCCAGGGAAGGTAGGCGAGGACGATTCTATCTTCCGGCCCGCGCCTCGTTCAGAGGAGCCCGCGCTCTCGCAGCACCGCCAGCGCCCCGGCGAGCACCTCCTCGGGCGAGCCGTTGGCATCGACCTCGCGCAGAAAGAGGCGCGTCTTCGGCCCCGGCTCCTCCCACTCGCGCGCCGCCTGCCGATAAAAGCCCCAGCCCGCGTCGGAGACGTCGCCCTGCCGGTGGTGCAACCGCTGCCGCGCCACCTCGGGGCTGGCGCGGCACACCAGCAGCACGACCGTCACGCCCCGGCGAACCGCCGCCTGTACGAACTGTTGCCGGCGCTCCTCCTGCCGGAAGTTCGCGTCCACCAGCACGCGCCCGCCCTGGCGCAGAACGTCCTCGGCCCGCCGCCAGCACTCGCGGTAGGTGCGTTCGCTCCATTCCGGGGAGTAGACGTCCGAAGGGGGGTTGGCCCCGGCCAGTTCCTTGCGCACGACGTCGGAGCGGAGGACGGCGAAGCCGGCGCGCTCGGCCAGCGCCCGGGCCAGGGTCGATTTGCCGCTCCCGGGCAGCCCGGCGAGGAGGGCCACGCAGGGGCGCTGGCCGGCCGTCTCGAGCTGTCCCAGCGCCAGCAGCCAGTGCGCGTCGGAGCGCTCGCGCGCCGCCTCGCGCGCCGCTTCCGTTGCCTCGCGGTCGGCCCGCTCGAGGCCCTCGACCTTGGCCCGGACGGCGGCGCGATAGGCGGTGTAGAACGGCAGCAGTTGCTGGCCCTCGAAGTCGCCGGTGGCCTCGAAGTAGGCCGTGGCAAACGTCGTCGCCAGGTCGGCCCGGCCGTGGAAGAGCAGGTCCATCACCAGAAAGGCCATGTCGGCGACGGGGTCGGCGAAGCGGAAGCGCTCGTTGAACTCGATGCAGTCGATGACGACGAGATCGCCGGGGGCGGGGCGCTCCGGGAAGAGGTAAACGTGCTCGAGGCGCAGGTCGCCGTGCGTGTCGCACGGCACGCCGCGCGCCGCTCGCGCCTCGATCGCCGCGCGGAGCTCGACCAGTCTCGCCTCCAGGAGCTCCGCCAGCCGGGCGAAGACGTTCGGGCTCAGCGTGGCGCCGACCTGCTCGCGCGACGGGCCCAGATTGCCGCGAGCATTGTCGGCCACAACGTCGAAGCGCCCGAAGGAGGCGATGTGCTCGTCGCGCCGGGCCCCGGCGTGGAGCCCGGCGAGGCGCCGGGCCAGGGCCTCCAGGGCGGCGGCGCCCAGTTCGTCGCGCTGGAGGTAAGAAAGCAGCGTCGCCTCCTCGGGTAGCTGACGCATCTGCACGGCATGTTCGATGGCCTCGCCGGTGCCGCCGACCCGGGCGCCGTCGCCGTCGCGGCAGATCGGCAGGACGCCGAGATAGACGTCGGGCGCCAGGCGCGCGTTGAGGCGAACCTCCTCGCGGCAGTCGTGCAAGCGACGCTCGAGAGTGGAGAAATCGACGAAATCGAACTGGACGGGCTTGCGCACCTTGTAGGCGAGGCTGCCGGTGAGAAACACAACCGAAAGGTGCGTCTGGCGCACCTCGACGCGCTCCACCGCGTGCGGGTAGGCGGTGGGCGAGGAGAGGGCGTCGATGAGGTGGGGGAGGTCCATCGCGAAAAAAGCCAGAGAGGGGCCGCCGTTCGTGGGGGCGCGGAACGGTCATCAGGAGGGCAAGGGCGGCGCTCATCCAAGCAAGGCAGGCGCCCATTCGGTGTCGTGCCCGCGGAACCTATTCTCGTCCTCCCCTGCGCTCTTGACGCAAAAGACGTTCTGGCCGACGCGCAGTTCGTCGCCCGCGCCGAGCGGGCGCCGCGACGGCAACATCATGGTGGCGTTGGCCCCGTCTCCCGGCACGCCCCGGCCAATGTTCTCTCCGTTGAGGTAGGTGCCGTTCAGGCTGCCCAGGTCTTGCACCCAGAGCGTCGGCGGGTCGTACGCCAGGATGCAGTGGTGCCGCGATACCGTCGAGTCGCCCTCGAGGCGCAGCGTGCAAGAACGCGATCGGCCCAGGCGCCAGCGGGCCGGCCCCTCCAGAGGGAACGCCTGGCCTGCCAGTTCGCCCGCGGTAGCCCGAAGAACCAGTTGTGTCGGCATCGAGTATCTCCTTTGGGCTTCTCTTGCTCTCAAAAAGGAGAATGCAATAGGCGGGCCAATCGGGCGGAAATCCCTCCTGTGGTGCATCTTCGATGGTGATTATTCGTTCAGATGGGGGCGCGAGGGCCGGACAATCGGCATTTCCCCTTGCCCTACCGCCAAGGTCGCCGTCCCTTCGCGCCCGGGAGTTGGGGCAGGCCCGCGACTAAGGGGGGGGTTGCCTTCAACCGGAACAAGGTGGTTCCCTTGGTCAGGCTGAGGCTCAGGGTATCGTAGGCGGGGGCCTCCTTGAACACCTTGGAGGCGACATGGTCGCCATCGACGAGGCCTGTCACCTTGGTGCCTTCCCCTCGGATGACAAGCTGGATGGGCCTCTAAATCGTGAGCCCCGGCAACGCGCTATAATTCTCCTTCGCCAGGTTGACCGCCCCGGAATCCGAAAGGACGACCGGCAGGTTCGCGGTGCTCTTGCTATCTTCCAGGAGAATGCCCAGGGACGTGGAAATACAGGGGCATGATACCTCCCGCTTCAATGGTGAAGTCGCCCTTCATGGGTTGCCGCAGCGGTATCTTCGCGACCTCCGTGCCGCTCGCCTTGGCAACTTCGAGCCCGTGGCGATCCTTGACCGTGATGACGCGGAGCCCGTCCCCACTCCATCCGTCTGGAAGCGGCAATCGCTTCTCGGCGGCCAGGCGGAAGTTCTCGTCGATGAGCGGCCCGGCTGGTTTGGGCTTTTCCTTCTCTTTCTTCTCTTTATCGGTGTCCTTCTCCTTGTCGTTCTTGTCGTCCTTCGCCTTGACGACCATCTTGCTGCTGTCGCCGCGCATGAGCCAGCCGACGCCACACGCCACCGCCAGCAACAGCACGACTGCCCCCACCGCCAGCCAGCGAGCCCGATGGCTTGGCGGGCCCGGAGGGAGAGGCGATGGGGGGAGGCGGAGCGAGAATCGTGGTGCTGGCCAGCAGTTGTTGTTGCGTCGAGGCGGCCGGCGCCATCGGCATCGTCCCCGGCGCTGGCGGCGTCGCTCCCGGGAGCCCCCAGGTGCTCCCGACCGGCGGGCGCGGGACTTCTCCTGGCGAAGCCGCGTCGAGCAGAGCGACCAACCGGGGCGAGTTGGCCCCGCACGCGAAGCGTGCCAGGTCATCCGCCGCCGCGCCCGGGTGCGGGTATCTTTTGGCGGGGCCTTTCGCCATCATCTTGTACGCGATGGCCTGCAGTTCGCGCGGAACGTCCGGGCGAAGTTGCTCCAGGGCGGGGAATGGGTCGCCCCGCTGGTGAGCGAGGAGCTTTTCCAGGTCCGAGCGATCCGGATAGGGGACGCGGCCGGTCAGGAGACAGTACAGGGTGGCGCCCAGCCCGTAGACGTCGGCGCGGACGTCCACGGCTCGCGCGTCGCCGACCTGCTCGGGCGCCATGAAGTCCGGCGTGCCCAGGCCGATCGGGGCGCCGCGCGAGAAGTCGAAGACGCGAGGGCGGGGCGACCGGGTGGGGCAACGATTCCGGGAGGGCCCCGCCAAGCCGCAAGCGGCGGCCCCGGCGCTGTTCCGCTTGCGACTTGGCGATCCGCGCTCCCGGATCTTTGGCCCCACCCCGGACGACCGCGCAACCGACGGGCGCCTTCGGCGCGGCCGGCGATGCGAACCACCCGGATCATTGGCCCCACCCGGGACGACCGCGCAACCAGCATTTCCGCTTGCGCCGAAGCGCGATACCATGCGCTGAGGTTGCCTCACGCCCGAGAGATCGCGCCATGCTCCTGCTCGAAGGCCACGTCGGCAAGGTCCACGCCCTGGCGTTCTCCGCCGACGGCCTCACGCTGGCCGCCGTGAGCGGGCGCTCGACCGTGATCTGGCTGTGGGAGCTGGAGAAGGCGAAGCCCTCTGGCACGTTGCGCAGCCATCAGGGCCGCGTCGTCTCGCTGGCGTTCGCGCCGACGGACGCGGAGGCACTTGCCTCGGCCGACTCCACAGGCCACGTGAAGGTGTGGGACGTGGCGCGCCCGCACGCCGGGCCGAGCGCTAACCTGGAAGCGCTGAGCGCGGTGGGCAAGGCGCCTTGCCAGGTCTGCTTCGCGCCGGGGGGCGATTTGCTGGCCTGCAACCGCCCCCGAGCCGGGGCCTCCCTGCACGAGGTTTCGCTCTGGCAACTCGGCGCGGGCCGCGGCCGGCAACTCGCCACCCGACACCAGGGCGAGGTCTCGTGCCTCGCGTTCTCCCCCGATGGCCGCACGCTTGCGACGGGCAGTTTCGACCGCACGGTGCGCCTTCACGACACGACGGCCCCCGCGCCCGCCGCACACGCGCGACCGCTTTATCTGGGCCGGGTTTCGCCGCCGGCGGATGGGTTCGTGCTCCTACAGGGCCCCAAGGTCCACTACCTCGCCTTTAGCCCGGACGGGCAGTCTCTCGCCTCGGCCAGCCCGACGGGCCTCATCAAGTTGTGGGACGCGACGACCGGGCACACGCGCGGCACGCTCAAGGGCCAGTCGCCCTCGCTCCACGCCATCGCCTACTCGCCCGACAGCCGAGCGCTCGCCAGCGCCTCGGGCGACGGCACGGTGCGCATCTGGGACCTGGCCACCGGCCGCACCCGCGACGCCTTCGACTGGGGCGTCGGCGCCGTCCACGCGGTGGCGTTCGCGCCCGATGGGATGCGCGCCGCCGCGGGGGGAGACGGGAAGATCGTGATCTGGGACATGGACGACTGGGGCGCGTGAGGGGCGCGGACATGCGGCTACTGAGCGGACACCGAGGCGCGGTCTACGCGCTGGCCTACTCGCCGGACGGCTCGACGCTGGCCTCCGCCGGCGACGACATGGTCCTTCGTTTGTGGGATGCGAATGCGGGCGAGCAGCGCGCCGGCCTGACGGGGCACCTGCGAGCCATCCTCTCGCTCGCGTGGACGGGGGACGGGCAAGCCGTCCTCTCGGGCGGACACGACGGCAGCACGCGCCTGTGGGACGTGGGGGCCCAGACCAACGCGGTCCTTGAACAGGCGCATCATTCGGTCGTGGCCGTGGCCGCGAGCCCGGACGCCCGCTGGCTGGCCTCGGGCCTCGACCATGGGCGTGGGAGCGGCGCTTCTCCCACGCTGCGCCTCTTCGAGCGGACCACGCATCGCCCCGTGAAGCACGCCTGGTATCCCAGCAACTCGTCCGTCTGGGCCCTCGGCTTCTCCGCGGACGGCAACTCCCTGGCCGTGGCGCTGAGCCTGGGCGACGTTTCCCTGTGGGACCTGCGCACCCGGCGCGAACAGCGCCTGGTCCATACGGTTGCCGTGCGGGCGCTGGCGTTCTCGCCCGACGGCAGCGCCCTGGCCACCTCGCCGGGGACGCCAGTGGAGGTGTGGGACCTCGCCACCCGGACGGTACGGCTGCGGCTGGGCGACACCGGCAAGTCGATCATGGCGCTGGCGTATCATCCCGATGGCCGCACGCTGGTCACGGGCTGCTGGGCCTCGACGGTGCGGCTGTGGGATGGGCAAACGGGCGCCGAGCAAGGGCGCTTCGACTGGAAGCTGGGGCGCATTCATGCGGTGGCGATCGCGCCGGACGGCATGACGGCCGCGGCGGCCGGCGACAGCGGCGAGGTGTTGATCTGGGACCTCGATTATTGACCAACCATGCACGTACTGCGCGGACATCGCCACGCCGTTCGGGCCCTCGCTTACGCGCCGGGCGATCCCCTCACGCTCGCCAGCGCCGGCGACGACCGCACCGTGCGCCTGTGGGACCTCGGCCCCGCGCAGCGCTCGGTGGTCTTGAGCAGCCATCAGGACGGGCTGGTGGCCCTGGCCTTCGCACCGGACGGCAGCCTGGCGACGGGAGGGCGCAGCGGCTCGCTCGCCGTCTGGGACGTGCCCGAACTGCGCCAGCGCACCACCTACGCCCTTCAAGGGCCCGCCATCGCGCTGGCTTTCTCCCCCGACAGTGGCTCCATCCTCGCCGCGCTGCGCAGCCAGCACTTCGCGGGCGAGGCCCCCCGCCTGGTGCGCTGGCCGCACCGCGCGGAGGATCGCCCGGCCCCGCTCCCCTGGCCCGACGACGTCGAGAGCGCGGTATTTGGGCCGGACGGCATCCTGGCCGTCGCCGGGCAGCACCGCACCGTGGAGACGTGGGGAGTGGGCGGGTCGCGCTCCCTGTCGCTCTGGTGCGCGAGCCGGGTGCGCTGCCTGGCCTTCTCGCCGGGCGGGCACGCGCTGGCCATTGGCCACGGGCGGACGATCGCCTGTCACGATCTGCCTTCGCTGGGCCGGCGCCTGCTGTACAAGGGCCATCGCTCCGACGTCCTCGCTGTCGCCTTCGCGCCGGACGGCCTGGGGCTCCTGAGCGGGGGGGCGGACCGGACGGTGCGGCTGTGGGACCTGGCGACGGGGCGGGAGCGCGCGGCGTGGGACTGGCAGATTGGCCGGGTGCAGGCGGTGGCGTTCTCGCCGGACGGCATGACGGCGGCGGCGGGCGGGGAGAAGTCGGCGGTGGTGGTGTGGGACGTGGACGAGGGATGAGGGGAGCTCTGGGCTGCTCTGGCGGTCGGGGGTGGGCTTGGGTAAGATGCCCGACGCGCCCAGGTTTCGAGGGAGACGTCATGGCGATCGATGGGCCCCAGAGCGCCTCGTTTGGCGCGAACATCCCGGCAGGTGTCCCGCTCCCGGCCCCGGGACGGCGTCCCGCGGCCCCCCCCGGGCAGTCGGCGAAGCCTCCCAGCCCCATCCATTACCCGGACAGCGATGGCAAGCCGATGTCGGACAACACCAAGCAGGCGCGCTGGATGACGGTGCTCTTTGGCAACCTCTCCGCCCTGTACTGCGAGGAAATCGACGTCTTCGTCGCCACAGACCTACTCTGGTACGCTCGCGAAGGGGAGCCGGAGCTCCGGATGGCCCCCGACGTCATGGTGGCGTTCGGCCGCCCCAAGCGCGACCGGGGCTCGTACAAGCAGTGGGAAGAAGCGGGCATCCCGCCGACCTTGGCCTTCGAGGTACTCTCGCCGGGCAACAGCGGAAGCGAGATGGTGGACAAGTACGCCTTCTACGAGGAGTACGGGGTCGAGGAATACTACGTGTACGACCCGGACCGCAACCGGCTTCATGCCTTCATTCGGCGCGGGGAGGTGTTCTTGCACGAGCGGCGGGTAAACGGTTTCGTCAGCCCCCGGCTCGGCATCCGCTTCGACTTCTCCGAGCCCGAGATGGCGGTCTATTACCCCAATGGGCGGCGTTTTCTCTCCTTCGAGGGCTTGGAGGCCGAACGGCTGCGCGAGCAACTTCGCGCCGAGGAGGCCGAGCGGCAAGCGAGCGAGCTCAAAGAGCGCTTCGGCCGCCTGGCGACGCTCGCCCGGAAGGCCCGGCTCCAGCAGGCCAGCCCGGAGGAACTGCAAGAGCTGGAGCGCCTGGAAGGCGAGGCTGCGTCATCCTCGTGACGTCCGGGGAATGCGCTGGTCCGGGGCCCCACTCTCGATCTCCGCCCGCATCGCCTCGCGCACGCTATCCTTGCCTTCGCGCCGCAACCGTTCGAGCCAGCCCCACTCGGCGAGGCGCTCGAACGCGCGCCGGCGCTCCTCGGCGTCGGCGAGGCGAGCCAGCACCATCGGTCGAAGCTCCGCGAGCAGTTCCACCCAGGCCCCGAAGGCGTCGTCGAACTGCTCTTCCAGCCGCGCCCGCACCGCCGCCGCCAGCGCCGGAGAAGCGCCCCCCGTGCTGACGGCGACGACGAGCGCGCCGCGGCGCACGGTGGCGGGCACGTGGAAGTCTCCCCGCTCCGGATCGCTGGCACTGTTCGCCCACAGCCCGCGCTCCCGCGCGTCCGCCACGACGCGCGCGTTGAGCGCGGGCGGGCCGGCGGCGAAGACCAGGGCGGCGCCCGCCAGGTGCTCGGGCCGATACGGCCCCTGCAACCACTCCACGTCCGCTTCTTCCGGCGGGGGCGCTTCCAGACAGACGACGCGCAGGAGCGCCCCGGCGGCACGCACGGCGGCGATCTTGCGCCGGCCGACGGCGCCCGCGCCGACCACGACCGCCAGGCGATTCGTCAGGTCGAGGAACAGGGGGAACATTCGAGCAGCCTCAGGCGCTCGCGCACCGCCTCCGCATACTCCGCCGACAGTTCGATCCCGAGATAGCGCCGTCCCAGTCGCCGCGCCGTCGCCAGCGTCGTCCCGCTGCCGGCGAACGGGTCGAGCACCAGGTCACCGGGGTTGCTCGAAGCTCGCACGATGCGCTCCAGCACCGCCTCGGGCATCTGGCAGGGGTGCCCGGTGCGCTCTTTGAACGTCCCGCAGACGCGCGGCACGTGCCAGGTGTCGTCCCCCGGCTGGAAAAAGCTCTCGTCCTCCTGGGGCCGCAGCACCCACGTGTCGTCGGGCACCTTGCCCAGCGGGTTGGCGCGGCGGTCGGCGTAGGTTGTCTGCCGCGCCGAGGGGACGCGGATGGCGTCGGCGTTGAAGGTGAAGCGGCGCGCATCGGCGACGTAGTACAACACGTGAGCGTGGCTGCGGTTGAACTTGCCCTTGCAGCTCACGCCGAAGGTGTAGTGCCACACGATCCAGTTGCGCATCGTCAGCCCGATCCCGTCGAGGCGCACCTTCAGCTCGGCGGCGTACTCGTCGCCGATGGCGACGTAGAACGAGCCGGTCGGGCTCAGCACGCGCTTCACGGCCGCCAGCCACTTCTCCGTCCAGCGCAGGTAGTCGTCGCGTTTCTGGCGGTCGTTGTAGACGTCGTACTCGTAGCCGATGTTGAAGGGTGGGTCGGCGAAGGCCAGGTCCACGCTCCCCGCGTCGAGCTGGTGAAGGTGAGCGAGACAGTCGCCGGTGAGGATCTGGTCCATGCTCGCAGCCCGTGCTCTCGAAGGTGGGCGAGGCAGTGTGGGCCTACTATCGCATAACGCGCCGTGGAACGGAAGAGGACCGTCGCTTCGGGCCGGCGCGGCCTGGCCGAGGGGACGGGAGAAGACCGGCCGTAACGGTTGTGCCTGGGGAAATCGAGGCGGGAAGTTGGCATGGGGCCGAACGCACCCTAGAGTTACGTGCGGCGCACTCCGGTTCGAGTCTTGCGCAACGAGGCTGCAATCATGCTGGGCGAGCTCGTTCTTGGGAAATATCAGGTCACCCGCGCTCTCGACGAGGGCGGGATGAGCAAGATCTACCTGGCCCACCAGAGCTCTCCGGCACGCGACGTGGTCGTCAAGGTGCTCAAGGCCCCGCTCCGGGCGCAACCCAAGGCGGTCGAGCACTTCCGGCGCGAGGTCCACATCCTGTCGCGCTTCGCCCATCCCCACGCGGTCGCCTATTGCGACTCGTCCACGGGCGACGCCCGCGGGCCGATCCTCGTCATGGAGCACCTCCGCGGCATCGACCTCAACGCGCTGCTGCACCGCGAGGGCCGGCTCACCGCCGAGCGCACTGGCCGGCTGCTGGCGCAACTGTGCGACGTGCTCCAGGCCGCCCACGACGCGGGCATCGTCCACCGCGACGTCAAGCCGGGCAACCTGATGGTGCTCTACCCCGGTACGCCGCAGGAGTCGCTCAAACTGATGGACTTCGGGCTGGCGAAGATGAGCTCGATGCTCTACATCTCGCCCGAGGACCTCGTCGATTTCAACCTGCCCGCCGCCTCGGGGACGCCGGAGTACATCGCGCCGGAGATGGTGCGCGGCACCGACATGGACCGGCGCGGCGACCTCTACAGCGTGGGCGTGTTGCTCTTCGAGATGCTCGCGGGCCGCCGGCCTTTCGTTCGCCGCTCCATCGAGGCCCTCATGCTGGCCCACGCCGACGACGCCCCGCCGAGCTTCGCCGACATTGGGCAGCCCGGCCTGGTCTCGCCCGCCCTCGAAGCCGTGATACAGAGTTGCCTGGCCAAGTCGCCCGACGACCGGCCCGCCAAGGCGTGGGGCCTGGCCCAGGCCTACGAGAAGGCGCTGGGAAAGCGCCTCATCGTGGCGCGCGCCCAGGCGCCGGCTACCGGGGCGGCGCAGCGCACGAGCAGCGCGCCCGCTCCCTCGACGAGCTCGACGCCGGTGCCGTCCGATCGCAACGCGGTCCGCGAGAGCTTCGAGGCGAGAATGCCCGAGTCGATGGCGATGGTGAAGCTCAAGGGCTTCATCTACGACCTCGGCGGGGAGGTGATCGAGAGCGTGCCGGGCATGATCCGGGTGCGGATCGAAGGCCCTGCCGAGAAGAAGCCCGGGGGGCTCTTCGGCTGGGGCAGCGGGCGCAAGGCGGGCTTGCAGACGGCGTCCTCGACCGATCTCGAGTTGCACATGGAGCGCAAGGCCCCGGCGCAGTCGAACGAACTGACCATCACGCTCGTCATGCGCCCCGGCGGCGGGATGATGACGCCGGAGTGGCGCGACCGCTGCAACCGGATCGGGCGCGATTTGAAGGCGTACCTGATGGGGCGCTGAGGCGCCTCCCGGCCAGCGCTTACCGATCCGGCCGTACGCTGTCGAAGCACATCCACAGCCCCAGCCCCGCGATGAGCGCCGCCGTGGCGATCGGCAGAGCGCGCGCGACGCGGCGCAGGCGCTCGCTCTCGCCCCAGCGGGCCCCGGCCTTGCTGCGCGCGTAGACCACCGCGATTCCCAGCAGCACCAGCGTCGCCGCCAGCCCGGCGCTGAACGCCAGCACCAGCGGCAGCGCGAGGAACGGCTTCGCCAGCGCCACGGGCGAGAGCAGCATCAGGATCGCGTCCCAGCACGGTACGATGCCCCCGCCGATGCCCATCGTCACCAACCCCCACCAGCCCGGCCTGCCGGGCGCCACCTCGTGCCCGTGCCCGTGCGAATGGCCCCCCGGGAGGTGGACGTGATCGGCCCGCCCGGCGAGGCGCTGTAATAGCAGCCAACAACCGAGGCCCGCGATCAGTAGGCCGCACACCAGCCCCAGCACGCGCGTCACCTCGGCGCGCTCCGCGTCGGTCAGGCCGGACCGGGCGCTCTCCGGGTAGATCACCGGCAAGAGCGCCGCCAGCACCATCACCGCGGCAGTGTGCGTCAACGTGACGACCAGCCCCAGCACCAGCGCGTGCGCCACCGTGCCGCGCTCGCCCACCAGGTAGGCCGCCACCATCGTCTTGCCGTGCCCCGGCGTGAGGGCGTGGGCGGCGCCGAAGACCGCCGCCAGGCCCAGGAGCAGCGCCACCCCCTCCCGCGTGCTGTAGAGCAGGTGGATCAACCGACTGTCGCGGGAGTGGACCTCTCCCTCCACCTCGGAGCTTGCGGGAGGCGCATCGCTTGCCTGGGGGCGAACGGTCCGGGGGGGGCCGGCACGCGCCCGCGACCCGGTGTCGGCGAGGCGGGGCTTGCCGGCGCCCACCACCAGGCCCTTGCGCGGCGGGCGGCGCTGCTCGCCGAGGTCGAACGGAACGCCGGGCTTGGCGCTGCCGGGCTCGGCGCTCGGCTCGGCCTGGAAGGTGGCGCTCGCCTTGCGCAGTCGCTCGCCGTCTCCGGGCCGCCGGTCGCCCGCCGGCCGGCTCATCAGCGCCTCCTCCGGCGCGACGACCTTGCGGGCCGTCAGGCGCGGGCTCACCGTCACCGTCACGCGCAGGCCGCTGAAGTCGTCGTCGGCGAAGTTGCTCTCGCGGAAGGCGAAGGCAT
Source organism: Gemmatales bacterium (assembly GCA_038239195.1). Taxonomy (GTDB): domain Bacteria; phylum Planctomycetota; class Planctomycetia; order Gemmatales; family Gemmataceae; genus JBBSEZ01. Next base: position 17,136 of record JBBSEZ010000041.1, read on the forward strand.
GTTCGCGGCCGGGTGCCAGTTTCCACGCGGCGCGAAAGTGGTAGCGGCACAGTACGTGGTCGGTCACGTCGAAGCGCTGGCGGGCGCACGCGAAGACGAGCGCCTTGCCGTCGAGCCGGGCGTCGAGGTTGTGGCTAAGGACGGGGGCCAGGAAGCGCACGTACGCGGCGTAGAACTCGCGGCGGCTGCCGACGCCGGCGAGGGCGTCCTCCGTCATGTCCAGCGCGGCCCGCGTCTCGTCCACTTCGAGCTGGTAGTCGATCAGCACCGCCTCGGGCGTCAGCGCGATCTGGATCGTGCGGTCGTGGTTGTTCTTCGGCACGGGGTGGGCGAAGGCGGCCGGCGCGAGCAGGGCGAGGGCCAAACAGCCGAGCAGCATCAGGGTGGCGCTTCGCCGCATCGCGTCGGTCCTCCGTCCGAGCTCCTACTTGCGCGGCTTGCAATTCGCCAGCGCCATGAGCGCATACCCCGTGGCCAGGGGCGGGCTCGCCTCCATCCAGTGCTTGTCGTCGTTGGCCCAGCTCCCGTCGGGCCGCTGGCGCGAGGTGATCGCCGCGGTCAGGTCGGCGCGCCAGTCGCTCTTGGTGATCTTTTGCTTCACGAGGTCATCGCCGAGCATCGTCAGGCAGCGCGCCATCGTCAGGTAGTAATAATATAGTCCCCAGTGGGCGCGCGCCTTCGGCATGCCGGGGTTGCCGTCCACCTTGTAGTTCTTGCCCAGCCAGGCAACCGCCTTGGCGATGCGCTCGTCGTCCTTGCCGGTTCCGCAATAGAGCAGGCTCTTGATGCCCGCGTAGGTCATGCTCCCGTAGCCGGGCAGACCGCCGTCGGCGTTGGGCTTGTCCTGCACCTTGGTGTCGCCGCCCAGCGCCGGCGTGTAGATGAAGCTGCCGTCGTTGATCTTCCCCGCCCACGGCTGGTCGTTGGTCTCGCCCTTCAAGTTTTGACAGCGGCTCACGAAGATCGTTGCCTTCTTGAACGCGGCATCGTTCTTCGGTATGCCCGCCGCCACCAGCGCGTCCAGGAAGAACTGGGTGTTCGACAGGTCGGGGCGCGACTTGCTGTCGTAGCCCGCCCCGCCGTAGAAGGCGTCGCTAGGCTTTTTCCCCTCCCCTTCGTCCCACTGTAGCTCGCGCAGAAACCTCGAGGCGCGGTCGAGCACGGGCTTGTAGCGCACCCGGTCGGCCGACGCCAGCGCCACGACGTTGATGGAGGTGACGTAGTTCTGCAACTTCACGCCGGCGCCCTTGCCGGCGAGGTGTCCGGTCTTCGGGTCGATCAGCGACTCCACGTATTTGAGCGCCGCGGCCACCATCGGGTCTTTCGTCCCCAGGTTAGTCGTCTGCATCAGCCCCGCCACGACAACGCCGGTCACGCCCGGCGCCTGGGCGCCCCCCCAGCTCCCGTCCTTCGCCTGCGTGCGGCGCAGATACGCCACCGCCTTGTCCACCGACTGCTGCCACCGTTTGAGATCGCCGTTGGCCGGTGGTTGGGCCTCGCTGTCGCCCGGCAAGGCCAGGCCGGTCAGGCCGCCCACGACGAGCAGGGTTGGTGCCAGCCAGCGTTGCGCGTTCATCGGCTCGTTCTCCGTGTCGGAACGTCTCGGGCTCGGTCCCGGATACGGATGGTTGCAAACAGGGTGCCGGGGTGCGGAACAGGCCTCCGACCTGCGTTTGCCTCCAGGCAGGTCGGAGGCCTGCCCCACGCTGGTCGCTCGTTCGCCAGCGCTGGGCACTCTCTGCGCGGCTCATCCCCGAGCATTCTACGCAAGGCCTGGTCTTCTTGCCCATCTTCCGCCTGCGTCACAACCGGCCCCTTCCTGGCTCTGGGAGCGGGAACCGTTGGTTCGGTCCTTGACAGGAGAGGGCGCCGGATGCTTAATGACAGCGCACAACGACCGCGCGGGGGCGAGCCTTGCCGGTGGTCGGCGGCGATTTGCCCTGCTGGTCGGCGGCACAAGGGGGAACAGCGCATGTTGCGGAAGGCGTTGGGTTTGGTCGTGGTGTTGCTGGTAGGCGGCCTGGCGGTTGGCCAGCCCAAGGGCAAGGAGAAGGACAAAGACGGCAAGAAGCCCGTCGGCGTCAAGGCCATCGTCACCAAGGTCGACGTCGATAAGCACCTGCTCGACGTGACCATCGACGGCAAGAAGCACTCGTTCGCGGTGACGAAGGCCACGCACTTCTTTGGCCCCAAGGGTGGGAAGCGCGAGAAGGGCATCCGCGACGAGGTCCTGAAGGTCGGCGCGGAGGTGCGCGTGGTGATCGACAGCACCAGCAAGATGCTCAAGGAGGTTCACCTCCCCACCAAGTCGAGGAAGGACAAGGACAAGCCAAAGAAGAAGGAAACGGGCACCAAGGAATAGCGAGCGTCGCTCGAAGTGCCGGGTCGCCGAACGTCGGCCGGCCCGGCGCCCCTCATTTCCGCGCTGCCAGGAGGGCGGCCTCATGACGTGGATGATCGGCATGGACGAGGCGGGCTACGGCCCCAACCTCGGTCCGTTTGTGATGACCGTCGTGGCCTGTCGGGTGCCCGACGACTGCGCCGACCGCAACCTCTGGGGGCTCCTGGAGAAGGCGGTGCGGCGCGGCGGAAGAGACGACGGCCGCTTGCACGTCGATGACTCCAAGGTCGTCTACTCCAGCACCCGGGGCCTCGCCGGCCTCGAGCGCGCGGTCCTCTCCCTCTTCCACGATGCCCTCGGCGGGCTGACCGACTTGAGCGGCCTGGTGCAGCGCCTTTGCCTGCCCCCGCACGAACTGGGCGGGGAGGCGTGGTACACCGGCGGCAGCGCGCTGCCCGCCCAGTCTCCCCCCCACGACCTGGCCCCCCTCGCGGACCGCCTGCGCACCGCCTGCGCCGAGGTGGGGGTCGGGCCGTGGCGCGCCCGGAGTGTCGTCACCTGTCCGCCGCGCTTCAACGCCCTACTCGACACCCATCCGAGCAAGAGCGCCGTCCTCGCCGACGCCTTTGCCACGCTCCTGCGCTGCGCCCTGGAGCTCGCCGACGGCGGGGAGCCGGTGCGCTTCCACGTGGACAAGCACGGCGGGCGCAACGCCTACGCCGCCCAGCTCCAGGACGCCCTTGGCGAGGGGACCGTCGTGGCGACCGTGGAAGGGATGGCGCGCAGCTGCTACCGCGTCCTCGGGCTGGGCCGGCCGGTGGAGCTCACCTTCCAGCCGCGCGCCGACGCCGAGCATTTCTGCGTGGCGCTGGCGTCGATGACCGCGAAGTACGTCCGCGAACTGCTGATGGGCGAGCTCAACCAGTTCTGGCAGCGCCACGTCCCCGGCCTGAAGCCGACCGCCGGCTATCCCAGCGACGCCGGGCGCTTCTTCGAGGAGATTCGCCCCGCCGCGCAGAAGCTGGGGATCGCGGGCTCGGCCATCTGGCGGCGGAAGTGAACGGGGCTTTCTTCCCGCGGCCGCTCTCCTCTTGCTCGATTCGATTTCAGTAGGCGTTCATGGGGTAGTGCCTCTGATCTCAAAAGGCGTAGAATCGGCCAGCATGGGAGCTACAGTCACACCCCCCTGTGCCAACTGCGCGCGCCTGGAAGCGCAAGTCGATGCGCTTACGGCGACCGTTGCCGACCTCCAGGCCACCTTGGCCCAGGTCCAGGCGCAACTCGCCGCGGCGCGCAAGAACTCCTCGACGTCCTCCAAGCCGCCGTCCTCGGACAGCGTCAAGCCGCCCAAGCCCGCGCCGCCTCCGGGCCAGGACAAACGCAAGGCCGGCGGCCAGCCCGGGCACCCCAAGCACGAACGCCCCCTGGTCCCGCCGGAACTGCTCGCCGCGCCCCCTCACGATTACCTCCTGGAGATCTGCCCGGACTGCGGCCGCGGCCTGCGCCCCGCGGGCGACGAACCGCGGGTCGTCCAGCAGGTCGAGATCGCCGAGGTGCCGATCCTGATCGAGGAGCACCGCAGCCACCCCGGTTGGTGCCCCCACTGCTGCAAGGTGCATTACGCCGCCCTGCCCGCCGAGGTGGAAGGCGGCGCCCTGGCCGGGCCGCGCCTGACCACCCTGATCGCCTACCTCAAGGGCGTCTGTCACGCCTCCTTACGCCACCGTTCGCAAGTTCCTCCGCGACGTGGTGCAAATCACCATCTCGCGCGGCCAACTGGCCAAGATCGTCGGCAAGGTCAGCGCCGCGTTGGAGGGGCCGTATCAGGAGTTGCTGCGCGACCTCCCGTTGCGGGCGATTCTCAACGTGGATGAGACAGGGCACAAGCGCAACGGCGAGCGCTGGTGGACCTGGTGCTTTCGCGCCAGCCTGTACACGCTGTTCAAGATCGACCCGACGCGCAGCGGGGACGTCCTGATTGAGGTGCTGGGCAAGGAGTTCAAGGGGGTGATCGGCTGCGTCTATTACGGGGCCTACCGCCGCTACCTGCGCGAGTTCGGCGTGCTGCTCCAGTTCTGCCTGGCGCACCTGATCCGGGACGTCAAGTTCCTGCTGACGCTGCCCGGCGCACGCATACGGGCCTACGGCGAGCGCTTGCGCGAGGCGCTGCGCGGGCTGTTCGCGGTGATCCACCGGCGCGAGGGGCTGTCCGCGCCGGCGTTTCAAGCGGAACTCGAGGCGGCGCGGCAGGCGGTGCTGCGCGCGGGCACGCAGGACGTGCCGGAGTCGAAGTACTGCCGCAACCTGGCGAAGCGCTTCGAGAAGCACGGGGAGAGTTATTTCCGGTTCATCACGACGCCGGGCCTTGAGCCGACGAACCACCCGGCGGAGCAGGCCATTCGGTTTGTGGTGATCGACCGGCTGGTGACGCAAGGGACGCGAAGCGCGGTGGGGGACCGATGGTGCGAGAGGATCTGGACGGTGATCGCGACGTGCGCCCAGCAAGGCGGGCGTTCGGTGTTCGAGTGCGTGTACGCGGCGGTCGAGGCGCTCTTCCACAAGACAGGTGAGGCGCCGTCGCTGTTGCCCGACAATGGTTAGGTGAGGGGTGAGGGAGGACGATCCATCAGCCAAGGTTCTCAGGCGCAAGGCCCCAACGGGCCGGGAAGTCCTGTAGGCGAAGGTTGACGCTGGCACCCACCGCGAGAGCATGAGGCTTCCTCTGCGCGGGTGGGCGAAAGGAAGAGGAGCGTCACTTGGAAAGCCAATGCCCAATCATTGGCCCATGCTTCCCCATGCGCAGTCTGTATTATGGACTATTGGCCGGGCCCCGTGAACGCCCACCGGAAACACAACGTTGACCATATTGTTAATTTACAAGTCCCAAGTGTGGCCGGCCACTTCGCCGATGACCCAGCCGCGGTGCGCGATGCAGAGTGGCAGGTCGCGCTAGCAAAAAAATTAAGAGGCAGAGGAAAGAATGAGCGGAGACGCAGGAAAGCACGGGGCAACACACTGCTCTGAGTCATTCTTTCCACTGCCTCTAAAGTCCGAACAGGTGGGGGGCCGGAATTCCTTCCCGAGCTTATTCATGGGTCCATCACAGAACTTAGCGAGTGCTCGGTGGGGCCCGCTGCGTACCTGACCGCTAGCGCCTGCGGCCCCGCATCGTCAGCTTGCGCCATGTTGGCCGAGCGCCGCCTGGCCGGCGTGCGGCACGACCAGGCCACCGCCGAGGAGGCGGTCACGGTAGTGCGACAGTTGCGCGATCCCGATGGTTGTCTGCGATCACGACTGTTCCGGCCGTGGCAGTTGAGCGAACTGCTCGCCCGGGAGCTATTGGCCACGCGCGTGGGAGGACTGCCATGACCACCAACACGACCGCGCTCGCCCTTGCCGCCGGAGGGGCACGAGGGGCCTACCAAGCCGGGGCGCTGCTATACCTTGCTGAGCAGGGGGTGAGCTTCACCGCCGTCGCCGGAAGCAGTGTTGGCACGCTCAACGGCGCTTACTACGCCCAGGGCGATGGCTCTGTTGGCCATCTTGGGCTGCTGTGCGAGTTGTGGCGGAAGGTTCCCGATGCTGGGCTGGTCCGTGTTGACCGAGCAGCCGCCGCGGAGGCGCTGGCGCTCACGCTTTTCCGCGGGAAGATCGGGGGTGCTCAGACGGTCGCCCAGGTCCTCTTTGGCTTCCAGGCCATCCTCGACCCGATGCCACTCTCCCGATTGCTTGACCGCTGGCTGGATTACGCCGAAGTTTGCCGCTCGCCAACCAATATGACCGTCACCGTGCTGCCGGAGACAGTCCCGCTGCTGGATGTGCTCATCGGCCCCTGGCGAGGTGCGACCTACCTCCGGGCACGCGAACTTGGCCCGGCCGGCCTACGCCCAGCTCTGCTGGCAGCCACGGCTATTCCGTTCGCCTTCCCATCGTGCCTGGTAGAAGGCCGGGCCGCAGCCGACGCCGGCTTGGCCGACCCGCTGCCGGCGCGGGTGCTTTACGAGGCAGGCGCCCGGCGCATCTTCTCCGTTTTCCTCTGCGACGATACGGTACAGAGCCGCGAAGACTTCCCGGGTTGCCCCCTATTCCAGGTGCGTCCATCCGTCCCGATCAATACCGGGTTCGCATCCACGTTCGACTTCTCGGTAGAGACGATCGACCGTCTCATCGAACTCGGCTACCAGGACGCCCTCGCCAGCTACGAGGAGGCGCGCGCACTCTTCGATGCGCAGATGCGACTCCAAGCCGGGGGAGATCGCCTCCAGCGCTTGGCCGAGTTGCTCCCAGCGGGACCGCGAAGCGTAAGTGACGAGCCCCAATAACTGAAGTTCTTACGACGTGGAACTGTGGCCATTTTTGGGTGTGACAGGCTCGCTCCGCTTCGCTGGCCTCACCCGCCCTGCACTGCTATGCTGTCCTCGTCACCCAACCTCTTCCTTCTCGCCCTCGCGGTCCCACCGTGGGCCGCACCTCGATGAATTACGACCAGGCCTTCTTGCAGGACGTCCTCGACGCCCCCGACGACGACACGCCTCGCCTCATCTACGCCGACTGGCTCGAAGACAACGGCGAGCCCGCCCGCGCCGAATTCATTCGCCTGCAAATTCGGCTGTGCCGCGAGGGCGGCTTCGGCGCCGCCGAGGCCGCCGAGATGGAGGCCCGCATCGAACAGTTGCGGCTCGCCCACGACGACGAATGGGCGGGCCCGGTCGTGAGCCACCTCGCCACCGGCTGGGGCTTCCAGCGCGGCTTCGTCGAGGCCGTCACCGGCGAGACGGAAACCTTCTGCGCCTGCGCCGACGAACTATTTGCGGCCAGCCCGATCCACCGTCTCAAACTGATCGCCGCCCGGCCTTTCCTGCCGGACCTGTTCGCCAACCCTCTTCTCCTGCGCCTGTCGGCGCTCGACCTGACCGCCAACGGCATCGGCGACGAGGGCATGATCCTGCTGGCCCGGTCGCGCTTCCTGCGCCCCCTCACGGCGCTTTGCCTCCGCTTCAACGCCATCACCCTGGAGGGCCTACAGTCCTTGACCACCTCGCCCCACCTGAAGCGCCTGCGCTGGCTCGACCTGAGCAACAACAGCTTTGGCTTTCCGGGCGTGGTCCTCCTGAGGGGCTGGCCCCTCCTCGACCAGATCGTTCGCGTCGAGCTCGACAGCAGCCTCGGCGGCCCGCTTGCGCTGAAACGTCGCTAAACGAAGCGGGCCTCCTCATCGGAGGCGCGCGAAAACAACCGGGCCGCGCGTGCTCACAAGCCCGCGCGGCCCGGCCGTGTCGTCGCGAAATACTCTCAGGGCCGGGCGGATGGCCCCGCGCTGCGGATGTGCGCCGCGTAGCGCTCGTGCAGGACGGAGGCGGACGGGACGAACACCTGATCGTCGATCCGCAGCCCGCCGTCGAGCTTCATGGTGGGCGAGCTCTGCGGGTGGTTGTGGTTGAACAGTTGCAAGGCGCCGGCGTAGGCGTCGGTCTCGTAGAACCGCTTGCTGATCGACAGCCAGGTGTCCGCGGCCTGGCACTTGTACACCGCCTCATCGTAGCTGATGACCCCGCGCGCCCCCGGACGAGGCGTCGGCCGAGCCGACGGCGCGGCCGCCGGCTGAAGCGGGACAGGCGTTGGCCTTACCGTCGGCGGCGCGGCCGGGATGGGGGTAAGTCGCTCCGACGCAGGCACCGGCGTCATCCGGACAGGGGGCGCCGCGCGGGGCGCCGGCGGATCGTACGCTCGTCCCGGGCCACTCGACAGGTCCGCCGGTTGCCCGGCGGCGAGGCGCACCGACGAACTGTCGCCCGGGGGGCCCGCCTTGCCGCCCGGCGGCGTTGCAATCGGGGCCAGCAGCTTGCCGCGATCCTCCGCGTGGGGGTCATCGCCCGTTGACGCGGCCTTCGGCGGGTCGGGGTAAAACGTGCTGCGGTCGTCCTTTCTGAGGACGGGCGGGGCCCCTGGGGCCGTCGCGCCCGTCTTCTTTGGCGGGTTGGGGCCTGGGGGGAAATCGCTGCCCTTCTTCGGGAATGGCGGGCCCGCCTTCTCCGAACTTGCTCCGGGGGCGGGCAGAGGCGCCGGCACCTCAACGGAAACCATCGGGGTGGGCGGGCTCAGTTTCTCCGCAGCCGGGGGTGGTGGCGCTGGCGGCGCGGGAGGCGCCGGAGGATTGGGCGACGAGTCGGGCGCCGAGGCGGGAGGCGCCTTGAGGGCAACGGGAGGAGGCCCGCCTTTCCTGACCGCCGGGGCCACTTCAACCCTCGGCGAGGAAGGCGGCCCCGAGGGAGGGCCCGACGGAGGCCCACTCGGCGGGGGCGGGTCAGGAGGCGCCACAGGCGCTGGCGGCGTTGAAGCCTCGCTGCCCGCTGGCGGTGGCGGCGCCGAGGGCCCCGACGGAGGCGCTGCCTTTGCGTCGATCTTGGGGGCGGCCGGCGCCGAGGGCTCGATCTTGATTTCCTCCCGCACGGGGGGAGGATTGACCGGGGACGGCGGCGCTTTCTCGGTCTTCCCGGCGGGCCTCTCCTCGCTGAGGGAGGGCACCGTGACGGTTACGCCTCCCGAAGGGGAGGGCGGCGGAGGCGGGACCGCGGACGGGTTGCCCAGAGGCCCTTGCACCACCTCCGTGGGCGGGGCAATCGGCGGGGGCCCACCCGGCCCTTCTTGCGCGCGGGGAAGCACGAGCGCTGGAGCGGCAGGCGCTCCCTCCCCCGAGCCCGGGGGAGCAGCAGAAACGAGCTCGCTCGCCGTGGGGACGGAAGGGAATTTTGGCACGTACCAGGCCGCCTCGGAAGCAGAGGCCCCTGGAGCCGCAGGCAAGGTGGGTGCTTCCTCGATGGGCGGCGCGGGAGGCGTTGGCGGCGCCGGCGGTTCGGGCGCGGGCGGAGGCGCCGGCGGCGCGGGTGCTGGCGGAGGCGCCGGCGGCGCGGGCGCCGGCGCGGTTGGTGGCGGCGCGGGCGGAGGCGTCGGGGAGGGCTCGACGGCCGCAACCGGAATCACGTCGTTCTTCGGAAGGGGCGCCGCCGGCGCGGGCGGCCCCTCGACGGAGGCCGAGGCCGGCGGGCTCGTCTGACGGGACGTTCCCTCCTTGCCCGGTTGCATGTCCGTCGCCCCTTTGCGCACTGCGGGAGGGAGCGGGTTGGGCGGCGCCGGGGGCGCCTTGGCGGGCGCTCCCTTCTCCGGGGCGCCTGCCGGCACATTCATCCGCGGCGAGGGCGTGTCCTTCAGCGCGACGTCGCCGCCCTCCGGGGCCGGCGGTTCGTGCAGCTTGTTCGCCAGCACCACGCCAACCAGGGCCAGGAACGCACACGACACTCCCAGGCCCGCCTTGTTCTCGCGTGTCATCGGCCTCGCCTCCTTTCCTCCGTTTCGACCGACCGGGCCGGTTGGGCGGGCACCGGCCCCCGTTCTCCGCGTTCTCGCCGCCGAATTATTCACGATGCGGTCGCGCCCGGCCGAGCCCATCCTCTCCCCGGGCGCCGGAATGACGATCGACCGGAGGGCACGAGCCCCCCGGTCCTTGTCTCCGACATGGCGCATCGTCTCGGCCCGACGCTCCAGGTCGCCCCAGAGCGCCGGGCTTGCCTTCTCGGCGCCATCACTCGGCCGACGCCCGCGTCTTCTGCTGCGTGAAGCGGCGATAGCGGGCCGCATCCCACAGTTCGAAGTGATCGTCGAAGCCGACCAGCACCACCTCACGGTTCAGCCCGGCGAACGCCGCCAACCGCTCGGCGACGCCGACCGTGCCGTCCGCTTTGACCGTCGTCTTGACGGCCTGGGCGTAGTACAACCGCTTGAAGTTGCGCACGTCCACCTCGCGGGCCGACGATTGATCGAGGCGATGGCCCATGCGGTCGAGGTGATCGGGGCTCGTCAGCCACAGGCACTTGTCGGTCCCCGGCGACAGCAAAACCGTCTCGCAGTTGCCGAGCTGGTCGCGGAGCGCCTTGGGCAGCACCAGCCCCTTGCCCTCGTCCATCCCCACCTGGAACGTGCCCGTCAAGGGCATCAACACCTTCGGCGCCGGCGCCGGCATCTTCGTCCGCACCATCGGCAGCGGCTTCAGCGCCCCCAGTTCCACCGGCAGCGTCGCGTCCATCGGCAACAGGACCGCCGTCCCGACGGTCAGCGTCGCGTCGCACTTCAGCGCCGGGTTGAGCTTCTCCAGGTCCGCGCACCGCTCGCTGCTCCCCAGAGTGAGCCGGGCGATCGTCTTCAACGTCTCACCCGCCATGCGAGCCCGGTACGTCTGCGTAGGAGCCTCCTTCGGCGCGGGCGCGGGCACCACCACGGGCACCATGGCGGGAGGGGGCCCTTCCTTCATCACCTCGATCCCCACGGACGGCGCGAGGGGGACGACCGTCACCGCCGGCATGGGCGGGGTGGGCGGGGTGGGCGGGGTGGGCGGGGTGGGCTGGGTGGGCGGGGTGCGCGGGGCGACCGGGATGGTCGAGCCCTTCGGCTCGGGCATCGCCGGCACCGTGGCGGACGCCGGGATGAGGATCGGCTGCTGCTCGGTGCTCGGCAGGGGCGGCGGCAGCGGCGGGGTACCGGTCAGGCGCAACGGCGCCGGATCGGCCTTGGTCGCCGGCGTGGGCTTGAGCTCGGGCAACGGCTCGCCCGCGATGGGCGGCAGCGACCGCGCCGATTCGCAGACCGGGACCAGTTTGTCGTCCTTCTTGCCATTTTCCACCCGGGGCGGCTCGGGGCCATCGAGCTTCGGCCCCGCCACCTCGGACTGGGCGACGAGCGTCCCGCGCACGTCCCCAAGCGGGTAGGGGAAACCATCGAGCTTCGGCCCCGTCGCCTCGGACTGGGCGGCGGCCCGGTTGCCGTCGCGCACTTTACAGGCCAGGATCACGCCGAGCAGGCAGAGCAGTCCGCCCAGCGCCATCCATCCATATTTGGTCTTACGGTTCATCCGTGCTCCTCTCCTGCGAGGCGGCGTCGGGTCGGCCCGACCATCGCCTCGAGCGTCCGTACGTGCCGGGCCGTCCCGACACACTTCCATCCTGGGCCACTTCGCTCCGATCGCCCCCCGCTCGGACGGCCGCGCGCAGTTTGGCGCTGCGGGCCCGGGGGTTGTTGTTCGCTTCTTCCTCGCCCGCCTCGATCGGCTTGCGCGTAATCGCCTCCCACGTCTCCTTCACCCGAAACGCCTGCTTGACCAGCCGATCCTCCAACGAGTGGAAACTCACGATTGCCGCCCTCCCGCCCGGCCTCACACACCCGGGCAGCGCCGCCAGCAACCGCTCCAGCGCCCCCAGTTCGTCGTTGACCGCGATGCGCAACGCCTGAAAGGTGCGCGTCGCCGGGTCGATCGGGTTGCGCCCCTTGCCGCGCGGCACGCAACTCCGCACCAACTCGGCCAGTTGCTCGGTCGTCTCCACCGGATCGCGCTTGCGCCGCTCCACGATGCGCCGGGCGATGCGCCGGCTACAGCGCTCCTCGCCGTAGCGATAGATCGCGTCGGCCAGGTCGCGCTCGTTGAGCCGGCGCAACAGAGCGCTGGCCGGCTCGCCCTCCTCGGGATTCATGCGCATGTCGAGCGGGCCCGGGCGGTTGAAGCTGAAGCCGCGCTCCGCCTCGTCGAGCTGGTCGGAGCAGATGCCGAGGTCGGCCAGCACGCCATCGACCTGCGCGACGCCGAGGTCGTCCAGCACGGAGCGGAGGTCATCGAAACCGGCCTGCACGAGGGTAATGGGCAAGCCCTCCAGGCGCGGACGTGCCAGCGCCAGCATCGCCGGGTCTCGGTCGAGGCCGATCAGGCGCCCTTCCGGCCCCAGTTTCTCGGCAAGAAGGCGAGCGTGCCCGCCGGCGCCGAGGGTGACGTCGACGAACACCTGGCCGGGCGCGGGGACCAGCGCTTCCAGCACTTCGCGGGGCAACACGGACACGTGGCGCGGGTTGTCTGGCTCGGAGCGGGTCATGATGGGTGTCGGACGATCGGGACGAAAGGACCAGAATGGTGCGTGTCGGGTGCGAGCTGGTCAGGCGGTTCCGACGCCTGGGTACGACACGGGGCGTTACTATACCCGGACGCGGAGAGGAATCAAGCCCGCTAGTTGAGGGTGCTCAGCATCAGCACCAGCATGACCGCGCCGTTGTTGAGCCCGTGCGCGATCATGGGCGGGATTAGCGTCTCGCGCCACTCGCGCGCCAGGGCAAACGCCCCGGCGAGGGCCATCAGAACGGGAATGCCGAGCAGGCCCTGCGGGTGAACGGCGGCGAAGACGAAACTGCTGGCCACGGCGCTGAGCAGCACGCTGAAGGCCGGGTGCCATCGGCCGGTGGCCTCGCGTAAGTGGCGGTAGAGCACGCCGCGAAACATGATCTCCTCGACCAGCGGGGCGAGCACGCAGGCGACAAGGGCGACTTGCAGCCAGGTCCAGGCGTCGGCGCGCAGGGCCAGGCCAACGATGGGATGAGCCGGGCCGAAGGGGCTCACCGGGTAGCCCAACTGGCGCGCCAGCCCCGTGAGTGCCAGCATGAGGAACAGGCCGGCGAGGACCAGCGGCAGCGCCGTGACGTAGGAGACGACGCCAAGGAAAAGCTCCAGCAGGGGCCGGCGGCCCGCGCCGAGCCCGAGGTCGCGCCGCACCTGCGACCAGGGCACGCCGCGCAGTACGGGCCAGGCCAGGGCGGCCAGGCTGGCGACCATGACCGCCGCCATCAGCAGGAGCCGGGCGTTGCTGGCGGGCAGCCAGCGCGTCGCGTAGCCGAGCACCTGAAAGAGCACCAGGTAGGCGGCGAACGTCTCGGCGTAGATCCCGCCGTTGCCGGAGAAGGAAAGCCCGCCGCGCAGAAGGCCGCGATGGCAGAGGAAGAGGCCCAGCAAGAGGAGGATGGCGCCGACGAAACCGCCGCCGAGGGTGAGCGCGAAACTGCCGAGTTGCACCACGGCCGAGCGCCGGGCGGCCGAAAGCAATCGTTCGCGCGCCTCCGGGTCGGGCCCGTTGGCGGGGGCCAGCGCCAGCTCGCCGAACCAGCCGAGCTGCTGGCGCAGTCGCTCCTGTTCGGCGCCGGTCAAAGCAGGAGGAGAAGGGCCCTCCTGGTAGCCGGTGTAGAGACGACGAGCAGTTCCGCCAGCGCGGGCTCGCCCTCGGGCGCCCGCGCCTCGCCGGCGGCCCAGTCGTGGTCGAGCCGGCGCAGCTCGCGCAGGGCCTCGCGCGGGCCGGCCAGTTCGCCGGCGACGACGGCGGAGCGCAGGCGCTGGTCGAACGGCCCGCGCGCCAGCAGGCCTTGGCCCTGGCGGTAGAGGTCCGTCGAGGAGGCACCGGGCACTCCGAGGTCGGCGAGACCAATCAGGTAGCGCGCCTGCATCAGAACCGTCACCAGGCGCACGTCGCGGTTGTCGGCGGCCGGCGTGCGCCAGAAGCGCACCATGATGGTGGCGACCACCGCGAGGACGATGAGCCAGGCGAGCAGCGGCCGGCCCCGGCGCGCCGTCACTTCGGCGGTTCGTTCTGCCACAGGCGGGCCCCTCCGATGAAGGCGTTGCTGTTGTCGCCCGCCCGGGCCCCTGGCGGCAGGTCGTCGAGCTTCTTGACGTTCCCGCCACCGAGAACGACGTAGTCGGGCAGCAGGGCCTTGCGCAGGCGCTCGACCACGTCGAAGACGGCGGCCTGCCATTTGCGCCGCCCGCTCGCCTTCAGCCCGCCGGTGCCGACGTGCTCCTCGAAGGTGCGGCCCTTCTTGTAGGGCAGATGGCCGAGCTCCATCGGCGCGATCACGTTGTCGAGGATCATCGTCGAGCCCAGACCGGTGCCCAGGCCGAGAAAGAGCATGCGCCCGCCCTCGTAACTGCCCAGCGCCTGCATGGCCGCATCGTTGATGATCTTGACCGGCTTGCCCAGCGCCTGCGCGAAGTCAAAGCCCACCCAGCCCTTGCCGAGGTTGACCGGCTCCAGGGCGATGCGGCCGTTGACGACCGGTCCCGGGTAGCCGATGGTGATGGCGTCGTGGTCCCAGTCGCTCGTCGCGGCGCGCACGCCCTCCACCAGTTGCGCGGGCGTGAAGTCGGGCCCGGACGCGAACTTGCGGTGCTCCTCCTGGTCGGAGACCTTCACCTTCACTCCCGTCCCGCCGACGTCGACCACCAGTATCTTCATGAAGCGCTCTCCGCGAGGAATGATGGCATTGTAGCAGGGGGGATTCTACGAGGGGGGCCCGATCCCTGCCCCCGATTTAGCCGCCGAACTCAGCTCGGCGCGATGCCACCGCGCCCCGCAAGCGGGGCGGCTAAATGGCACCCATGCCGCGCACTGGGTACAATGCCCCCGACGCCCGCCCCCGGAGCCCGCCCCATGACCCGGCCCTTCACCCCGGAAGAGCTCACCGCCCTGCGCCCCTTGCAGCGGCAGTTTCCCACCCTCGACGCCGCCCTCGCCGAGATCGCCCGGCTGTCCGCCGAGCTCAGCCTGCCGATGGGCACCGTTCACGTCCTCAGCGACATCCACGGCGAGGACCGAAAACTGCGGCACGTCATCAGCAACGCCTCCGGCATGCTCCGCCCGCTCGTCAAGCGCCTCTTCGCCCAGCGCCTGGGCCCCGCCGAGATGCAGGAGCTTCTTTCCCTCCTCTTCTACCCGCGCGAAACGCTCGAGCGCCTCGCCCCGCGCCTCCGCGACCTCGAAGCGCGCCAGGCCTTCTGCCGCACCGCCCTGGCGTATCTCTTCGAAATAGTGCGCCTCCTCGCAAGGCGCTACCCGCTTCAGCGCGCCACCGCCGTCTTCCCCGACGACTACCGGGGCCTTTTCCTCGAACTGCTCCACGAGCCGATCGGCGAGCGCGGCGGCCATTACTACGACGCCCTCATCGAGCCGCTCGTCCGCCACGACCGGGCGCTCCAGGTGATCCGCCTGACGGTGCGCGTGGCGCGCAACCTCGCCATCGACGAGCTCATCATCGGCGGCGACTGCTGGGACCGCGGGCCGCGCGGCGACCGCGTCGTCGATCACCTCCAGCGCCAGCCGCGCCTCGCCTTCGTCTGGGGCAATCACGACGCCGCCTGGCTCGGGGCCTGCCTCGGCCAGGAGGCCCTCGTCGCCCACGTCCTGCGCATCTCCCTCCGCTACCAGCGCCTCGAACAGCTCGAAGAAGGCTACGGCATCCCCCTGCAACCGCTCGAGGCCCTCGCCCGCACGGCCTACGCCGACGACCCCGCCACCTGCTTCCAGCCCAGGGGCGAGGGGCTGCGCGATCCCCTCACGGTCGCCCGCATGCAGAAGGCGGCCGCGATCCTCCAGTTCAAGCTCGAGGGCCAACTCATCGATCGCAACCCCCAGTGGGGGCTGCAAAACCGCCGGCTGCTCCACACCATCGACCGAGCGGCCGGCACCATCCAGATCGACGGCAAGAGCTACCCGCTCGAGGACACCCACTTCCCGACGCTGGGGGCGGAGGCTTATGAGCTCTCCGCCGACGAGGCGACGTGTCTGCGTGCCCTGCGCCAGTCGTTCGTGACCAGCCGCAAGCTGTGGGAGCAAATGCAATTCCTGCTGTCGCACGGCTCGCTCTACCTGCGCCGCGACGACAACCTGATCTTCCACGCCTGCGTCCCCGTCGATGAGAAGGGCGCGTTTCTCCCCTTCGCGGTGGACGGCCAGGAGCACTGCGGCAAGGCCCTCTTCGACGCCCTCGACGGCGTTCTCGGCCGGGTGCTCGACCAGGGGGGCGTCGGTGGGCTGGAAGGGGCCCCTGACAGCGACGCCCGGGACCGCGAACTGATGTGGTATCTCTGGTGCGGGCCGCGCTCGCCGCTGTTCGGCAAGGACAAGATCGCGACTCTGGAGATCGACCTCGTCGCCGATGCCTCGACCCACGTCGAAACGAAGAGCCCCTACTTTCACCTGGTTCACGAAGTCGCGTTCTGTGACCGCGTCCTCCAGGAGTTCGGCGTGGCCCCGCGGCGCGGGCTGATCGTCAACGGGCACGTCCCCGTCAAGATCGAGAAGGGCGAGTCGCCGCTGAAGCGCAGCGGCAAGGCAATCACCATCGACGGCGCCTTTTCGGAGGCGTATGGCGACCACGGCTACACGCTGGTGCTGGAGCCGGAGCGCACCCTGCTGGCGACGCACCACCACTTCGAGTCGGTCGAGGCCGCCGTGCGCGACGGCGTGGACATCATCCCGACCGTGGCCGTCCTCCGCGACTGGGACGCTCCGCGCCGCGTCGCCGATACCGAGCGCGGCGCCGAGGTCCGCCGCGCCATCGCCTGCCTCGAGCGCCTCGCCGAGGCCTATCGGGCCAATCAACTCCGGAATTGATCGAGCGCGCGGAGCGGCCCGGGCGGCGCGTCGCCGACCGGGCCGTTGAAGATCACCCGCCGCGGACGTTGATCTGGCGCGGGCGGAGCGCCTCGGCCTTGGGCAGGTGGACCGTCAGCACGCCGTTCTTGCACTCCGCCGCGATCTTCGTCGCGTCGATCGACTCGTGGATGGTGAAGGCGCGATAGAAGTCGCCCTCCTCGTACTCGTTCAGGAGCAGGTCCTTCTCGCCCTGGCGCGGCCGCACCCGGCCTTGCAGGACCAATTCGCCCTTCTCGTAGTGCAGATCGACGTCTTCCGGGCGCACGCCCGGCACTTCCGCGTACAGGGTGAGTTCGCCGTCGGTCTCGACGATGTCCACGCGGGGGCTAAAGTGGGCCCCGCCGCGCGTCGCCTCGAGGCGCGGCGCCTGCACGTTCTCCTTCGTCGGGCCGTTCATCGTATTCGCCATAATTCGGGCCTCCCAGATGGATTTCTCATTACTCCGCCTTGACCTGGATCTTCCGCGGCTTCGCCGACTCGTGCTTGGCGAGCTTCACCACCAGCACGCCGTTCTCCAGCCGGGCGTCCACCTTCTCCGCATCGACGGCATAGGGCAGGGCCAGCGACCGCACGAACGTGCCGAACTGCCGCTCCTGCCGGTGCCACGTGCCCTTGTCCGGGCCACACCGCTTCCGCTCGCCCTTGATCGTCAACTGGTTGCCCCCGCTGACGTAGATCTCCAGGGCCTTGAGGTCGAGGCCGGGCAACTCCGCCTCGACGCACAACTGGTCGTTCTCTTCCCAGACGTTGAGCGCCGGAAAGGCAGTCTCGCCCCCGTGCCCCGTCCAGCGGTCGAACACCCGGTTCAACTCGCCCTGGAAGTTCTGCAACTGATTCCACCACGGTTGGGCAGGTTGCCAGCGCACGCGCATCTTTTGCTCTCCTTGGTTCTTCCAGGCAGGCGCACCTCGGACGGCGCGAGACACCACGCTCCCGCTCCCCCCGGCCAAGGCCGCCGCCCGTATTGTGGTCCGTCGAACGATCTGACAGAAGTGTTGAATAGCAACGGGCGTGCCAATGGGTTCCGCGCCGCCAAGTCGAGAATTAACCTGTTGACAGTCTTGAATTTGCGTCGTCTCGCCACGGCGGCCCGGCGCGCCGCCCGGTTGTCAATCTGGCAGTCAATCGAAGTTAGCGTAGGGTGGGCTGAGTCTTCGAGGCCCACGCGGGAGAGGTTCCGGGTGCCGTGTAGGGTGGGCCGAGTCTTCGAGGCCCACGCGGGAGAGGTTCCGGGTGCCGTGTAGGGTGGGCCGAGTCTTCGAGGCCCACGCGGGAGAGGTTCCGGGTGCCGTGTAGGGTGGGCC
>JBBSEZ010000042.1:0-34917 GCA_038239195.1 Gemmatales bacterium
CACCGGCCAGCGCACCTACCGCCGCCGCACGCGCCCCCAGGCCGCCCCCCGCCCGCGGCCCCGCCGCCGACAGGCCCCCCGCCTCGCTTCGGCCACCAAGTCAATACCGGATTAAGTTTATCTAATAGTGTCGTGCGCCCACAGGACGACCTCTCGCGCCCCCTGTTGCAATCCCCTTCCACCCGCCTACAATCGACCTCAACGCGCCCCATCCCCCTGCCCTCGTGAGCCTTGCACCATGCGCTCCCTCGCGTTCTTCCTGACGGGCCTGCTCGTTCTCTCCTTTCTGCCCCCGGCGTCCTCCGCCGAGGAAGCAGGCTGGACCGACCTCCTCCCTGCGAAGGCCCTCCGCGCCTTCCGCGGCAAGACCGAGGGCTGGCTGCACGTCGAGAGCGTCACGCTCGATCCAAAGTCCCCACGCAAGCTCCTCGGCAAGCCTGGCATGGGCGCCGTGCTGAACGGCGCCAGGGGCCGAGAGCGCGATCTCGTCACGAAGGAGAACTACGGCGACCTCGAGGCCCACGTCGAGTTCGTCATCGCCAAGGGCTCCAACTCTGGCGTCAAGTTTCACGGCGTCTACGAGATCCAGATCCTCGACAGCCACGGCGCCAAGGTACTCAGTGGCGACAGTTGCGGGGGCATCTACCCGCGCGCCGAACTCAAGCCTCGCTATCATCACATCGACAAGGGCATCGCGCCGCGCGTCAACGCCGCCCGACCCGCCGGCGAATGGCAGACGCTCCACGCCATCTTCCTCGCCCCGCGCTTCGACCCGTCCGGCAAGAAGGTCGCCAACGCCTGCATCGTTCGCGCTACTCTCAACGGCAAGCTCATCCACGAGAACGTTGAGCTTGCAACGCCCACCGGGAGCAACTGGACCAAGAAAGAAATCGCCCACGGCCCGTTCCTGCTCCAGGGCGATCACGGCCCCGTCGCCTTCCGCAACGTCCGCGTGCGTCCTTACAAGGTGACGGCGGGTGACAAGGTGACAAGGTGAACAGGGAAAAGACGGAGAGAGGCCTCTTCTCCTGTCACCCGCCGTCACCTTGTCGCGGAGCGAAGGAGATCGACCCATGCCCGTCACCATCATGATGCACCTCTTCGGCAAGCCGGGGATGGAGCTCGACGAGGGCGAGGAGGTCACGCCGCAACAGCTGCGCGACCTCGCGAACGGCATGCAGGCCCGGCTGATGGAGGCTGCCGAGATCGTCGAGAAGCTGACCGCCCACGGCTGGGAGGCGGAGATGTCGCTCTACGACGTCATGCTCTCGCACCCCTACGTCGAGACCGAGGCCCAGGCCGAGGAAAAGTTGCACGATCTGGGCATCGCCCCGGACAAGGTCTTCATCGACGAATGGCCGGAGGAGGAAGAGCTGGGCCCAGAGGGGCCCTACCCGGAAGAGGAAGGGGAGGGCGCGTAGCGGCGTAGCGCTCCCCGGCCTTTTCCGCTACCGGGCAGCGAGAGGTGGCGATACAATCCCTCCTGTGTGTCGTTTGCGCGCCATCGGCCGGCAGCAAAGCGGCATCGTCATGGGCCAGGCGAGGCGATTCGCGGCTCACACCTTGTTGGCCGGCGCGCTCGCGCTCGTTTTCGCTCTGCCCGTCAAGGCGGCGGCCCCGCCGGAAAACGCCACCATCCGCCCGCTCTCCGACGTCGAGTCGGCCTCTCTCCTCTTCGACCTCTTTAGCGAGGGCCCCGACGCCCGCCTGCGCGCCATCCGGACGTTCCGGCAGCGCGCCCCGAGCAGGGAA
Source organism: Gemmatales bacterium (assembly GCA_038239195.1). GTDB lineage: Bacteria > Planctomycetota > Planctomycetia > Gemmatales > Gemmataceae > JBBSEZ01. Next base: position 1,753 of record JBBSEZ010000042.1, read on the forward strand.
GCCTTTCGCCTGGCGGCCATCGTGCTCCTGGCCCGGATGGCGATGGCGGGCGAGGAGGACGGCCCTCACCAACTGGCGTTCGACGCCATGGCGCGAATCGACCCCAAGGCGACGCGGGCCGGCCCCGCCCTCCTTCTAAGTCTGCGCGCGTTGCCCGACGACGTGCGCCGGCGACTGATCCTCGGCCGGCTCCTCGAGTTCCTGCGCAAGCCCCACCCCGAGCTCCAGCGCCAGATCGTCGATGCGCTGAGCGAGTTGGTGAGCGAGTCTGCCGAGGCCGATCGCGAAGCCCCAATCCAGTCCCTCCTTCCCCTGCTCTCGGCCAAGCGCAAGGAGCTCCGCCGGGCGGTCGTCAGCGCGCTGAGCAACATCGGGCCGAGCAGCAAGCCCGAGCAGCAGCGCCAGATCGTCGATGCCCTGGTCCGGCTGCTCGAAGACGAACGCGAGCCGGAGGTGCAGAGCAACGCGGTCGCAGCCATCGGCCGGCACGGCAGTGAGGCGCGACGTGCCATCCAGCCCCTCCTGAAGCTCTGGGACAAGTTTCCCAAACTGCGCGGGGACCTCGCCGAGGCGTTCGTCAACCTCGGGCCGGTGGCCCGGGACGCCATCGGCGCCCTCCGGAGCTCGCTGCGCCCTTCCTCCCCCATCGAGCTCCGCGTCGTCGCCGCCAAGGCCCTGGGGTCTATTGGGCCCGACGCGAAAGACGCCGTCCCCGAGTTGCAAGCGCTCCTGAAGCACAATCCCGAGCCCCTTCGCCTCGCCGCCGTCGAGGCGCTCGGGCGAATCGGCCCCCAGGCCGAGACTGCCTGCCAGGCCTTGATGGAGTTGCTGAGCGGCAGCCCCGAGCTCCGCGAGCGCGCCATCGAGGCCCTCGCGCGCATCGGCGGGGCCGAGACCGTGCGCTTGCTGTCCAACGTCGTGCAGGATTCGGGGGCCAGCGCCACGACCCGGAAGTCCGCCATCCGCGCCCTCCACGGGATGGGCGCGCGGGCCCACGACGCCATCCCCTTCCTCGTCGGCGCCCTCGACGATCCCGAGGTACGCGCCCCGGCGGCCGCCGCCCTCGCCACCATCGCGATGGGCCTCAAGGACACCCGGGACATCGAGCGGCTGCCCGCCCTGCGGACGGCGCGCACGCGCTTGCGCCAGATCGCGCCGCCCCCCGGCCCGGCGGCGCCCGGCTCCGACCGCGAGGTCGTGCGCAGGTCGCTCGATGGGCTGGAAGACGCCGTCGCGGCACTGGAAATGATCGAGCGCGCCGGGCGGATGCCCTTCGCCTGGCGCGTGGCCCTCATCCTGCTCGCGGTCGCTTCCCGAATCCTGCTCGCAGTCGCTTCCCTCCTCCTGGTGTGGGTGGCGGTGCTAGGGCTGCGGCCCGGCTGGCTGCTCGCCGTCAGCGACCGGCTCGACCGGCTCGATGAGCGCCTGCGCTGGCTCATCCCCCAGCCCGTCTCGCAGCGGCTCCGCGAGCTGTTGGCCCACTTCAACTACCGCCCGCGCGCCCTCGACACCTGGGTCGCCCGCCACGTGGGGGCCGCCCGCGCCTCCTTCGACCAGTCCTTCCCGCGGGCCCACGACGACAACGTGATCCTGCTGCCGCTCGCGCACCCCGGCCCGGGAACGGCCTCCTTCGCCTCCCCGCGCCAGCTCGCCCACCTGTTCCGATCCGCGCAGGCCCGCGTCCTCATCTCCGGGGGACCGGAAACCGGAAAGACCTGCTGGGCGTCCCACCTCGGCCGGGCCGCCATGCACGACCGCGTCGAGGAGCGCTTGCGGACCAACCCGATGATCGTGGTCCTGCTCGACCGCGACACCAAGCCCCTCGGAGGGGACGACTCCCTGATCCACGTCCTCCAGCGCAAGCTCGCCCTGGTCCTTCACCTGGCGCGGCCTCCTCGCTGGCTCTTCGTGCGCGCCTTGCTTCGCCACCAGCGCTTGCTCGTGATCCTCGACGGGCTGTCGGAGATGACCTCGGAGATGCGGGCGCTGGTGCGCCGCTCCTTCTCCGCTTTCGACGTCAACGCCCTGCTCATCACCTCCCGCGAAGGGGACTTGCTCGAGGGCCTCGCGGTCAGCGCCCTGGCGCCGCGCGCCCTTGAGCCTCAGCACCTGGCCCGGCACGTCGAGCGCTACTTGTCCCAGCTGTTCGCCGGCAAGGGGTGGGGCGACTCAGCCCTCCAGGCAATCGCCCAGAAGGTGCTCCACCTGCTCGGGGGCCGGCCCTGCTCCGCCCTGGTCCTGGCCCGGCTCTGTGCCGAGTCTCTCCTCCACGCCCCCGCCGAGGGGCTGCCCTCTCTGCCCGACAACGTCCCCGACCTGGTGCTCGGCCACGTGCGCCGGCTCTGCGCGAGGCCCGGGGAGGGCCCCGGCGACGGCCCTGACCCGGTGATGCGCGACGTCCAGGCCGTCGCCTGGGCTTGCCTGGCCTCCGGCTATCGGCATTCCCCGTCCCCCCGGTCCCACGTGCTGGCCGAGCTGGGCAATCTTCCTCAGCCCGAAGGGACGGGCGAGGCCCGGCTGACGGGGCTCCAGGCCCATGCCGGGCTGCTCCACGGGCCAGGGGACGACACTCTGGCCTTCACGACGGACCTCCTCGCAGAGTATCTTGCCGGAATGCACCTGGTCGAGAACTACAAGGACGACCTGCCGCGCTGGCAGGAGTTCTTCAAGCGCCTGCCGCGCGATCAGGCCCCCGCCGCCCAGAACTTTCTGCTGGCGGTGCGCGACTGCTGCCTGGTCCGCCACCGGCAGGCGGGCCTGACCGACTTCGTCCTCCACCAGCTTGCCGAGCTCACGGTGCCCGAACGAGTCCTGCTCGGCTGGGTCCGCCGAGAGCTCCAGGAGGCGCGCGATCAAATGACCGCCATCTTTCCCCCCCGCGGCAACTGGGTGCGCCCGGGCGCACTCGTTGGCCACCGCCACCGCCACGCCACCACCGTGTCGGGCGACTGCTACAATTTCTTCGACCGCACCAACGGGCTGGGCATCTACGCCGTCGATTGCGAAGGCCACGGCCTGGCCGCCGCCAGCGAGGTCCGCGCCCTCTACCAGGCGCTCGCCAGCCGCGAGCGCTGGGGGCAGGGCGACGTCTGCGACGAACTGGCCGCGGCCGACCGCATGGTCCGCGACGGTGCCCTGTACCTGCACAAGAACAACTTCTTCTGCATGAGCCTCACGGCCATCGACGTCGCCGCGCACAAAGTCCGGTTCGCCAACGCGGGCATGCCGACGCCCTTGCTGTTGTTCCGGCGGCGCCAGGGCACGGTAGACGTGCTCGAGGCCAGGGGCCGGCCCCTGGGCAACAACTACCGCAACCCGCGCACCCCGCCCACCCGCGCCGAGGCCGACTACGAGGACGGCGACCTGCTGGTCCTCTACAGCGATGGGATCTCCGAGGCCCCCGACCCGACCACCCTCTGCCAGGCCGGGCCTGCGCGAGCTTCCCAGCCCAAGGCGTGCCTGTTCGGCCGCGCCGGCGTCATCGACACCGTCTGGGCCAGCTCGAACCGCCCGCCCGAAGCGATCGCCGACGAGGTCCTGTGGGCGGCCGCCCAGCACGCCCGGGCCCTGACGCCCCGCGACGACCAGACGGTGATCGTGGTGGCGCTGGGCGAGGGCTTCAAGGGAGACGACCGGCTGACCTCGCGCGTGCTGCTGCCCGTCAGCGACGACACGTTTCACCTCCGCCATTCCGGGCCGGCCACCGTCGAGGCCTGCCAGCACCAGCTCCGCCCCCTGCTCTTCGCGACGATGAGCGAGCTGGGCTTCGGCGACGAGCGCCGCCGGCAGCAGGTGTGGACCGCCACCTGGGAGGCCCTCCAGAACGGCCTCCAGCACGCCACCCAGCCGGGCGAGGTGCTGCGCGTCCGGCTGTCCCGGCCCTGCCAGCGGGAGGGCTGGCTCCGGGTCGAGGTCAACCAGCCTCGCCCCTGGCGGAGCGGCGACCTCCTTCTCTCCCACGCCACCGAGCGCATTCGCACGCAGCAACGGGCGCCCGGGGGGACAATCGTCATGCAATGGCTGGCCGACGAGGTGGAACTGGGCGAACAGGAGCGTACCATTGGGCTGCTGTTCTCCCCGGCCGTCAAGGCGGAGCGACGCGTCCCCTGCCCGTCGGGGCCCTTGCACGCACCTGGAGAAGGAGGGCAATCGACGTGAGCGACGAACTGGTTCGCACGCACGACCCCGAGAAGGGGGTGGCGATCCTCACCATCCTGGACGCGCCCGACATCTGGTTCGACCTCGAGGCCAAGCAGCAGTTGTACGAGCAACTGCTCGCCGCCTACCAGGCCGTGCGCAAGGACAAGAAACTGACGAAAAAGTCTTGCGTGGTGCAAATCGCCGCGCAGCTCGGAGGCACCTCGATCGTCCGCGCGTTGCTCGAGCTGTCCGACGCGGTGATCGAGGACGGTGGCTGGGTGGTCTGCGTGGGCTTCCCCGAGGAGACGCTCGACGCCCTGACGGCCTCCGGGGTGGCCTCCCAAAAAGAATTCATCCTCGCCGGAAACATTCAGCAGGCTCGGGCCCTGCTGGACCGGCTGCCCTGAGCGGCGGGGAACGCATCGAGGCGAGCGGGGGGCGTAAGCCCCCTGTTGCGGGCCCCGAACAGGGGACTCACGCCCCCTGCTCGCCCATCCTTTCCCAACCTCGGAGCGGCCCTGCCATCGCTCTTTTGGCCCCGCCCCCCCAACCGCGCGAGAAACACCGATGAAGGACTTCCTCGACAAACTTGGCCTCGCCGAGCTCTTCGCCTACCTCTTCCCCGGCGGGATCCTGCTCTCCTCGCTGCTCCTCTGGGTCAGCGCCGACGACCTACCCGTCCTGCTGCGGGCGCGCGACGGCTGGCAACTCGTCGGCGTCGGCGCCGTGCTGCTCATCGTCTCCTACTCGCTGGGCCTGATCGTCTCCTCGGTGAGCACCTGGGCGGCGGCGCTGTGCTGGCGGAAGGCCGGGCGCCACTACGCCGAGCCCAGGCCCCTGCGCTGGCTCGGCCTCTTCCTCCTCGACCTGCTCGGCGGGGTGCCGCGCCCCCAGAACAAGTCGTTCCGCACGGAGCTCACGCGAATCAGCGCGTCCCTGACGCGCCTGGTGCGCCTTTCCGGCCTGGCGAGCACGGAGGTGCCGTGGGAAAGGCTCGTCGCCTACCGGGCCATCCTCACCGACCGGGTGGGCGACAAGGCGAAGACCGCCATCGCCGAGGCCGACAGCCTTCACCGGCGCTTCCTGTTCGCCCAGGCGGTCGGGCTGGTCGGGGCCTTGCTCGCATTTCAAGGAGTGGCCCGGTTGGTGACGCTGCGGCTCGGCTGGGGGGAGGACGTATTTCCGCCCGTCTACCGGGGCTGGCTGATCGCGCTGATTCTGGTGGGGGCCCTGTCGAGCCTCGCGCTGCGCTGGACGGCGGGGCGCTGGTGGGAGGCCGAGTTCGTCCTCACCTGTAGCCTCACGCGGCTGGCCGAGTCGGCGCGGCGCAGCGAGATCGAGGCCCGCGCCCACCGCAAGTGGGAACTGCGCGGCAAGCCGGCGGGCTCGCCCGAGCAGGACTGGCGCGATGCGGCGCGCGAGATCGCGGCCGAGGAGAAGGGATGAAACGAAGAGGCCCGAGGTCGAGGTGCCTCGGGCGTGCTGCTTGCCGCGGGGGACGTTGGGTGAGAGGGCTCACCGGGCGAGCTGGACGCGGGTGGCGAGGAGGTCGCCGGAGTGATCAACGCGGACGGGGTCCCGGCCCAAAGGCGGGCGGAGTAGACCTCGACGGCCAACTTGCGGTTGTTCTCGTCTTAGAAGCTCGTCTCGCGCGTGATCGTGTAGACGATCGGCCTCTTCTCGACGGTGACGGTGAGGGTCATCTTGCCTGGATCGACGCTCACGATCGTGCCCTGCGCCGGCCCGGCGGCCTTCCCGGCCCCGAGCGTGCCAGCGAAAAGCAGCAGGGGCAGGAGAACGGCCAGATAGGTTCGGTTCCGCATCGCAGCCCTTACAAGTAGGGGGTTTTCCATACATCCTTATTCCTTCGCAGTGCAAACCAGCGAACAATAAGGAGTTACGACAAACCATCTCCTGGTAAGGCATCGCAGCCTCCCTCCGGGCTCGGCCGCGTCCTGCCGCCCCTCTTCCCCCACTATTTCCCACTGGCGATTGTACCCCACCCCAGATTGGGGGCAAGCCTCTGCCAGGTACTTCGTCCGACGGGGAACGAGCTTTCGGACACGGTTTGCGCGCCCCGGGTTCGCGTTCGACGCGCCTGGCGGAGCGGAAGCTCTCCTTCTATCATGGTTGAACGGGCCTGAGGGACGGCTGGTCCCGCCCGCAAGCGTTTCTCGTTCGGCCCGAGGGGGCCCTGGCATGCCTCTTGTGGTGCAAAAGTTCGGCGGCAGCAGCGTGGCGACGGCCGAGCGCATCGCGGCGGCCGCGCGCAAGGCGATCCGCGCCAAGCAGGCGGGCAACCAGGTCATCGTCGTCGTCAGCGCGCGCGGCGACACCACCGACGAGCTCATCGCACTGGCCCGGGAGATCACCGACCAGCCGCCCGAGCGCGAGATGGACATGCTCCTGTCCACCGGCGAGCAAATCTCCATCGCGCTGCTGGCGATGGCCATTCACACGCTGGGGCACCGGGCCATCAGCTTCACCGGTGCCCAGGTCGGCATCAAGACCGACAGCACGCACACCAAGGCTCGCATCCGCGAGATCAAGACTGACCGCATGCACCGGGCCCTCGCCGAGGACCACATCGTGATCGTCGCCGGTTTCCAGGGCACCGACGAACACAACAACATCACCACCCTCGGCCGCGGCGGGTCCGACACCACCGCCGTCGCCCTCGCCGCCGTCATGAAACACGACACCGGGCAGAACGGCCAACGGGGGCCCGCCGAGGTCGATTGCGAGATCTATACCGACGTCGATGGCATCTACACCACCGACCCGCGCATCGTGCCGGAGGCGCGCAAGGTCGATGCGATCAGCTACGACGAGATGCTCGAGCTGGCCAGCGTCGGGGCGGGCGTCATGCACTCGCGCTCGATCGAGTTCGCCAAGAAGTTCAGCGTGCCCGTGCAGGTGCGCTCGTCGTTCTCCGACGCGCCGGGCACCTGGATCGTGCCCGAGGCGCCCTGGATGGCCGACGTCGTCGTCTGCGGGGCCGCCCTGGTGCGCGACGAGGCGCGCGTGGCCATCACCGGCGTTCCCGACGAGCCCGGCGTCAGCCATCGCGTCTTCGAGGCCATCGCCCAGCGCAACATCGTCGTGGACATGATCGCCCAGAACGTCGGCAGCAACGGCCAGGCCGCCATTGGCTTCACCGTGCTGGCCACCGACCTCCGCGCCACGCTCGACGTCCTTGCCCCCCTGGCCCAGGAGTGGGAGGCGACCGTCGAGCACGACGCCGAGGTCAGCAAAGTGTCGATCGTCGGGGCGGGGATGCGCACCCACCCCGGCGTCGCCGAGCGGATGTTCGCCGCCCTCGCCCAGGAGGAGGTGAACCTGAAGATGATTACCACCGCCGACATCAAGATCTCCATCCTCGTCGATCGCAAGGACGGCGTCCGCGCCCTCCGCGCCATTCACCAGGCGTTCGCGCTGGGAGACGCCCGCCCAGGGGCTGGCCTGCCGATCCCACCTCTGGCGGAGAGCATGGCGGACCGGCCCGTCACGGGGCGCGATCTGGCAGCACTCAACGAGCGGCTCGCCAACATGGAGAACATCCTGGTCCTCGACGTCGAACTGGTGACCGACCACGGGCGCATCACCATCTTCGGGCTGCCCGATCAGCCGGGCAACTGCTCGCTCGTCTTCCAGGCGGTGGCGTCGGCCGGCATCGTGGTGGACATGATCGTACAGAACCTCACGGCGGGGCGGCCCGAATTGTCGTTCAGCGTGCCGCAGGCCGACCTCGAACGAGCCCGCGCCCTGACGCTCGAGGTGGCGCGGACGATCGAGCAGCAGACGCAGGTGGCCGCCGACGGCAACATCGCGAAGCTGTTCGTCCTGGGCGTCGGCATGCGGACGCACACCGGCGTCGCCCGGCGCATGTTCGGAGCGCTGGCGGCGCGCGGCATCAACATCAGCATGATCAACACCAGCGAGGTGCGCATCAGCGTCGTCGTCGATGGGGCGCGCGGCGAGGAGGCGCGGGCCGCCCTCAAGGAGGCGTTCAACCTGCGGTAAGGGCGAGCGGAGCACGCGGCGGGGACGTTGCCGCGATGAGGCGAGATTGGACGAGAGCGGAAATAGGGCTTATCTTCCAGTAGGCTCTGGAAGAAGAGAGGCCCTTTCCATGCTCGCCGTCCACCCGTTGGAGAGCGAAGGTTCGCCGTTTGCGCACCGCGCTGGCACCGAACCGATCCCAGGATATCGGCTGATCGCGCCGCTGGGGCGGGGCGGCTTTGGGGAAGTGTGGAAATGCGAGGCGCCCGGGGGGCTGCACAAGGCCATCAAGTTCGTCCACGGCGGGCTGCATGCTCTGGACGAGAACGCCCCTGCCGATGAGGAGCTGCGCGCCATTCAGCGCGTCAAGAGCATCCGCCACCCTTTCCTCCTCTCCATGGAACGAGTAGAGATGGTCGGGGGCGATCTGGTCATCGTCCTCGAGTTGGCCGATCGCAACCTGGCCGACGTGCTGCGCGCCGAGCAGGCCGCGGGCCGGGCCGGTATCCCGCGCGACACGTTGCTCGGCTATCTGGGCGAAGTGGCCGAGGTGCTCGACGTCATGCACGCCCAGCACCACCTCCAGCACCTCGACGTCAAACCGCAGAACCTCTTCCAGGTGTCCACGCACGTCAAGGTCGGAGACTTCGGGCTCGTCAACAGCTTCTCGAGCCGCGAAAGCGGGCGGCCGCAGGCGGCCCCCCAGAGCGCCATCACCCCGCTCTACGCCTCTCCCGAGGTCTTCGAGGGCAACCTGAGCCGGCACAGCGATCAGTACAGCCTCGCCATCGTCTATCAGGAGCTCCTCACCGGCACCCTGCCGTTCGCGGGGAAGAACTCGCGTCAGGTAATGATGCAGCACCTGCATGGCGAGCCAAACCTCGTCCCCCTGCCCGAGGCCGACCGACCGGTCGTCGCCCGTGCCCTCGCCAAGGGCCCGGGGCAGCGTTTTCCTTCCTGCTCCGACTTCCTTCACGCGCTGGTGGCCGGGCAGTCCGAGTTGGTGGCGGAGGCCCGCCGCACGCCGGGGCCCCGGACAGCTCGCGCTCGCACCAACCGCGCCCTTCCACCCACCAGCCCCCAGCCAACAGGCGACGCGCTCCAGGCACCTGGACCGCCGATCGTCCCTTCCCCGTCGGCCACCCGCCCCGGCGAGGTGCTGCACTTCCGCTTTGGCACGAGCCTGCCGGCCGACGTCATCCGCTTGCGGTTGGACGGTTTCCGGCGGCAGTGGAGCGCCCGCGTCGTCTCAACCGACGCCGAGGGATTGGTCCTGCACATGCAGGCCCCCCGCAGCTCCTGGCAGCGCTGGGCAGGCCGGCAGCCTCAACTCGAGGTACGCCTGCGGGCCCTCCCCGCAGGCGATCTGTCCACCTCCGGCGGCACGGAAGGCGCCGAAGTGCGGATGGAGCTCTCCCTGCGCGATTGCTCCAAGGCCCAATCGGCGGAGTTGCTGCGCGTGGTCGGGCCTTTGTTCGCCGAGAGCTTCCGCGCGCACTTGCAGGTCAACCACCACTTCCGGGCACAGGAACGTCTCCCCTGGCGCCACGCCTTGCAGGTTTGTCCCATCCTGCCCGACGGTTCCCTGGGGCCGCCTGTCGAATGTCAGGGCAAGGACATTTCGCTGAACGGCATCGGCTTCTACGCTCCGGGGCAGGCCCCCTCGGGACGGATGATGCTTCACCTGCCGCAATCGGACCTGACGCCGAGAATGTCGTTCCCCGCGCGGGCGGTACGGGTCCAGGGTTGCGGCGACGGCTGGCACGAGGTCGGCGCCGTGCTCGACCTCCCCCAGGAGGGCCCTCTCGTTGGAAGCGCGGAACGAGAGGACCAGAAGGCCTCCTCGGCAGCATTGGCGGTGGCCCAGCCTGGAGTCATGCCCGCACCGATGCACAGCTGGCGAACGCGGTGGACTGGCCTGGTGGCGCTGGCAGCGATTCTGGCTGGACTGGGTGTGGGCACCTGTTCTCGCCTCGCCCTGCCCGCGCCCGGGCGGCCGGCGCTTGCTCCCAACGTGGCCGAAGCGCCCGCTCCGCAGCCCCCTGCCAAAACAGCGGGGCCAGCAGGGGCCCCCGCCCCAAGCGTGTCTTCCCGGATAGGCCCCGAGCGAGCCTGGGTGGCGTTGCCGGGCAGAGAAAAGGAATACGAAGACCTTCAAAGCGCCATCGCCGACGCCCGCGAGGGCGACGTCCTGGTGGTGGTGGGGACGTTGCGCTCTCGCCCCGCTCGCGTGGTGGGAAAAGCGCTGACGATCCGCGGCGCGCCGGGAGGGCGTGCTGCCCTCCAACGCCTGCCCTCCGAGGACGGCCGGTGGGAGCCGCTGTTGTGGTCGGATCGGCCTCTGGTCGTCGAACGGCTCCAACTGCTCGGCGGGGACGAGGACGTGGCGCCACTGGTATGCGTCGAGGGAGCTTCGCTCGCGCTGCGCGGTTGCAAACTGGTCATGCCCGCCCCCGGGCCTGCCGTGGTGTTGCGTCGGGGGCAGGAACTGCACCTGGAGGGCTGCGAACTGGACGTCGGCGGGCAAGGGCTGTCGGTCGAGCTCGCGGGCCAACCGTGCCGGGTGGTCGTGCAAAATAGTAGGGTGGCCGTGCGAGCGCGGAGGGGGCCCCTGTTGGTGGCATGGGCGGGAGAGACGGGCGCGAGCGCCGCGCTGGACGTGGAACTGACCGGCTCCCGGGTGGAGGCGGGGCGCGTACTGGCCTGCCAGGGGGTGGCCGGCCCCGTTCGCGTCGCGGCGAAAGGAAATCGGCTGGTAGTGCGACAAGTGCGCGTGAGCTTCGCGGGGTATAGCGACCCGGCAATGGCAGCGCGGCAGGTGGTCTCCTGGCGCGACGTCGAGGATGCGCCTGCGGACTGATCTTCCCCGAGCCCGGCGAGCTCATCGTGGGCGGGACGGAAAACACGCCCGGCCTGGTCCTGGCACAGGGAACCATCTCCTGTGCCCCGGCCAGGCCGGCCGTACGCTGCGCCAGGAGACATTCTCGTCCAGCCCGGGCTTTTTCCTGGCATCTTGGGGGCCGCCAGGCGACAATGCCCCGAATCGGTCCCGCTGCTTCCGCCAGGAAATTCTCGTCCGACGAGCGTATCTGTTGTTGATGGGACAATCATCCACCCTGCCAGAGGCCCCTATGCCCACCCCCATTCTCTGCCAGCACTGCCAGGCCCCCTTGCCGGTCCTCCCCAAGGTGCCAGCTCCAAACCTCCGCTGCCCGAAGTGCAAGGCGCCCATCGCCGTGCCGAGCGGTTCGGCGCCGGTCGAGCCAGCGCGCACCCAGCCGGCCCTCCCTCCTTCCCTCGGCCCGACCTCCCCGTCGATCCGCGCGGCAGCTCAGCCCCTGCGCTTGCAGCCGGCGCCCGCCGCGCGGCCCGCAGGCAACGGGCCGGGGGCGTGGTCGCTTCTCGGGCTCGTCGCGTCCGGGTTGCTCTGCGTCTCGGGGGCGGTTGGCTATCTGGTGGTGCCCGAAGGGGGCCTGCGCGGGCCCGGCACGCAAGAGCCTCTCGTGGCCGAGGCGAGCAAGCCGGCCACCCCCGAGGAGGAAGAGGAGGCCCCCGAGCTCCCTCCCACTGGCGCCGACGAGCGATCGCCAACCCCTCCCCTGCCCCGGGAAAAAGCCGTGCTCCCGCGGCCCACTCTCCCCAAGGAGAAACGAGCCCCCAAGGAGGAGAAGAAGCCGGCGCCGGTGAAGGGCCCGCCGGAGGAGAAAGCAAAACCCGAGGAGGCCAAGGAACCTCCCCGCCCGTTCGCGTTCACCATGAAGCGGCAGCAGAACCTCGACGCGGAGGAGCTGCGCAAGCAACTCCTCACCGTCCCCGAGGTCGCGCTCGACGCGGTCCCCGACACGGCAAAGGGGCTCGTCACCACCGCGACCAACCTCCGTACCCGGAACCTGGCTTATCCGGGGCCTGTCCTCTTGACGTCGCAGCGCCTGGACCTCGCCGGCCTGGACTTGCGGATGGGACAGGACTGCCAGTTGGGCGACGAGCCGGCCAAGGCGTTGCAGGTGCTGTCGCGCAAGTTGCGCGTCCACCTCGAAGCAGCCGTGAAAGCGGGCGATGGCCTTCGCCCCAAACCGGACAAGTTGCGCGAACTGCTGCTGAGCGACGACAAGCACGAGTGGCTCAAGCCCGAGGCCGTCCCCGCCCTGATGCAACTCCTTCAGGCGGAGAACGCGCCCGTCCGCAAGCTCCTGGTGGAACTGCTGGGCCAGATCAAGGGCAAACAGGCCAGCCAGGCGCTGGCCATTCGCGCGCTGAGCGATTTGGGCCCCGAGGTGCGCGAGCGCGCGACCCTCGAGCTCCGCAACCGGCCTCATGCCGAGTTCGTCCCCACGCTCCAGAATGGCCTGCACTACCCCTGGGCGCCCGTTGCCCAGCACGCCGCCGAGACCATTGCCGCGCTTCGCCTCCAACAGACCATCCCCGCCATCGTCCAGATGCTCGACCAGCCCGACAGCACCCTCCCGTTCAACGTCCGGCAGGGGCGCGGGCAAATCCCCGTGGTGCGCGAGCTGGTCCGCGTCAATCACCTCGGCAATTGCATTCTCTGTCATGCTCCTTCGTCGGACCGCGGCGACCTGGTGCGCGGCGCCGTCCCAACACGCGACCAGCCCCTGCCGGCCCCGGCCACCACGCCGTCGTACTACGAACGCGGCGGCTCCTTCGTGCGCGCCGACGTCACCTACCTTCGCCAGGACTTCTCCGTCGTCCAGCCGGTCGATCCGCCCGGGAAATGGCCGTTGTACCAGCGATTCGATTACGTGGTGCGGCTGCGCCCCCTGACCCCGGCTCAGCGGGACTTCCTGGTGCGCCAGGCGAAGGGGAAGAAAATGAGCGAACAGAAGCAGTCGATGCTATTCGCGCTGCGTCAACTGACGGGCAAAGACCTCGGCACCACCGCCAGGGACTGGCAGCCCGTACTGCCCCCGCAGGAGAAGTCGAAACTGCCTGCCATCGAGCTGGTGACGGGCAAGGAGGATTGGAAAACGTACCTGCCCAAGGCGAAGGAGTTTCCCGCCCGTGGGACAGCCGAGGCCAAGCGGCTCCGGCAACAGAATACGGAGGCGCTGGCAAAGGCCATCCCCGCCCTCAAGGGGGCCGAGCAGGAAAAGGCCCGTGCTGGCCTGGCCAGGCGCTTGTCGGGGCTGTCCGGGGCAGAACTGGCCGAGCGCCTTCAGGACGATCTCGCGGAGGTCCGCCGCGCTGCGGCCCAGGCCTGTGCCGACGACAACGACAAGACGCACTTGCCCGGGCTCATCGCCCTGGTGAAGGACCGGGAGGTCGAGGTTGCGCACGCCGCCGGGCGGGCGCTTTCCCGGCTGACCGGGCAGGACTTCGGCCCCAGGCCCGACGATGGCGCCGAGGCTCGTGGCCGGGCGGCGGAAGCCTGGTCGTCGTGGTGGAAGAAACAACTCGGCCGGTGAGAATCGCGACCGGCGAGCCGCCTGTCCCTGTGAGGAGGCCCTGCCCATGAGGACGTTCCGCATCGGCCCCCGGCGGGGGGGCGCTACCTGGGCGCTGTTACTGACGCTTGTTTTCCTCGCGGGCGCGGGGGCAGCGGGCTGGGGCCTGGTGAAGAAGCTGCGAACCGCGCCGCCGGAGCGGTCGGAGCGGGCCCCCGAGGTGCGCGAAGAGGACCATCCGCCGAGCTACTGGGTGGCTCGCCTCCCCGACGCGAAGGCCGAGCAGATGTTGCGGGCGCAGGGCGCGCGCGCCGTGCCCTCCCTGGGCAAGGCCCTGCGCAGCGACAGCCCCAAGGCGCGGGAGAGCGCGACCAGGCTGCTCAACGAATACTGGGTGGGCCAACTCCCCGAGCCGAAGGCGAAGAAGATGTTGCGGGCCCAGGGCGCGCGCGCCGTGCCGTTCCTTCGCAAGGCCCTGCGCGGCCCCAACCGCCAGGCCCGCGCGAGCGCCGCCCTCCTTCTCGCCGAAGTCGGGGACGACGCGGAAGAGATCGTGCCCGAGCTCCTCGCGCTCCTTCAGGACAAGACACCGGCGGTTCGGCTCGCCGCCCTCGACGCCCTGGGACGAATCGGCAAGGGAAGAAACCGCGCCGACCAACTCGGGGCCCTGCTTCCTCTCGTCGCGGACGAGGACGAGCGCGTGCGCCAAGCAGCGCTCTCGGCGCTGGACCGCCTCGGCCCACCGACGGGCAAGGACCGCGATCTGCTTCACGGCCTGCTCGGGCAGCCCACGCCGGCGAAGTGCGTCCCACTGGCGGGCCCGGGGCGCGTACGATTGTTCGCCACGTTGGAGGAACTGGGCCTCGAGCAACCGGCCCTGGTCCCGCTCCTCGTCGGCGCGCTCAAGGATGCCGACAAGGCGGTCCGCCGCCGGGCGGTCGAAGGGCTTGGAAAGGTTGGGCCCGGCGCTCGCGCCCAGGGTTACGCCGGCCTTCTGGGGGCGCTCAAGGACAAGGACGAAGACGTCGTCCGCGCCGCGACGCGAGCACTCCCGCAAGTCGGCGAGCCGACCGATGAGGACGCGACCGCACTCGCCGGCATCGTCGGAGATGGCACGCTGTCGCCGACGGCGCGGGCCTACGCGGCCATCGCCCTGCGCCGCGTCGGGAGGGATGAGAAGGAGCGCGTTTTCGGCCCCCTGATGAAGGCGCTGGGCTCCGACCGCGCCGGGGTGCGCCGGGAGGCGGCCAAGACCCTGCGCGATCTGGGGCCGCCGGGCGTTGCCAACCTGCCGGACCTGTCCCGGGCGCTGGCGACCCGGAGGAGCCCCGCGGAGTTGCGGCTGTACGCGGCCTGGGCGGTGGGCGAGCTGGGCCGCGATGCCGTCGAGAGCGGCCCGGCCCTGGTGGCGGCGCTGCGCGATGGGGGGCGGGACCTGCGGCGCGCGGCCGTCGTCGCCCTGGCCCGAGTAAAGCCGAAGAACCGCGCCACCGCCGAGGCCCTGACGCAGGCACTCGACGACGACGATCAGGATCTCCGCCTGCTGGCCGTCACGGCCCTGACCCAGCTTCACCCCTACGACGCCGCCTTCGACGGTCTGTTGAAAGCGCTCCAGGACGAAGACGGCGAGGTGGTGCGCACGGCCTCCACCGGGCTCGAACGGGTCGGGACGCCCCCCAAGGAAAGCGTTTCTCTCCTCGCCGCCGCCCTGAAGGGCCCGCAGTTGCACGTGCGCGTCTATGCCGCCCACGCCCTTGCGAAGCTGGGTGCCGACGGCGCCGAGGCCGTCCCGGCCCTGGCCGAAGCGCTGGAGGACAAGCACCCCGCCGTGGCGCTGCGCTGCGCCGCGGCCCTGAAAGCACTCGGCCCGAAAGCGGCCGGAGCCGCCCCGGCGCTCGTCAAGGCGATGGGCCCCAAGAAGCCCTCGGCGCTTCGCGTCGAGGCTGCGGCCGCCTTGGTGGCAGCCAACAAGGAGATGGAAAAGGCGGTTACCACGCTTCTCCTCGCGTTCAAGAACGCCAGCGACGACTTTCGTCCGGCGGCCGCAGCCGCCCTGGGGGAGATAGGGCCCGCGTCGTCGGAAGACGCCGCGATCCCGCTGAGCGAGGCCCTGTCGGACAGCGACCTGTCGGAAGGGGCGGCGAACGCCCTGGTTCGCATGGGCAAGAACGCCGTCCCGAGGGTGGAGAAGTTGCTCAAGCATAAAATGCCCGAGCTGCGCCTGAGGGCCGTGGTGATCCTCGGCAAGATCGGGCCGCCGGCCAGCACGGCGTTGCCGCAACTCCAGCTAATGGCGGCGCGCGAGCTCCCCGACGTCCGCGAGGCAGCCAAGGAGGCGCGCAAGCGGATCGAGCAGAAGAAGTAAGGCGCTCGGGAGAAAAAACTCTTCCCCCGTAGGACGGCTCTCTCGAGCCGTCCAGAGAACCAGGACGGCTCGGGAGAGCCGTCCTACGTGACGGCTCGGTCAACGGGCAAACGGCAGGTGGCGCCAGCCCAGGCGGGCCTGTCCGCGGCGGGGGCGCGGGGCGCCGACCAGAGCGAGGGCGAGGGTCACGGCGACCGCGGGCCCCAGCGTTGGCGCGCCGTTTTCCTCCCAGGTGGGCCCCTCCTCGGCCGGGGCGGCCCAGCCTTCGCCGGCAACGGAGACAGGCTGCCCTTCGAGCCAGCAATCCGTCTCGTCGAGCGCGACCCACCACGCGTCCCGACCGGAGAGAGGCGGCACCGTCGCCCAGAAGTCCATCGCCAAAGGTGCCTCCGGCAGCGGTGCGGCAGGCGTTGCCGGCGCGAAGTCGGCAAAGTTGTCCGGGAGCAGCGCGGGGGCTTCCGGGGCAACCCGTTCCGGAGACGGTCCCTCGTCCGGGAGAGGCTGGATTTCGCTGTTGCCCGCACTTTCCTGCGGGCGAATGGTCCGGAGAGGCGACTGCGACAGGATGACGGCAGCGTCCCGGGCGGTGGGCGGGACAAGGCTGACGTAAGGGGGGACGATGGGGACCAGCGACACGCCGGTGACCGGCACGGCAGCCACCGAGGTGACCTGCACGATCAGGACGTTCGCCGCTGCGGCGACCTGGGCCTGCGGGCCCGCCGGGGTGGCCGTCGGGCCTGCCGTCGGGGCGGGCGCCGGGCTGGAGGGCGTACCGGACGACGTTTCGACCGGGGCTGCTGAGGCCGTGAAATCTTGCGAAGGGGAACCCAGGCCGAAGGTGCCGCCAACGAGGAAGGCGTGGCTGGCGGGGTTGAAGGTGCCCTTGGCCGGCGTGGAGGGCTTGCCCGTCACGTCGCGCCACTCATAGGTGGTGGTAGACTTGCCGCGCAACGTATACTCGACCGCGTTGGCGCCAATCTGGTCGGTGCCGGCGACGATCGTGGCGACGTTGGTGACAATCGTGCCGTTGCGGGAGCCGGGGTTGACGCCGTACCCGTAGTTGTAGGTGTTGTAGTTGGGATCGACGTATTCCCCGAGGTTGCCGTTGGTGAGCAGGACGTACGAGACGCCCTGGCCTGCCACGGCCCGAGACACGTTGCTGCCGAGGGAAGTCCAGGGGAAGAAGGAGGGGTTGGCGAGAACGGTCGGGTTCGTGCCGGTCGGGTTCGTACTGGTCTTGGGAACGGGCAGAAAATCGTGGTACTCGTAAGCGTTTCCGTCGCTGAAAACGACGTCGATCATGGGCTGGCCGAAGTCGTCGATGCCCGGGGCGCTGGTGAAGGCGATCGTGCCTGTCTCCCCCTTCGGCTTGGCTACCGTGGTCAAGTTCGTCACGGTGGCCCCTGGGCGGACCGCGGCCCCCACCGGGGTCATGGGGAGGTAGTTGTACACAGACCCGGGGATGGACGCCTCGCGCTGGACCGCGTAGCCGTTGAGGTAGACGGTGGACCCGTTGACGATGTCGCCGTTCTCGTTGCCGGAGCGGTCGTACCAGGTGTTGCCGTCGGGGTCGGTGATGGCCTCGGCTATCTCGTGGCTCGCCGCCAAGGTCATGCTGTCGAAGGCCAACGGGAGCCACGCGTCCTGCGCGTTCCCGGCGCTGCCGTGATAGGGGACGACGGCGTAGCGGATCGAGTAGGGGGAGCCGGTGGGCGTGAACCAGGAGTGATAGGCCAGGAAGGTGTTGGTGCTGTTTTGCCCACCGCCCAGGTCCACGACGGTCCCGGGCTGGACGAAGACGACGTAGAGTGTGTTGTCGCCGAGCGTCTGGAGGGCGTGACCGCTGATATCCTTCGCCAGGGCGGCCTGGATTGCGGAGTCGGTCAGGGTGGAAGAGATGGGGGAGGAGTCGATCGCGCCTTTGGTGAAGCCGCCGCTGCCATCGACGCCGAAGCCGCCGGCCTTCAGCATGGCGAGGTACGGCGCGGAGCCGGAGACGGTCGTGCTGAGAAAGTTGTCAAACCCGTGCGTCGGGCTGAACGCCTGGGCATTAAGGTTGGTGTCGTTCTGCCAGTTGGAGCCGAGATACAGGGCTTGCACCTGAACGCTCGAGAGGACCGCGCCGCCGTGATTGATCAGGGCGGGGACCACCCGGTCCTCGAGGAGCTCCAGCTCCGGGCGGGCCGAGAGGACACGCCGCGTGTTGCTCTTCTGCGACTTCGTTTGGAAACGGCCGAGCACCCAAAACTTCATTGTTTTCTCCCTGGCAAGTGCGGCGTCGGGAGGAGCGCTTCCACTCCCTCGTTCCCCGAGGAACGCCTTCTGGCACCTCCGCTACAAACTCACCGACGAATCGTAACTGCGCGGAGACACGATTGCGAGACTTTTTCCGCCGCGGAAGGATTTTCTTGGCTCGTCGCCAGGCCCCTGGGCTCCTTGGGCTATTGTGCGGGCCACCGCCCCGCTCGGCGAGCGACTCGGGCCGGCTGCGCTCCGGATTTTGTAGCTCTCTCCTCGCCGGCCCGGTAAGATCATTCCTCGGTGGCGAACCTCCGCACTGCCCTCTCTCCGGGTCACTCCCATGCTCGTTGCCTCGACTGCTTCCCTGGTCGATGCCCTGCGCCAGTACGGCCTGCTGGAATCGGAGCAACTCGAGGAGGTTGCCCTGCATCTCGAACGCCGCTTCTCCGACGCCAAATCTCTCGCCGGCGAGTTGCTCCAGCGGGGCTGGCTTACCCCTTTCCAGGCCAATCGGCTCCTCCAGGGCCGCGGCCACGAACTGGTGCTCGGGGCCTACGCGCTGCTCGAACGGATTGGCGAGGGGGGCATGGGCGAGGTCTTCAAGGCCCGCCACGCCCTCATGCACCGCCTCGTCGCCCTCAAGGTCATTCGCGCGGAGCGACTACAGGAACCGGAGGCCCTGAGTCGTTTTCGCCGCGAGATGCAGGCGGCCGGGAAGCTCGCGCACCCCAACGTCGTCCTCGCCCACGACGCCGCCCTCGTCGGCGACGCCTACTTGCTGGTCATGGAGTACGTCGAGGGCACCGACCTCGCGGGGCTTCTGAAGCGTAACGGCCGGTTGCCTCCAGCCCGGGCGGCCGCTTACGCCCGGCAGGCCGCCCTGGGCTTGCAACACGCCCACGAGTGTGGCCTGGTCCATCGCGACGTCAAGCCGTCCAACTTGATCCTGGCCCTTCCGAAGGGCGTGGTCAAGCTCCTCGATCTGGGCCTGGCCCGTTTGCGTACCAACCAGGAAAAGGACGGAGCGGGATCACTGGTGACCTGCGCGGGCTCGGTGATGGGCACGCCGGACTACATCGCCCCCGAGCAGGCGCGGGACGCGCACACGGCCGACATCCGCGCCGACGTCTACAGCCTCGGCTGCACCCTGTACCATCTCCTCGCCGGCCAGCCCCCTTTCCCCGGTTGCTCGCTCACCGAGAAGCTGTTGAAGCACCAGCAGGCCGAACCGGAGCCGATCGAGCGCCTCTGTCCCGACCTGCCGCCGGGGCTGGCTCGAGTCGTCCAGAAGATGATGGCCAAACGGCCGGGGGACCGCCACCAGTCCCCGCAAGAGGTTGCCGACGCGCTGGCCCCGTTCGCGCCCCTGGGGGCCGAACACCACGCCCCCGAACGCGACGATCGCGCCGAGTCGGTGCCCCCCACCGCGATCTGGGCCGGGAGCTCTTCGCCGACGGCCCCTTCCCGACGAGGGGCGAGCCTGGCGGGGGCGTTCCGCTCCCCGGCCGTGCGGTGGGCTGCGCTGGGCCTTGCCTTCGTCTCGGTGTTGATCGCCGTGCTCCTGATCGTCCTGTGGCCCACGCCGAAGAAGGGCCAGCCCCCGGAGGACCGGGCCGAGCAGCCCGTCCCTCGACGGACACCCCCTGCCGATCCAGGCAAGAAAGGCCCTGCCCTTCCCGACAAAAAGGATAACAGCGATCTCAGAGAAGGCCCGGCGGTCGAGGTGGCGAAACTTCCGCGGCTGCCGGCCGGCGGCCGCCCCCGGCTAATCAAAGAACTCAAGGGCCACACCGGCACGATCCTGTACCTGGCGTTCAGCCCGGACGGCAAGCGCCTGGCATCGGCCGGGGACGACCAGCAGGTGCGGCTGTGGGACGGCCACACCGGGGAAGCACAAGGCGCGCCCTTGCGGCACGGCGCCTCGGTGCGAGCCCTGGCCTGGTCGCCCGACGGCAAGTCTCTGGCCTCGGGGAACTGGGACGGCGGTTACGACGCCAGCATCAAGCTGTGGGGCCTGGCCTTGCGCAAGCCGCGGGAGTTGACCTGGAAGGACCGAACGGGCACGCCGTCCCGGGCCGACGTGCGTGGCCTGGCCTTCTCCCCCGACGGCAAGAGGCTGGCCTCCGGCGGCGGGGCGCTGCGGCTGTGGGACCTGGCCAAAGGCGGCGAGCCGGTGGTACTGGAGTGGCAGAAGACCTTCCCCTCGTACCTCTATGGCGTGGCGTTCGCCCCCAACGGCAAGTTGGTGGCGGGAGGCTGTCACGAGATGGGCGATAGCGTGCGCTTGTGGGAGGTCAACAATCCGGGCGAGCCGACCCTCGTGCGCGGCAACGACAAGGCGTTTGGCATCAGCCACTCGGACGTGCGCGGCGTGGTCGCCTTCGCCGCGGGCGGCAAGCTGTTGGTCCGCGTCACCAGCGACGGGGTTGGTTTTGAGAAGGGGACGGGCAGCGCGATGGTGTGGGACGTGGGCCCCGGAGAGCAGATTAGCCTGCGCGACACGTACAAGATCCCGGGGGGCACGGTGTTCGCGCTGGCGAGCGCCGCGGACGGCCACCTGCGCGTCGCCGTCAGCGCGGGGGAGGGTCGCGCCCGCTTTGGCAAGGAGGCGCCGGTGGACGGCGAAGTGAACCTGTGGGACGGTGCCGGCGAGAAGGTGCAGGGCTTCGAGACGGGGCACAAACGGAACGTGACGGCGCTGGCGTTCTCGCCCGATGGCACGCGGTTGGCAACGGGGAGCGCGGACCAGACGGCGAGGCTGTGGGACCTGGCACCGTGAATGGCCCGGGCGAAGGGCGGAGATAGCCAGCAAGAGGCAGGCCAGGAGCACCCACCGATGGCAGGGCAAATTTTTGGCCTCCTCAAGCAACGTACCAGTCAGCACGCGATCGCCGATCAGAGCGTCAACCGCGTCGAGCGCTTCATCTTCGACGAGGGCCACACCGCGCAACGGCTGGAGAGGGATTCCGGCTACGACCTCCTCTTGTCCACGTACGACAAGCAGTGCTACGTCGAACCTGGCATGGTCAACTTGCAGCTCAAAGCGACGGAAACGTTGCAGCTCGTCGGTCCCGACTACGCGTTCGATTTGGACGTCCGAGATTACAACCTCTGGATGTTGGAGCAGGTGCCCGTTAGCCTGGTTCTGTTCGATGCTGCTCGCAACCGCGCCTCCTGGCTCCACTTTCAGGGCCCCTTCCGCGAAGAAGGGGCCCGTCGCCCAAAGAGAGGTGCGAAGCCCGTGCGGGCACACGTGCCGGCGCGACAGGTCGCGAACCGACAAGCCATCGCAAAAATGCGGAACCTCAAGCAGGGAGCTCGCCGTCCCGTGAGAGAGGAACCACGAATCGCACCGACGCGACCTACGGGCAACTGGACTGGACGACCTCGGAGCGGCTGACGGCCGCAGGGGCGACGGGCACGATCGACAAGGAAAGCGTCGCCGAGGCGAAACTGGGGCTCGATGCCGCCAGCGCCGGCTTGCAGGAGGTCGAGGCCAAGGCCCAGTCGTATCAGGCGATGCGCGACGAGAGCGAGGCGCGGCGCGACAAGGTGAAGGCCGACGTCGAGGTGGCCCTCGCGAAGGTGGACGTGGCGAAAGCGGAGCGGGCCCGGGAGATGCTGGCCTGCGGCAAGATCAAGGCCCCGTTCGATGGCGTCGTCACGGCGCGGAGCATCGACTTGGGCCATTTCGCCCAGCCGGCCAGCAGCGGCAAGGTCGGGGCGCTGCTCGTGGTCCAGAGAAGCGACCGGGTGCGGACCTTCCTCAACGTCCCTGCGCACGACGCCGTCTGGGTGAACCACCCGTTGCCGGGCAAGGTCGGCCTGCCGGCGCGTGCGCGGCCCGGGCCTGGGGGCCGGGTGGTCCAGGGGCACGTCACGCGCACGGCCCGTGCCCTCGACCGGCGAGTCGGTGACGCGGTGAGCGGGCGCCCGTGCCGACAAGCGTCCTCGCTTGTCGGGTTCGCCCAAGCGAGGACGCTACGATCCGCATTTTCATTGACCCGCCCTCCCTCCTCCGTTACCGTACTGCTATTGCCGTCCCTCCTGCCGACCGCCCTCCGCCCGCTGCTCGGATCACCTGCCAACCGTTCCTCGAGGAAGCAAACCATGCTGCGGCTACTCGCGTCCGCGTTTTCGCTGGTCCTTTTCTGGGCCGCCCTGCCGACCGTGGCCGAGGCCGCGGAGCTCCCGGCCGCACCCAAGCTCGTTCGCTCGGCGAAGAGTGGCCCGTGGTCGGCGCCGGCCACCTGGGAAGGCGGGAAGGTGCCCGGCCCCGCTGCCCGCGTGCAAGTGCGCACCGGCCACACCGTCGTCTACGACCGGAAGTCGGACCAGGCGATCCGCTCCATTCACGTCGCCGGCACGCTGACCTTTGCCATTGATCGCGACACACGCCTCGACGTCGGCCTCATCAAGATCCAGCCCGGCGACGACGCCAGCGAGAACGGCTTCGACTGCGACGACCACGTGCCCACCCTCACGGCCGGAGCTCCCCAGCCGGCCTTGATCGTCGGCTCCCCCAACAGCCCGGTCCCGGCCCGGTACACCGCCCTGGTTCGCCTCGTCTACTTCGAGGGCATGGACAGACAGTCGTGCCCCGCCATCGTCTGCTGCGGGGGCCGCATGGACTTCCACGGCGCCCCCCTCAGTGCTAGTTGGGTCAAGCTCGGCGCCACCGCGAACGTCGGCGCCACCGTGCTCGCGCTCGCCGAAACGGTGCGCGGCTGGCGCGTCGGGGACAAGGCGATCATCACCGCGACGAAGGTGCCGCACTTTAACGCCGGGCCCGACGCCTTGCAGACCGAGGAGCGCTTCATCCAGAAAGTAGAGGGCAAAAGCCTGACGCTCGACCGGGCGCTGAAACATGCCCACCTGGGCGCGGGCGACTATCGCGCCGAGGTGGCCAACCTCAGCCGCAACGTCATCGTCGAGTCGGCCGACCCCAAGGGCGTGCGCGGGCACACCATGTACCATCGCGGCTCGGCCGGGTCGATCGGCCACGCCGAGTTTAGGCACCTCGGTAAGGAGGGCGTGCTCGGCCGCTATGCGATTCACTATCACCTCGCCGGCAACAGCATGCGCGGCAGCTCCATCATCGGCGCTTCCGTCTGGGACAGCCACAACCGTTGGATCACCATCCACGGCACCAACTACCTCGTGGTCCGCGATTGCGTCGGCTACCGCAGCAAGGGCCACGGCTTCTTCCTCGAAGACGGCACCGAGGCCTACAACGTCCTCGACCGCAACCTCGCCGTGCAGGCGCTGCGGGGGAAGCCCCTGCCGCGCCAGGCGCTGCCCTTCGACGAGAACAGCGGCGCTGGCTTCTGGTGGGCCAACAGCCTCAACGCTTTCACGCGCAACGTCTCCTGCGAGAACGGGCGCTATGGCTTCCGCTTCGAGGCCACGCCCACCAGCCGGCTCAAGCTCGACCTGATGGTCCACCAGCCCGATGGAAAGAGCAAGCGGGTGGACGTCCGCACGCTCCCCTTCGTGCGCTTCGAGGACAACGAGGCTCATTGCGATGGGCTGTACGGGCTCAACCTCGGCGAGGGCGTGGCGCGCATCGGCCCCGACGCCAAACACCCGTTCGTCGTCAAGAACATGAAGATCTGGGAAGTCCATTACGCCTTCCGGCCCCAGGTGCCCTCGCTGTTCGTGCAGAACATGCGCATCCACCGAGCCACCTACGGCGTGTATCATCCCAACTACGACCGGCACTTCTACAGGGACTTGCTCATCAGCGAGACCGACGGCGAGCCCTTCAACCGCGGACACGACGACGACAGCGTTCAGCACGGCGTGCTCGCCGTGGACGGCCTGACGTTTGCGGGCAACCGCCACAGCGACATGCCGCTCGTGCAGATCAGCGATGACAACCCCACCGGCCTCGCCGAGTCGCATTTCCGCAACGTCAAGGTGATCGACCGCCGCGACGGCAATCGCCGCGCGCTCGTCAACCTCGGTGGCGGCCCGCGCCCCACCCCGAAAACGCCCAAGGGCGTGCCGATCTACCTGCACGACTACTACGGCCCCGGCCGCCATGCGAAGGTCGTCAGCACGCGCGCCAAGGACTTGATCGGCGACGGCAACACCTACCGATCCGAGCCACCCCTGACGGGGGACGAGTCGCGCGTGGCGGAGGTGAAGGACGTCGCGTTTCCGAAAGTACTCGATCCGATCGACGACCTCCCGCCCGCGACCGTCATCACCCACGTCGGCCCTGTCCGGGGTGGGAAGGTGAGCGTGCGCGGCACGACCTGCGACAACGGGACGGTCAAGAGCGTGCTGGTCAACGGCAAGCCGGCGCGGGCCACCGCTCCCAACTTCGCCGAGTGGGAGATCGTGCTGGAGGGCGTCAAGGCCGGCGAGGTGAAGTTCCTCGCGCGAGCGGAAGACGCGGCGGGGAACGTCGAGAAGTTGCCGCACGTTCTCGTGGTGCGCATGGCGCCGTGATCCGGCCAGGAGAGAGATGAAGACTTCCCTTGTCCGTCTTGCTGTCCTCGCCCTGCCTCTCATCCTGGTCATGAGCCTGCCCGGGGAGGAGTTGGCCCTCCCCGCGAGGCTGCGAGCCCTCGATGCCACGGTCCTCCCCAAGAAGGCCGAACCGGAGCGCCTGCTGGGGCGGGACGTGCGCGCCCGCCTGCAAGCGGTCAACGACCGCGAGTCGGCCGCCTGGCGCGCCCTTGATGGCAAGGCCGCCTGGGAGAAGTACCGCGACGTGCGGGTGCGCGCCCTCCGGGCCTCGCTGGGGACGTTTCCCATCCCCAAAGACCTCAAGGTGCGGGTGACGGGCAAGATCAAGGGCGATGGCTACCTTGTCGAGAACCTCGTCTTCGAGAGCCGGCCGGGGCTCGTCGTGACGGCCAACCTCTACCTGCCGGCTCGCCCACCCCGGGCGGCGCCGGGCGTCTTGATCTGCCACAGCCATCATGCGCCCAAGACCCAGGGCGAGTTGCAAGACATGGGCGTGCTGTGGGCTCGGGCCGGCTGCTACGTGCTCGTCATGGACCAACTCGGCCACGGCGAACGGCGCCAGCACCCTTTTCGCGACAAGGCCGACTACCCCGCCCCCTTCCTCGTCGGGCGCCAGGATTACTACTTTCGCCACGTTGTCGGCCTGCAACTGCACCTGGTCGGCGAGTCGTTGACGGGCTGGATGGTCCACGACCTGATGCGCGGCGTCGATCTGCTGCTGGCTCGGCCAGGCATCGACAAGAGCAAGATCGTGTTGCTCGGCGCCGTGGCGGGGGGTGGCGATCCGGCGGCGGTCGCGGCGGCGCTCGATCCGCGCATCGCCGCCGTGGCGCCGTTCAACTTCGGCGGGGCGCAACCGGAGACGAGGTATCCTCTGCCGCCCGACGCCGAGAAAACGTTCAACTACGCCGGCAGTGGGGGCTGGGAGCCGACCCGCAACCTCTACCGCTCCGCGGCGGACGGCTTCCTCCCCTGGGTCATCGTCGGCGCCATCGCGCCGCGCCGGCTGATCTACGCCCACGAGTTCGCCTGGGACCGGGAGCGCGACCCCGTCTGGGCGCGCCTGGAGAAGATCTACGCCTGGCATGGGGCGATCGACCGGCTGGCCTTCGCGCACGGCAAGGGCAAGCTCTCGGGCCGACCCCCTGAGGCGAGCCACTGCACCAACATCGGCGCCCTTCACCGCGTCGCCATCCACGCCGCCTTCGAGCGCTGGTTCGACCTCAAACCTCCGGCCGAGGAAAAGCGCGAACGCCGCTCCGCCAAGGAACTCACGTGCCTGACGAAGGACGTTCAAGCCCGCCCCGCCCGCGAACTGGCCGCAGCGCTGGCCACCGAGCGGGCCGAGGCCGCCCGCAAGCGGCGCGCGCAACCGCACCTCCTCGCGGGGCGGCGCCAGTTGCAGCGCGAATGGGCTGCGGTGCTGGGCGACGTCGAACCGCGCGGCGAGGCGAGGGTGGTGGCTCGCGCGAAAGAGCGCCTCGTCGACGTGACGGTCGAGCGGTTGCACCTGGAAGTCGAGAAGGGCGTCCCCGTGCCAATGCTGTTGCTCCTGCCTCCCGGCAGGCCGAAGGAGCGCAGGCCCATCGTGGTGGCCTTCGCGCAGGCCGGGAAGCAGGCTTTTCTCAAAGAGAGGGCCGACGACCTGGCCCGGTTGCTGGCCGGGGGCGTGGCGGTGGCCCTGCCCGACCTGCGCGGCACCGGCGAGACGAGCCCTGGCACTGCGCGAGGGCGCCGCAGCGCCGCGACCGCCCTCGCCTCCTCCGAGTTGATGCTCGGCCGGACGATGTTGGGCGCGCGCTTGCTCGACCTGCGCGGCGTGCTGCGTTACCTGCGCACGCGGGACGACCTCGACGGGGACCGACTGGCCCTGTGGGGCGATTCGTTCGCGCCGGTCAACGCGGACGGCAAGCACCTTTTCGCCCCTCTCGACGCGCCGAAGCCGGCGCACCTCGCGGAACCGCTGGGGGGAACGCTGGCGCTTTTCGCCGCGCTGTACGAGGACAAAGTGGCCGCCGTCTGGGCGCGCGGCGGACTGATGAGCTATCAGTCGCTGTTGCAAGCCCCGTTCTGTCACGTTCCCTATGATGTGATCGTGCCGCGCGCGTTGACCGTGGGCGATCTCACCGACGTCGCGGCCGCGCTCGCCCCGCGCCCCCTTCGCCTGGAGGGGCTGGTCGATGGCCTCAACTGCCGCGTGTCAACCAGGGAACTGGAGCGAGCCTTCGGGCCCACGCGGGCGGCGTACCGAGCGGTTCGCGCGGAGGAGCGCTTCGACCGCGAGGCCAAACGGACCGAAGAGGGGCCCGCGAAGTGGCTACTGGAGCGCTTGCGGAAGAAATGAACCGCGTCACGCCGAGGGCCGGAGGGGCCATGAAAACCGTTCGCTGGGTGGCCCCGACCGTTCTTCTGCTGCTCGCGACCGGGGCACGTGCCGACGAAGGGGACGTGCTAAAAGCCCTGGAAAAGGTGGGTGGCCGCGCGGTCCGCGAAGACAAGCAACCCGGAATGCCCGTGGTCGAGCTCAGCTTCCGCAACAGCTTGCGGGTGCGCGATGCCCACCTGAAACAGGTCGCGAAGCTGTCGGCCCTGCGCTCGCTCGACCTCCGCAACACGCCGATTACCGGCAACGGACTGGCCTCCCTCAAGGAACTGAAGTCGTTACGCGACCTCACCCTGTCCGGGACGCAGGTCAGCGGCGGCGGTCTTCGCCCCATTCGGGACCTGAAAGCTCTCCAGTCTCTCGATCTCGCTCAGACACCCGTCAGCGACGAGGACCTGGCGCACCTCAAGGGACTGTCCGGGCTTCTCGACCTCGACCTGACGGAAACGCGCGTCACGAGCCGGGGACTGGCGCGTCTCACCGGGCTGCGCTTGCGCTACCTCGGGCTGCCCGACGACGCCAAGACCGATGGCGGGCTGAAACAGTACCTCGCGCTGACCCGCCCGACCACCGAGCTCGACCTGAAGGGCTGGACCGCGACTGACGCCGGCCTCGCCCTGATCGAGGGGCGCACCGACTTGAAGGCGCTGCACCTTGGGAAAACGCACGTCACCGACGAGGGCCTGAAGCACCTGCGCGGCCTCGCGAACCTCGAAGACCTCAACCTGTCCTGGACCTGGGTCAAGGGCCCCGGCCTGAAAGAGCTTGCCGGCCTCCGCAAGCTCCGCAAACTGCGCCTGGCCCACACCTGGACGACCGACGCCGACCTGAAACAACTCGCGGGACTGAAGAAACTGGAGCTGCTCGACCTGACGCGCACCTACGTCACCGACAAGGGGCTGAAGGAGATCAAGGGGCTCCCCGCGCTGCACAGCCTCGACCTCAACCAGACTGCGGTCGGGGACGAGGGCGCGAAGGAGATCAAAGGAATGGTGGGGCTTCGCGCGCTGGCGCTGTCCTCGACCAACGTGACCGACGCGGGGCTGCGCGAGTTGCGCGGGCTCACGGGGCTGCGAACGCTGGAACTGCGGCGAACGGGCATCACGGACGCGGGAGTGAAGGCCCTCTACCGCTTCAAGGAACTGGAGGTGCTCGACCTGGGCAAGACGAAGGTGAGCAACCTCGCGGTCGCCGAGTTGCGTCGAGCGATGCCGGGGTGCTTCATTCAGCGGTGATAGGCAGGACGAAGTTGGGTGAGGAACGGTCGGGCGACGGCCCCATTCCCGATTGACCTCCGCCCGAGGAGGGAGATAATGCCATCGTGGTTTCCTCGGCTGAGAGCCTTCGCCACCGACGGCGGAGTGAGCCGACCTTGCCGGAAAAAGAGGCTGGACGGTAGGATGGTGAGAAAGGAGACAGCCATGATCGAACTGACCCCAGAACAGCGGGAGGCCCTCGATCGGGGAGAGCAACCTACCGTCGTGGTAAATCCAGACACCGGGCAGGAATACCTCCTGATCCGACGGGAGATTTACGAGTTGGTGCAAGCCACTCTCAAGCCGATGAACCGAGGCTGGGAGGACGATCCCGAGATGGACGTCTACGAACAGTTCAGGAAGAAGCCATGAGCCGGGGCGACGTCGTGCTTGTGGACTGGCCCTTCAGCGACCTTTCGGGATCGAAGTTGCGCCCCGCGGTAGTGGTGCAGGCCGACTACTTGAAAGGCCTCATCGACGACACGATTTACGTGAAGGTCCAGAGCTCCCATTACGGGGTTCCCGGCACGGAAGTCGAGATCGACCCAGCTATCGAAACGACTTCCGGGTTGCTGAATCGGTCCTACGCCTCGTGCAAGGACCTTCTCACGCGGGACCAGGCACTCGCCCATCACACTCTCGGCGTGCTCTCGGATACGGTCATGCGGCAGATTGAGGCATGTCTGAAGCAGGTGCTGGAGTTACCGTGAGTCAGCGATCTCGTTACGCTGCAAGTCTTCCTCGCCGCCATCGGCACCTCGTAGGCGGCTGGGCCGGGCCTCCCGCTCACGTGAAAAGCTGTGCCGCAGCCACCTGGAAGCCAGGCAGGTCCGGCTCGCCGGAAAGTTCCTGACTAACGTTCACCAGCGCCGGTTCCGCCCCGCCGCGGAAGACCTCGATCGTCCGGTGGTGTGGGTCGATCACCCAGACCAGACGGACGCCTGCCTCCAGATAGCCATCGATCTTCTCGTTGATCTCAACCTGGGTGTCGTTGGGCGAGAGGATCTCGACCGCCAGCACCGGCACGCCCTCGATCAACGTCGTGGCAGCGGTCTGGGCCGCGGCCACTTCCGCCGACACGTAGACGACGTCGATGCCCACCGTGGTGTCCGGGGCCCGGCGCAGCCGGACGCCCGCCTCCCCACACAGCACGGAACCGCGCGGCGCCGGCTGCTGGTCGAGCCAGACGTCCAGAAACCGGGCCACGCGCGTCATGATCCGGCTGTGCCAGCGGTTGCGAATCGTCATCGACCTCTCCCGCAACCGCCCCTGGATCAGCCAGCGGTCAACCCCGTTCGCGGGGAGCGCGAGCAAGTCCTCGGTGGTCATCTCGACCTCCGCCACGGTGGACGTCGACATCGCCCCTCCCTTACAGCAATTCCCGGATCGGCGTCGGATCGTCGAGCACCGGCACCGGCCTCCCCGTCGGGTCGAGCAGGTGCAACTTCGGATCGACACCCAGCACCTCGTAGATCGTCGCGTGCACGTGACACGGCTGGAGAGGCCGCGTCTGCGGGCGCGTGCCCAGCCGGTCCGTCGAGCCGATCACCTGCCCGCCCTTGACGCCCCCGCCGCCGAGCAGACAGAACATGCTGTTGCCCCAGTGGTCGCGGCCCGGGGTGCCCATGCTGCCCGCCGCGCCCCCGTTGCCGCCGTTGTTCATCTTGGGCGTCCGGCTGAACTCGCCGCACAGCACCACGAGCGTCGTGTCCAGCAGGCCGCGGTCCGACAGGTCCTCGAAGAGCGCCGATACCGCGCTGTCCACGATCGGCAGGACGGTCTCATAGCCCTTCTTCAGGTCCCAGTGGTGGTCCCACCCACCGAAGTGGACCGTCACGAACGTCGAGCCCGCCTCGACCAGTCGTCTGGCCAAGAGCGTGCTCTGGCCCCAGTTGTGTCGGCCGTACTTCGCCCGCAGCCTTGGGTCTTCCTTGCCGACGTCGAAGGCCCGCCGCGCCGCCGGCCCACTCACGAAGTCGAACGCCTCGCTCGCGAAGCGGTCCATCGCCCGCGACTCTGCCAGTTCGTCCACGTGGCGCCGCGCGCCGTCGAAGTGCTTCATCAGCGAGCGGCGGTCCTCGAGGCGCTGCACGCTCAGCCCCGCCGCCAGGTTCAGGTTGTTGACGCTGTAGGCGGGCGAGTTGGGGTCGCCGCCCGGCTGAAAGGGATTGTGCTGGGCGCCCAGCATATGCGCGCCGAAATACCCCGGGTTGAGGCCGATGGACGAGGCGTGCGGCGCCCCGACGTACGCGGGCATGCCGCGCTTGCGCGGGCCACACTCGCGCGACACGATCGACCCGATCGACGGGAAGCGCGTGTGCGTGCTCGCCCCGCTCACCCCCATGTCCTTGGTCGTCAGCATGCGGTGCCCGCCGGCGAAGTGGTCGCCGGTGTCGTGGTGCAGCGACCGCACCATCGAGAACTTGTCGGTCACCCTGGCCTGCTTGGGAAACAACTCCGTCACGTCGAAGCCCGGCACCTTGCTGCGGATCGGCTTCCAGAGCCCGCGATACTCCGCCGGGGCGTCGGGCTTCATGTCGTACGTGTCCATGTGGCCGGGCCCGCCGTCCAGCCAGATCAGGATCACCGACGTGTTCTTCTTCGGGCTGCCCTTCCCTGCCGACGCCTCGCGCGCTTGCAGGAGAGACGGCATGCCCACGCTGGCCATCCCGGCCACCCCCAGCGTCAGAAAGCTGCGCCGGCTCAGCCCGTCGCAGTAGCGATCCGACGAGCCCAGATCGAGACGAAACATCACAAGGCCCCCCTTGTTGAGTAGCCTGCCGCTTCTCGGTCAACGACGTTCCTTCGCGCGACAAGCTTCGCCGCCTATTTTACCAGGGCGCGCCCCGGAAGCTATGCGGAAGCTGTTTTTCCTCGCAAGCCTCCCCTGAATTGGGCTTGACGCCGGGAGGAAAAACTCTATCGTCTCGCCCTCACTCCAAATCTCGATGATTCAGGTGGCACAGCGGGCAGGCCGGCAGACGGCACGCCCGCACGCCACCGTTACGAGGGCGAAGTCATGACCCGTCGCGTAGGCGTCGGAGGCGTGCCGGGTAGCGCTGGCCGTCTTCACCTCTGGCTGGCCGGGGCGCTGTTCCTGGGCCTGGTAGGTTGTTCTCACAACGCGCTCACGCGCGGCCAGACCGAGGATGAGCCCGAGCACGATCGCTACGCCGTCAAGACCGTCGGCGACGTGACCGTGGTCGGCAACGCCGAGCCGGTGGCGCTGGGCGGGGTCGGCCTGATCGTGGGCCTGGAGGGCACCGGGGGAGACTCGCCCGCGGACGCCTACCGGGCCATGATGGTGACCGAGCTCCAGCGGCAACACGTCAAGAACGTCAAGGACGTGCTGTCGTCGCCCAACCACGCGCTCGTCATCATCGAGGGCTCGCTCCCGCCCGGCGCTGCCAAGGATGACCCGATCGACCTGGAGATCAAGTTGCCGCCCGGCAGCAAGGCCACCAGCCTGCGCGGCGGCTACCTGAAGAAGGCCTACCTCTTCAACTACGACACGGCGCGGCACCTCAGCCCGAACTACAGCGGGAACGCCAACATGCTGATGGGCCACAAGGTCGCCACCGCCGAGGGGGCCATCCTCGTCAACGCCGGCCTGAGCGACGCCGACGAGGGCGCGGCGCTGAGGCAGGGCCGCATCTGGGGCGGGGGCCGCAGCAGGGTCGATCAGCCCTTCGGGTTGATGATGAGCCCCGACAGCCAGAAGGCCAGCATCTCGGCGCTGGTGGCCGAACGGATCAACGAGACCTTCCACGGCGGAGTTCGCAACGCCGTCGAAAACAAGGTCGCCATCGCCAACAACAACATCGCCATCTCCTTGCGCGTGCCGTCGCAGTATCGCCACAACCTCCAGCGCTATCTGCGCGTGGTGCGCCTGGTGCCCATGGGCCACGGCGCCGACGTGCCGACGGGCGAGGGCGCCCTGCGGCACAGCTACCGCCAGCGCCTGGAGGCCGACGTGCTCGACCCTGCGCACACGGTCGTCGCGGCCCTGCGCCTCGAAGCGCTGGGCACCAGCAGCATTCCGGGGCTCAAGAAGGGCCTCAAGCACGCTCACCCGTTGGTCCGGTTCTGCTGTGCCGAGTCGTTGGCCTACCTGGGCAGCCCGACGTGCGGGGAAGAACTGGGCAAGGCCGTCGTCCAGCAGCCGCTGTTCCGCGCCTTCGCTCTGACGGCCCTGGCCTCGCTCGACGAGGCGGTCGCGCACACGCAGTTGCGGGAGCTCATGCATACCGCGGGCGACGACGAGACGCGCATTGGCGCCTTCCGGGCGCTGCGCGTGCTCGACGAGCGCGACCCCGCCGTGGCCGGAGAACTGCTCAACGAGTCGTTCTGGCTGCACTGTGTGGAGAGCAAGAGCGAGCCGATGGTCCACTTCTCCACGACCAAGCGCGCCGAAGTGGTGCTGTTCGGCGAGGCGCCGCGCCTGAGCCCGCCGTTCTCCTTCCTGGCGGGGGAGTTCGTCGTGACCGCGACAGCGGACGATCGCATCCGGTGTACCGTGGGCCGCTTTCCGCGCGGCGGGGCCGTTGCCCGCAAGCAGTGCGGGTTGGAATTGGAGGCCGTGCTGCGCGCCATGGCCGACCTCGGTGCGTCTTACCCCGAGGTGATCGCGCTGTTGCAGCAAGCGCATGGGACGGCTGGCCTGACCTGCCGCGTCCGCTGCGACGCCCTCCCCCAGGCCACCTCGGTCTACGAGTTGGTGCGCATCGGCCAGGGCAAAGGCGACGCGGAGTTGTTGCCTGGCGGGCAAGACCTTGGCGTCACGCCGACCCTGTACGAGAGCGGCATCTCCCCGCGGGCCTCGCAAGCGCGCCAGCGGGAAGCAATGCTCCGCGACCGGCAGGCCAGCGCCCCGGCTCAGCCGGAATGAGTGCGTCGGGC
>JBBSEZ010000043.1:0-34791 GCA_038239195.1 Gemmatales bacterium
ACACATTTTTGTTTGTGTGTTTGGGTGGGGGGCGGGGGTCACCACCCCCATTTACACCACCAAAACGGGGGGGCCACCCCCCCCCCCCTCGCCTCGTTCGGCCCCAACGGAGAAGCCCGACCATGCGACCCGCTCAGCCCGAAGGCAATCCCCTGCGCCAGCGCCTGGCGGGGCTGCGCCGCCGGATTCGCCTGGTGGCGACCGTTCGCGGCACCGGCTGGCTGCTCTCGGCGGTCCTGTTCGCCCTGTTGCTGGCCGGGCTGCTCGACTGGACGGTCCACCTGCCGGCGCTGGTGCGCGCCCTCGCCCTCGTCGGGACGCTCGCGGCGGGTGGCATCATCGCGTATCGCTATCTTCTGCAACCGCTGGCGGGCCGGACGGACGATCTGACGCTGGCCTTGCGCGTGGAGGATCGCTTCCCTTCGCTGAACGACTCCCTGGCGAGCACGGTGCAGTTCCTCGAACAGGCCGAGACGGGCAAGGTCGGGCCTGGCGGGGCGGAATCGGCCAGCCTGCGCCGCGAGGCCGTGCGCCGCGCGCTGGGCAAGGCCGAGGGCTTCGACTTCCGCCGCGTGGTGGACGCGCGAGGCGTGCGCATCGCCGGCCTGGCCGGCTTCGTCGCGGCGGCGCTCGCCGTCGTCTTGACGGTGCTGTTCCCCTCCGTCGCCATGACGGCGCTGGGGCGGCTGGCCAATCCATTCGGCGGGCTCGAATGGCCGCGCAAGACCAAGCTGGATGTCGCCGAGCCGGGCGAGCGCATCGGCAAGGAGCAACCGTACCGCGTGACGGGGAAGGTGTGGGGCGCGGTGCCGAAAGAGGCGTCGCTGCACTGCACCTACGAGCGAGGCAACCTCAACAAGAAGACGGTGGACCTGAAGGCGGTGGACGGGGTCGCCCGCTTCGAGTTCTTCCTGTTGCCGCACGAGGTCCAGAGCAACTTCTCGTTCAAGATCGTCGCGGGAGACACCGAGAGCAGGCTCTACAAGGTCCAGGTGCTGCCCCCGCCCACGCTGGTCCCGCTCGACGGCAAGCCCTCGCCTCAGTTGAAGCTGACGCACCCGCGCTACACCGGCCTGCCCTCGCCGCACCAGTTGGCGCCCGGCAACGGCAACATCGACGCCGTCTACGGGACGAAGGGCGTGTTCCGTGCTGCGGCGGACCGGCCGCTGCGCAAGGCGTGGATCGAGTATCGGCTTCCGGGGGAGGGAGGGCTCGCCGAGATCGCCGAGCTGATCCGTGGCGTGGCCGCGACCGTCGGCGCCCGCACGCCCTGGGGCCCAATCCCCGCCACCCTGAGCGGGGAACGGCGGATCATCGAGTTGGAGCTCGCGCCGATCGTCAGCGGCGGGTACGTCCTCCATTTCGAGGACGAAACGGGGCTGTCCAACACGCGCGCGTTCGAGATCAACCTGAGAGTCGATCCGCGGCCGAGCGTCCGCCTGGTTCGGCCCTCGCCCTCGCGCGACATGCTCCAGGTGCTGCCCGACGCCGAGTTACCGCTGACGGTTGTCGCCGACGACCCCGAGTATGGCCTGCGTTCGGTCTGGCTGGAGTATCGCACGCGCGGCACGGACGCGCCGCGGGTAGTCCCGCTCTATCGCACGGGGACGGGGCTGGTGCCCGCGCTGGCGCCGCTGGTCGGCCCGCTGGCGTCGGTCGCGCCCCTTCGGCCGGCGCGCCCGGCTCGGCTCGAGCTCAACCAGGTGCTGGTTTTCAAGGCCCTGACGCACCCCGACGGCGCGGCGCTGCGGGAGGGCGACGAGGTCGTACTTCAGGCGTTGGCCGACGACTTCGACGACGTGACGGAGGACAAGGAGCCCGGCGCGAGCGAGAAGATCACGATCCGCATCGTCGGCCGCGAGGGGCTCAATCTGGCGGTCACCGAAGAGGAGAACAAGGTCCAGCGCGAGTTGACGGAATTGCTGGCCAAGGAGCGCGAGGCGCGCGAGAAGGTGGCCGCCGTCGAGAAGAAACTGCGGCGAGGCGAGAAGCTCGACGCCGAGGACCGCAACCAGTTGATCCAGGCGGAGATGCAGCAGCGCGAGGAGGTGCGGAAAAAGGTGGGCGACGACAAGGAAGGGCTTCGGAGCCGCGTGGCCCGGCTGCTGGAAGCGCTGGAGCAGAATGGCCAGCGAAACAGCAGCGCTGCCGACCGGATGGAGCACGTCGCCAAGGAGCTGGATCGCCTGGCGAAGCGCGACCTGGCCGAGATCGACCCGAAGCTGGCGAACGCTCGCAAGCTGGCCGAGGCGCTCGACCCCCAGGCTCGCGCCGAGCGCCAGAAAGAATTGAAGGGGCAGGCCGAGCAAGCCGAGAAGGAGGCCGGCGCCCAGGAGAGGGCCGCCGAGCAGGACGAGCGGGCCGCGGCCCAGGCCGAGAAGCGGGCGGCCCAGGCCGCCGACGAGGAGACCAAGGCCCAGCGTCGGGCCGAGGCGAAGCGGCTGAAAGAACGCGCGGAGACGGAGCGCCAGCGGGCTCGGGAACTGCGCGAGGACGCGGCCCGCGACCGCAAGGAGGCGGCGAAGGTGCCCGACCCGGAGGAGGCGCGCGACGCGGTGACGGAAGTTCGCAAGCACCAGGAAGAGGTGGAGAAGAGCCTGGGAGCGCTCTTGAAGGACATGGAGCCCTCGCGCGACATTCAGGAGCTCAAGACCGAGGCGGGTCGCATCCAGCGGGAGCAGCGACGCCTGGCGGTCGAGTTGGCAGAGCTTGCCAAGGAAGAGCGCAAGATGGCGGGCAAGAGCCCGGAGGAGCTGAGCCAGGAGCAAAAGGCGGACCTCGAGGCGCTGCGCGACAGCCAGCGCCGGGTGCAGGAGCAGACCAACCAGTTGCTGGAGAAGATGCGCAAGGTGGCCCAGAAGCTCGAAGAGGTCGATCGCGAGACGAAGGAGCCGCGCGACCCCGAGACGGCGAAGGCCATCCGCGCCGCCCTGGCCCAGGCGCAGAAAGAAGACCTCGTCGGCAAGATGAAGCAGGCCGGCGAGGACGTCAAGGAGAACAAGCTCAACGACGCGCGCCGCAGTCAAAAGCAGGTGACGAAGCAGCTCGACAAGCTGGTCCGCAATCTGGAGGACCGGCGCGACGAGGAACTGGACCGGCTCATCAAGAAGTTGCGCGAGGCGGAGGACAAGGTCGAGGAGCTGACCAAGGAGCAGGAAGAGCTCAAGAAGAAGCTCAAGGCGGCCGAGAAGGAGACCGACCCGGCCAAGCGCGAGGCGGAGCTGAAGAAGCTGGGGCGCCGGCAGGACGAGTTGAAGAAGAAGACGGAGGAACTGGTCAAGACGCTGTCGCGGATGCGCAGCGAGCGGGCGAAGCAGGCGCTGGCCCAGGCCAACGAGGAGATGCAGCAGGCCGGCGACGAGCTCTCGCGCGGCAAGCCCGACGACGAGAAGCAGGAGGACGTGCTCGACCGCCTCGACGAGGCGCGCGAGGAGCTCCAGAAGGCACGGCGGCGGGCGGAAGAACAACTCGGGCGCGAACAGCTCGAGCGCCTGGCCGATCAGTTGCGCCGCTACAAGGAGCGCCAGGAGGCGCAGCAGAAAGAGGCGGAGCGCATCCAGGGCCAGGCGCGGCAGAACGAGGGCTGGTCGCGCGCCTTGCAAGCGAGCCTCCGCAACCTCGCCGAGGCCCAGGGTTGGGGCGAGCGCCCCGGCGGCGGCGACGAAGGGCCGGACAAGCTCACGGGCCAGGTGACCGGGCTGGCGCAGGAGGTGAGCGAGACGACGAAGAAGCACCTCCAGGGCACGCCTGTGTTCGCCAAACAACTGGAGCTCGCCGCCGAGGCGATGGAGAAAGCGGGGCGGCGCCTGCACGAGATGGCCAAGGAGCCGCCAGCGCTCGCGGGCTTGCCGGACGAGGACGTGGCCCGCTCCCAGGCCGAGGCGGTGCGCCGGCTTGCCCAATTGCTCGAGGCGGTCAAGGACGCCCAGAACGCCCCGCAACCGCTCAACAAGGGCGGCGGTGGCGAGAAGGCGGACGGCGGCGACGCGGAGGAGGGCGGGAACCGGCGCGGCGACGACAGCCTTCCGCCGCTGGCGCAGCTGCGGCTGTTGCGACGGATGCAGAAGGAAGTCAACGACCGGACGGAGGCCTTCAACAAGAATCGCCCCGATCGCGAGAAGCTCGGGGCCAAGGAGAAGGCGGAGCTGGAGAGCGTTCGCCGCGATCAAAAAGAGGTCGCCGACCTGCTCGAAGAGCTGAGCCGTCAGAATAGAGAGGCGGACGCGGAGCCGGAAGCGCCTGCCCCGGCTGAGGGCAAGGGTGGCAAGAACGGGGACAAGAAAGAAGGGGA
Source organism: Gemmatales bacterium (assembly GCA_038239195.1). Taxonomy (GTDB): domain Bacteria; phylum Planctomycetota; class Planctomycetia; order Gemmatales; family Gemmataceae; genus JBBSEZ01. The sequence goes on from JBBSEZ010000043.1 coordinate 4,292, forward strand.
CCAGGGATGAAACGTTACGTTCTGCCGCTGTTGCTGGCGGGGCTCGGGCTGACGGCCCTCCCCTTGCTCGACCGGGCGGTCGCCGACGCGGCCGACGCGGTCGAGGGAGACGAGCCACCGCTGCGCTTGAAGAAGAAGAAAAAGGCCCCCGACGAAGGGCCGAAGGAAGAGAAGAAGGCCCCCGAGCCGAAGAAAGGTGCGGGGGCGAAGGAGAAGGAGGAGCCGCTCATGCCGGAGGACGGGAACGCGGAGCCGCAGGAGGACGAGAAGGAAGTGCTGGCGCGGGTGCAGAAGAACATGCGCGCCGCCGAGGAGAAGCTGGCCAACCGGGAGGTGGGCGAGCCGACGCGGCAGATGCAGCGCGACGTCCTCAAGGACCTCGACGAGCTCATCAACCGCGCCCAGCAACCGCCTCCTCCGCCGAAAGACCCGCAAGGGGGTGGTGGTGGCGGCGGTGGAGGGAAGGACAACCCGCAGGGCGGCGGGAAGCAAGGCGCGGGCGCTCCCCAGGGCGGGGGCAAGCAGGCGGGGGGCAAGCAGAGCTCGCGGCGGCAGCGCGCCAGCCGCAAGCGCGGCAGCGGCAGCGGGAAGCAGGTGGCCAAGGGGAACGGCAAGCAAGGCAGCGGGCAGTCGGGCGGGCCTTCCGACAAGGGAGGTGCCGGGGGCAAGAGCCCGCCGCGCGGCAACGATCCCAAGCACGAGGGGAAGGACGGGGCCTGGGGCCACCTGCCGGAGTCGCTGCGAGCGGAGATGAGCGCCTTTGCCAACCCGGAGCCGTTCTTGCCGCGCTACGACGACTTGATTCGGAAGTATTATCGGACCATCGCCGAGCAAGGCCGACGCAAGGGAGACTGAGCCATGTGGTCGCGACGCCGTTTTTTGACGGGCAGTGGGCTGGCCGTTCTGGGCACCGCGGGGCTCGGGCTGGCCTTCCCGGGTGACGGAGCGGACGGTGGGGGCTTCGAGTTGCCGATCCCGGACGGGACGGCCTCGAAGAACATGATCACGGCGCGCGCCGACGGGGCGATCCAGCGTGGGCTGGCTTACCTGGCCGGGCGGCGGGCGCGGGATGGCTCCTACGGGACGCGCGGCTACGCGGGCAACGTGGCAGTGACGAGCCTGGCGGGCATGGCGTTCATGTGCGGCGGGCACCAACCCAACCGAGGCGCCTACGGGCGCATCGTCACCGACTGCCTGAAGTTCGTGCTGAGCATGGAGAACGTGGGGCGAGGGCAACGGGGCTTCCTGCACAACCCGGCGGCCAGCCCGCACGGGCCGATGTATGGGCACGGGTTCGCCACGCTGTTCCTGGCCGAGGCGTCGGGCATGGTCCACGACAAGGCGTTGCGCAAGGAGGTGCGCACCAAGCTGCATGCGGCCGTCGAGTTGATCCTGAAGGCCCAGAACTTCGAGGGCGGCTGGCGCTACACCCCCAACAGCCCCGACGCCGACCTGTCGGTGACCATCTGCCAGATCATGGCGTTGCGGGCGGCGAAGAACGCGGGCCTGAAGGTGCCGAAGCGTCAGATCGATCTGTGCGTGAAATACGTCAAGGAGTGCCAGGATCGCCGCGAGGGCTGGTTCAAGTATCAGCGCCAGGGCGGGGGGGGCGGCGGGCACCAGGGCTTCGCGCGCACGGCGGCGGGGGTGGTGGCGCTGTACAGCGCTGGCATCTACAAGGGCCCCGAGGTCGAGGCGGGCCTGCGCTTCCTGATGCGGAACAAGCCGGGCGGCGGCGGGTTCTTCGGCCGGCTCGACATGCACTACTTCTACGGCCACTACTACGCCGTGCAGGCGATGTGGACGGCGGGCGGCAGCTACTGGTCGGAGTGGTATCCGGCCATCCGCGAGGAACTGCTGAGCCGGCAGAACCCCGACGGTTCGTGGCTCGACCCGATCTGCACGCACTACGGCACGGCGATGGCGTGCATCATCTTGCAGGTGCCGAACAACTACCTGCCGATTTTGCAGAAGTGAGCCCGACGGGCGCCAGCGCGGCGGAACGGAACGCCACGGAGGGCGTTCCCTCCAGGTCGATGCTGTAGGGAACGCCCTCCGTGGCGTTTCGCTTGGTCATCGGCGGTGCGGTTATCGCATCCGCGCCGCTGCGGTTCTCCAGGTGGAGAGAAGCCCCTCACCCCTTCCCCCTGGAGACGGACCATGAGCAACCACTTGTTCTCGGGGCCGCGCGCGCCGCGCGGCGTCAATGCCAAGATCGTCCTCGGCGCCGTGCTGGGCGCGGCGGGCGCGCTGCTGACGACGGCGCTCGCCCTGCGGTCGTTCGAGTTCGGCATCCTCGCCGCGATCGGCGGGGGCCTCGTCGGGATGTTCGCCGCCCTCGGGCAGCACGAGCGCGGCGACGTGTAAGGCGAGCGGCAGGACTTCGATTCCTGTAGGACGGCTCTCCCGAGCCGTCCGGACGACTCGGGAGAGCCGTCCTACAAGGATGGTTCTTCCTGCCGGTCGCCGAACGCGGCGAAGCCTCTTGTTTCGCGCGCCGCCCTCCTCTAGGATCAGACCGTTCGGCCCCCTTGCCCCTTCCCAGGCGAACGGCCTCATGCAGCACCTTTCCTCCTCCCGCGCGTGCGGGCCCCTGGCGCTCCTTCTCCTGGTCGGCGCGCCGAGCACCTCCCCCCTTCGAGCCCAGGACGCCGTCCCTCTCTTCGCGGTGCGAACCGCGTCGGGCGAGACCGTGCGCGGCCCGCAACTCCAGATCGGCCCCGACTGGACGGTCCGCGTCGGCAAAGGCGCGGGCCAGCGCGTCGCGGGGGAGGACGTCCTGTCGGTGCGCCAGGAAGGACTGGCCCTGCCGCCCCTGCCGACCGACGAGCAGTTGATCCTGGTCAACGGCGATCGGTTCCCGGTCACCGGGGCTCGCTTGAAGGGCGAGCGCCTGTACTTTCACCACCCCGACCTGGAGGGCGGGAAGGAGGCCTCGCTGCCCCTGACTGCCGTCGCCGTGTTCTGGCGGGTGGCGCCAGACCGCACGATCGTCCCCGAGAAACTGCGCAGGCAGTTCGCCGGCGGGGCGCGGACGCGAGACACCGTGTTGCTGCGCAACGGCGACGTACTGGCCGGAGTGCTGGACAAGCTGGACGGCAAAGCGATCGGGGTGGAGGTCGAGAAAAAGGCGGTCTCCGTCAAGGTTGCCCAGGTGGCGGCCGTTGCGCTCAGCACCGACCTGGCGGATCGCTCGCGCCCCAAAGGGCTGTACGCGCACGTGGTGCTGGCGAAGACGGCGCGGTCGCCCGGCGGGCGGTTTACGCTCCGCAGTGCCGTCTGCGACGGCAAGGTGCTGCGCGGCAAGACGCCTTTCGGCGCCGGCCTCCGGGTGCCGGCGGCCCGCGTTGCTGGCCTGGAAATCGTGGGCGGCAAGGCCATTCACCTTTCCGATCTCAAACCGAGCAAGTACGAGTATCGCCCATTTCTCGACGAGCGCTGGCCGTGGTCGGCCGACAGCAGCGCCACGGGCCGCGACCTGCGCGTGGGCGGGGCCGTCTACGACCGGGGGGTGGGCATGCACACGCATAGCCTGCTGACGTATTCGCTGGGCGGCGCGTACGCCCGCTTCGAAGCGGTGGTCGGCCTGGACGACCTCGACGGCCGGCGCGGCGCTGCCCGCATCCGCGTCCTGGGCGACGGCAAACCGCTCGACCTGGGCGGCCAGGGCGAACTGACGCACGCCGGCGGCCCCCTGACGCTCCGCCTGAACGTCGCGGGCGTGAAGGAACTGACGCTCGAATCGGCCTGGGGAGACAACGGCCTCGTGCAAGGTGTCGTCAACTGGGCCGACGCCCGGCTGGTGAAGAAGGACTGAAATGCGAACCGGCCAGGAAGAGGGGCCCTCTTGCGGGCCGGTTCGCGCGCTTGGGTAGCGCTCCCTGGGGGTTACTTCTTCTTCCCCTCGCCCTCGGCCTTCTTCAGCGCCTCGCGAGCCGCCTCCAGCCTCTTCTGCGCCGCGGCCGCCTCCGCCTCCGCCTGCTTCAGCGCCACGCGGGCGGCCTGCAGTTCCGCCGACACCTTCGGCTCTTCCTCCTCCTTCGGCGGGGGCAACTTGCCCGACTTGAGGTCGGACAAAAGCGCGATCGCATCTTCCGAAGGGATGGCGTAGCTCTCCGTGCGCCCGGCGCGGGCGATGTTGATTCCCACGGCCTTGCCGTCGAGATCGACGAGCGGCCCGCCGCAGTCGGCCGGCTTGATGACCGTGTCGTGCTGGAGGATCTTGGGGAACCCGCCCCGCCGGTTGCTCAGGGCGCTGCCCATGCGGTTCTGGAACTCGCCGCGGTCCCCCCCGAGGCCCTTCGGCCGGCGGCCGAGCGTCGCCGTGATCTCCTTCACCTCTCCGCCGCGCTTGATCTTCATCGTCACGCTGTCGCCGGGCTTGTAGCGCTGGATGGCGTTGATGAGCGTCTCGGGGTCGATGATCTTCTTCTTGCCGACGAGCACGACGACGTCCCCGGCCTTTAGCCCCGCCTTGTCGGCGGCGCTCTTGGCCTGCACGTCGATGATCTTGGCCCCGTCGGGGCTCTCTTCCAGCCCGATGCCCAGGAACCCGCTGTTGGTCGGCGGCCGGGCCATCGGCAACTGCCCCGGCCCCGGCTTGCGCGTGGCGACGCTCACCACCCCCACCGCCACCGGGTCGATACCCAGCCCGGGGGAGATGAGCCAGTTGCCGACCACGGCCTCCTTGCTCTCGCGCCACTCGATCGGCTGGAGCCCGGTCGCCTCCACCTTGAGCATGGCGAGGTCGGTCTTCTTCTCGACGCCGACGAGCCGGGCCTCGAGCTCCCGGCCGTCCTTGAGCCGGCACGCCACCTTCCCCTTCAGGATCTCGCTGTGCTTGGTCAGTACCCAGCCGTCGGAGGACACGATCGTGCCCAGGGCGACCTCCTTGCCGTCGCACAGCACGCGCACCGTGCTCTGGCTCGGCCGGGCCACGGCCTCGCGGAACGCCCGCAGCACCTTGGGGCTGCTCCGCAGGGCGCTGTCCCGCTGGGCGTGGGCCACGTTGGCCGTCAGGCCGCTCGCCACCACGGCGATCAGGAACACGATCTCGCGACGACGGCGTCGCAGGCAAGCACGAACCATGTGGCTTTACTCCCAGAAAGGATTGAAGCATCCGTGCGTTGACTTCAGCGGCTGGGCACCTTGGCCAGCCTCAACTTGAACGTCTTGGTTTCTTCGCCGCGCCGGGCCTCGATGGTCACCTCGTCTTCGGGCTTCTTCTTCCCCAGCAGTTCGACCAGCTCGTCGTAGGCGCCGACCTTGCGGCCATCGAACTTGACGATCACGTCGCCCGCCATCAGACCGGCTTTCTCGGCGGGCGTGCCCGGGACGATCGCCTTGATGCGGCAATCGGGCGCTTCTGGATCGCGGCGGACGCCGAGGTAGGCCGCGTTGGACCGCCCGCCCCCGAACAGCCCCCCGCCCCAGGACTCGCTCGCCACCAACCGGTCCCACGTCGATTTGTAGGTGTCCACGGGGACGTGGACGTTGTCGGCGATCGACATGCCGATGCGGCTGTGGATGCCGACCACCTTGCCCGTCATGTCGAAGAGCGGCCCGCCGGAGTCTCCGCCCACGAGCGTGCAATCGGTCCGCACCAGACTGGCGTTGGCCAGCACGACGCGGCCGACGCGGACGACCGGGCTGCGGCCCTTCTTGTAGCCCCCCGGATGGCCGGTGGCGATCACCCACTGGCCCTTGCCGAGCTTGGCTGCGTCTCCCATCTCGACGAAGGGCCACTTGCCCTTCTCGGTTATCTTGATGAGCCCGCTATCGATGCCCTTGTTCACGCCGAGGGTCTTGCCCTTCACGAAGCGCCCGTCGGGAAGGATGACCGTGACCGTGCGCCCCGGCTCGCCCGAGACGTGGCCCGCCGTCAACACGTAGCCGTCGGCGCTGACGATCACCCCGCTGCCGGACGCCCCGCCGACGCGCAGCCCGACCGTGCAGGGGACGACCTTCTCCAGCACCTTCTTGACCTGGTTCTGGATGGCCCGAAGGTCTTGCAAATTCTCGGGCACCGGCTTGGTCAGCGCCGGCGGGAGGTCGAGCTTGCTCTTCTTGTCGCCCTCCCCCTTGGTCGAGCCGGGGGCAGCCTCCGCCCCGAGGCCCGCGGTCGCCAGACCAAGCCAGCACGCCAGCAACACTGCTCGCGCGAGCGAGAACTTTCCGACAGCAGACATCATCGAGCCCTCGGGTTCAATTTCGATCCGACCGCCATTTCGCCAGGCGGGAAAAAGGGTTGCTCATTTCAGCCTACCCGTCCTGGGTTCGGCTTGCAATTGCTTTCTCACACTCCCTCTTCACAAACCCCGCCCCCCCGCGGATGTTCCGCTTCGTGGGCCCACGGAGGAAATCCAGAAACTGCGCCCCATTTCAAACGTTCGCGTCCTCGCCCGCCTCCGAACCGCAATGAGGTGGTTACCAAGGGACGGCGAACTGCGGAAACGACAACCGCCTGGCCGGAGGGCTGGCTTTGAAGAGCTTCGTGTGGTACGATAGTATGGAACGACCGTTTGAAACGGCTGATTGAGCCGAGGGAGGCGCAAGTGGCGGACCACGAGGACCGGACGCGGGAGCGGTTGCTGGAGGCGGCGGGAAGGGCATTCGCGGAAAAGGGCTTTCTGGAGGCGAGCGTTGGCGAGATCACCGAGAGGGCGGAGGCGAACCGGGCGGCGGTCAACTATTACTTTCGCACCAAGGAGCAGCTTTACGTGGAGGCGGTGCGCTACGCGGCCGAGGGTTGCCAGCGCAGGGCCCCGATGCCGTGCTGGCCGGAGGGGGTGCCGGCCGAGGTGCGCTTGAAAGACTTCATCCGCGCGTTTCTCTCGCGGTTCCTGGGGGAGGGGGCGGTGGAGTGGCACGGGCAGCTCATCATGCGCGAGCTGGCGAGCCCGACCGCGGGGGCGTGCGCTCAATTCGTGCAGGAGTTCGTCCGACCGACGTTCGCGGTGTTGCTCGGCGTCCTGGCCGACCTGGTCCCCCCCACCGTCCCGGCGCAGCGCGTGCATCTGATCGGTAGCAGCATCATCGGGCAATGCTTGCACTATCACCACGCCCGGCACGTGCTGGCCCTTCTGCTGCCCCCGGAGGAATACCGAGAGTACACCCTCGACCGCGTGACCGAACACGTCCACGAGTTCTCGCTGGCGGCCCTGCGCGGGCTCTTTCCGAAAGATGGAGGGGCCCGATCATGAGCTGGGTTGCCTTGAAGATGCTGGTAGGGGATCGGTCGAAGTATTTCGGCATCGTGTTCGGCGTGACGTTCGCCGCGCTGCTGATGACGCAGCAGGCGTCGATCTTCACCGGGCTGATGCGGAACACGACGAGCCAGATCCGCGACATTGAGGGGGCGGACATCTGGGTAATGGACCCCAACGTGCGCTTCGTGGACGACGTCAAGCCGCTCTCCGACGACGATCTCTACCGCGTGCGCGGCGTGCCGGGTGTGGCCTGGGCGGTGCGCCTGTACAAGGGCCTTGCGCGGGCGCGCTTTCAGGACGGCAATTTCCAGCAGTTCATCCTGCTGGGGCTGGACGACGCCACGATGGTCGGCGCTCCGCGCGAGATCGTGTTCGGCTCGCTGGCCGACCTGCGCCAGCCCGACGCCGTCATCATGGACGAGGGGGGCTACCATTACCTTTGGCCGAACGAGCCGTTCCAGCTCGGCAAGGAGTTCGAGATGAACGACCGGCGCGCGGTGCTGGTCGGCATCTGCAAGGCGTCGCCGACGTTTCAGACATTTCCCATCGTCTACACGCGCTACAGCCAGGCGACGCTGTACGTGCCGCGCGAGCGCAAGGTGCTGTCGTTCGTGCTGGCGCAGCCGGAGCCGGGGCTGAGTGCGGAGGAGGTGTGCGTTCGCATCGAGGAGCACACCCGGCGCTCGGCCAACAAGCCGGGGCTCAAGGCGATGACGCGCGACGCCTTCACGTGGATGACGATCGACTACTACTTGAAGCGGACGGGCATCCCGATCAACTTCGGCATCACGGTGATGCTGGGCTTCGTGGTCGGCGCCGCCATCGCGGGCCAGACGTTCTATCTGTTCACCGTCGAGAACCTCAAACAGTTCGGCGCGCTCAAGGCGATGGGCGTGAGCAACTGGCGGCTGATGGGCATGAGCTTGCTCCAGGCGCTGGTGGTGGGCGTGGTCGGCTACGGCCTGGGCGTGGGAGGGGCGGCGCTGTTCGGCATCGTGATGACCGTGGCGGCGAAGTCGGTGCCGCCGGCGTTTCACATGACCTGGCACATTTTGGTCGGCAGTGGGGTCGCGGTGCTGGGGATCGTGTTCCTGGCGAGCGTGGTCAGCATCCGCCGCGTGCTGGTGCTGGAGCCGGCGGTGGTGTTCAAGTGACGGACCAAGGAGAGGGCGCCAACATGGTCACGACCGACTCGTTGCGCGGGACGACTTCCGCTCGGCCCGCGCAAGCTCCCCGTGCCTCCTGGGCGATCGCGTGCGGGGGCATCGTCAAGGACTTCGGCCAGGGCGACACGCGCGTGCAGGCGTTGCGCGGCATCGACCTGGAGTTGCCCTACGGCGAGATGACGTTGCTGGTGGGCCCGTCGGGCTGCGGCAAGACGACGCTCATCTCCATCGTCGCGGGGCTGCTGGAGCCGACGAAGGGGGAGGTGGCGGTGCTGGGCACGGAGTTGACGAAGCTGTCGGACCGCCGCAAGGTCGATTTCCGCGGCGCCAACATCGGCTTCGTCTTCCAGCAGTACAACCTGCTACCGGCGCTGACGGCGGCCGAGAACGCCGCGGTGCCGCTCCTGATTGCCCGCCGGCCGCGCCGCGAGGCAGTCGCCAAGGCCCGCCAGATGCTCGAAGCGGTTGGCCTGCACGACAAGACCGAGGTGCTGCCGGCGCACCTTTCGGGCGGGCAGCAGCAGCGCGTGGCCATCGCCCGGGCGCTGATCCACGAGCCGCGCCTGCTGGTCTGCGACGAGCCGACGGCGGCGCTCGACGCGCACTCCGGGCAGACGGTGATGGAACTGCTCCGGCGCGTGGCGGTCCAGCCGGATCGCGCCGTGATCGTCGTGACGCACGACAGCCGCGTCTACAAGTTCGGCGATCGCATCGTTTACATGAGCGATGGCCAGATCGATCGCGTCGAGGCCAACGAAAAGGAGGCCCAGTCATGATTCGGAAATTCGCTTTGCCGCTGGCGGCGGTAGGGATGCTGTTGTTCGCCGTCTATCACGTGGTGAAGGCGCAGCAGACGCCGCCCAAGCTCCAGCCGCCCGTGATGCCGGCGCGCTCGCCGTTCGGGAGCGGGGTGGCCGGGGCGGGGCTCATCGAGGCGCAGACGGAGAACATAGCGGTCGGCACCAACTTGCCGGGCATCGTCACGGAGGTGTGCGTCAAGGTCGGCGCCCAGGTCAAGAAGGGGGCACGGCTGTTCAAGCTGGACGACCGGGCGCTCAAGGCCGAGCTCGCCGTCCGGCAGGCCATGCTGGCGTCGGCGGAGGCACAACTGGACAAGCTGGAGAAACAGCCGCGCCTGGAGGAGCTGCCGGCCTGGGAGGCGAAGGTGCGCGAGGCGCGGGCCAACCTCGCCGACCAGGAAGACCAGCTCGTCCGCGCCCGCCGGCTGTATGCGACGCGCACGATCGGAGCGGAGGAGATGGTGCGGCGCGAGCAGGCGGCGCGGGTGGCGCGCGAACAATTCGCGCGCGCCGAGGCGGACTACAAGCTGCAAAAGGCGGGCGCCTGGGGCCCGGACAAGGCGATTGCCCGGGCCGGCATCCTCCAGGCCGCTGCGCAGGTGAAGCAGACGAAGATCGAGATCGACCGGCTCGACGTGAGGGCGCTGGTCGAGGGCGAGGTGCTCCAGGTGAACGTCCGACCCGGCGAGTACGTCGGCACGCAGCCGGGGCCAGCGCTGGTGGTGCTGGGCAACGTCCATCGGTTGCACGTCCGGGTGGACGTCGACGAGAACGACATCCCGCGCTTTCGGCCGGGGACGGCGGCGAAAGCGATGCTGCGCGGCGACCCGCGGCAAGAGTACGTGCTGACGTTCGTGCGCGTCGAGCCGTACGTGGTCCCGAAGAAGTCGCTGACGGGCGACAATACGGAACGGGTGGACACCCGAGTGCTCCAGGCGATTTACGCCCTGCAAAGCAAGGAGGCGCGGGTCTACGTCGGGCAGCAGGTAGACGTCTACATCGAGGGCCCTCCCACGAAGTGAGGGAGGCGAGCGAGGCCTTGGGCGCAGCCTGTGCTGCCCGCGGCAAGTTGATTGGTTCGGGCGCCTGTGCCTTCCGCGCCTCGGCTGGCGCCTCTGCCGTGGGCCTTCCTCCGGGCGCAGGGCTTTTGAGGCGCGCGAGGGCCACCGTGCTTCAAACCGGGGGAAATAGTTCAAAGAAAGGAGCGAGGCGCCGACAAGGGCGCCGGCCAGGGATGGTCGCGTGCCTGTCCTCTGCGGAAGGGCCCTGGCGATGCCGAACGATGCGAAACTCGGACTGGTGGTGGGAGTTGGGCTGGTGATCGTCGTGGCGGTCGTCTTCTTCCGCCGAGACGTGCCGACCTTCGCCACAAACGACACGAGGGCCCAGGCGTCCTCAGTCGGGCTCGGGGGGGCCAAGGCGCCGGGCGAACGGGTTGCGCGCGAGGTGCCGGGCCCGCTGGTTGGGGTGGACGTGGCAGGGAGGCTTCCTCGCCCGTTGCCGATCCCCTCCGGGGCGACCGGGGAGGCTCGCTCGCACGTGATTCAGGACGGGGAGACGCTGGTGAGCGTGGCCCGACAATACTACGGAGACGGGGACAAATCGACGGCGCTGTTCCGGGCGAACCGCGATCGGTTGCGGGCCCCGGACCAGGTCGCGCCCGGGACGGTGTTGCTGATTCCCGACCTGGCCGACCTCGCGCTGGCGGAGAGGAGGGGGCGCTGATGGGGTTGGACGAAAGAGCCTCCCGCGCCCCTTCGAGGTCGTAGGCGACTGTCCGCCGGAGCGCCGCGAGGCGCTGGGGCTCGCTCAGCGTTCCCAGTTGTCGAGCAGCGCCTGGACGGCGTCCGCATCGACGGCGCCCTCCAGTTCGAGCCGGTCGAACGGCGCCTCGGCCAGGGTGCTGACGGCCGACGCCACCCCGTGCGAGGCGAGGTGATGGCGCAACTCCTCCCCGCGCCCAAGGGGGGCGTGAACGATGTGGTGGCCTTCGACGGAGTAGACCGTGAGTTCCTTGACGTTCGTTGGTGACATGGCAACCTCCCGTGGGCTGTACATCTTCCATGCAAAGCTCGTGCCCAGGGGCGGGGGTGCGTGAGCAAGGACTGCGAAGGGGCCGGGTGGTTCTACAAGGGCCTTGGCGGAGGGAAGAAGGGCGGAGCGCCTGTTTCAAGCATCGGAGAAGGCCCCGGCCAGTGAATCGTTCGGGACAGTCCGCACAGACTGCTTCGTTCTGACCGACAATCTGAACGAGGAGGCGCGAATCCTCTTGCCCTCCGCTCTAGATCTAGTGTACACCTGTTGGGAGATGGCGCTGCGGGGCGGGTTTCGTCCTCCTTTCCGCTCCCTTGAGTCGATGGGGGAAGAGGGTCGCCTGCACAGGGAGGCAACATGGCTCGTCGAACGCCCTACCCTGACTTCCTCGCCTCGGAACTTCCCCCGTCCGCCAAGAAAAGGGAAGGGTTGATCGCACTCGACCTGTTCGCAGGTTGTGGCGGTTTGGCGTTAGGCTTCGAGGCGGCAGGTTTCTCGACCGTCGGCTTCGAGCGGGACGAGGATTGCTGCGCGACGTATCGCCAGAACCTCGGTTCGCCCTGCCATCAGCGGGTGCTCCGGCCCGGCCAGGAACTCACCGAGGGAGCGGCCGTCCTCGTCGGTGGGCCGCCCTGTCAGCCCTTCTCCGTCAACGGGCACCAGAACGGCAATCAGGACGAACGCGATGGCTTCCCGGCCTACCTCTCTGCCGTGGAGCGCTACCGCCCCCGGATTGCTGTTTTCGAGAACGTTCGGGGGATGCTTTATCAGAACCGGGCGTACCTCGATGCCATCGTGGAGAGCCTGGAGGGCCTGGGCTATCAGGTTGCGTGGCAACTCCTCAACGCCGTCGATTATGGCGTTCCCCAGAACCGGGAGCGGCTGTTCGTCGTCGCCCACAACGGCACGTTTCACTTCCCCGCGCCAACTCATGGGACGTGCCCCATCGCTGCGGGCGAGGCTTTGGGGGAACTGGCGCACTCCATCCCCGAAGGGGCAAAGTTCCTCACGCCCAGCATGGACGTCTACGTGGCCCGGTATGAAAAGGCCTCCAAGTGCGTGCGGCCGCGCGATCTGCACCTCGACCGGCCGAGCCGAACAGTGACCTGCCGGAACCTCAACGGCGCCACGGGGGACATGCTCCGGGTGCGCTTGCCGGACGGTCGGCGGCGGCGCTTGACCGTTCGAGAAGGGGCGCGGCTTCAGAGCTTCCCCGACTGGTTCACGTTCTGCGGCACGGAGGGCGACCAGTTCAATCAGGTGGGGAACGCCGTCCCACCGTTGCTGGCGAAGGCGATCGCACTCGCCGTGCGCTCGTGTCTGAACACGCCCCCCCGAGCGGGGGCCAACTATGCGCGCTCGAAGCAACGCCTCCTTTTCGAGTGAGTGCCCCAAGATGGCCACGAAGTTGCCCCGGTCCAAGCTTGTGGAGGGGAAGGCGATCCTGAAAGCGCTCGGCTTGCCGGCCAAGCAGCAGTCGGACCTTGCTGCGCGCATTCTGATGGCGCTGGCGGACGTCGGGCTGAACGGGAAATGGAGCGCGGCCAAGCAACGAGAGATGGGCGTTCATGCGATGATTCAGTTCATCGCCGTCCTCGGCAAGGAGTATGCGGAAAACAGTCGAGAGACGTTTCGCAAAACCGCCCTGCGGCCACTCGAGCAAGCCCACGTCGTCGCGAAGAACCGCGATGACCCCCGTCGCGCCACGAACAGCATGCACAACCGATACTGCTTGACGGAGGACGCTCTTCTCGTCGTCCAGGCGTATGGCGCGGCCGACTTCGACGCGAAGGCAAAGGCGTTTCTCGAGAAGCGAGGCTCCTTGCTCGAGGCCTATCAGGCAGCGCGCGCCAAGCACCACGTTCCGGTGGTCGTCCCCACGGGCCGGACGATCAACTTGTCGCCCGGTGCGCACAACGAACTTGAGAAGGCGGTCATCGAAGAATTCGCCCCTCGGTTCGCGCCCGGGTCGCGACTTCTCTATCTGGGGGACACGGCGAAGAAAGACATCTTGCTGGAAAAAGACGCGCTCGAATCTCTCGGTGTCCCCTGCTCGATGCACGACAAGTTCCCGGACGTCGTGCTCCACTTGGAGGAGAAGGCTTGGCTTTTTCTCGTTGAAGCCGTCACCACGCAGGGCCCGGTGTCGCCCGGGCGCCTCGCCGAACTGAAGGCCCTGCTCAAAGGGTGTCACCTCGTCCCCGTTTTCGTCACCGCATTCCCCGACTTCAAGACCTTCAAGAAGTACGCCGCAGAAGTCGCCTGGGAAACGGAAGTGTGGATCAAAGAGCTCCCCGACCACCTCATCCATTACAACGGGGACAAGTTTCTCGGCCCAACCTCAAAGCCCTGAACGGGAGAGTTTCGCAAATGAGGCCAGTCGGGGGACGTTCGTGGAAGCAAGCTCACTCGCGAGGCTGCCCCGGCGTGGCGCGGTCTCCCCGAGGACCGAGTGGACGTCGGCGAACTGATCGACAAGCACCTTGGCGGAGGGAAGAAGGGTCGGAGAAAAGCGCCGGCACATCCTGCACGGCCCTCTCAATCCGCTCTCGCGGAGAGGATAACGCAGCTTTGCCATTTTCTCCAGCCCCTCTGTGAGGATAGAATGTAGACAGAGGGCGGTGCAGAGAGGCGCGGCCCGCCGATCGCTGAGCCGTTCGGCGAGTCGGGCCTCTCTGGCGAGAGGGGCCCTCTCCTTGTGAGGCGTGGCCGATGGGGCGACCTGTCGGTCACGCCTTTTTTCGGTCCTCCGCCCGTGGGGACTGTCTTGGAGTGCGTCCGATTCATCGGCGCGTTCTTTTCTTCGCTTTTTCGCCTCTCCCAAGGGGGCGGAACCGCGCCTCTCGGCCGCCTCCCCGAAGACAAAAGAAAGCGCCGATGAATCGCCGCACTCCAAGACGGCCCGCGTCGATAGCCTGTCTTGGGGGGCTTGGCGTGCAGTCTCCCTTTTTCGGTTCCTCCTCGCGGTCCCCGCCCTACAACGAACTTGTCGCCCCTCCATCCTCCGCCGAACGAACCATGACTCCCATCTACCTGGACTACAACGCCACCACGCCCCTCGCCCCCGCAGTCGTCGAGGCGATGCTTCCCTACCTCCATCACCATTTCGGCAACCCATCCAGCACGCACAGCCTCGGCAAGTCCGCGCACGACGCCGTCGAGCAGGCTCGCTCCAAGGTCGCCGCGCTGCTGGGCGCTCACCCCGACGAGATCGTCTTCACCGGTGGGGGGACCGAGGCCAGCAACCACGCCCTCAAGGGGGCCGTCTTCACCAAGCTCGGCGGCTGGTTTGGCCGCTGGGCGCGCGGGGCCCACCTCATCATCAGCGCCATCGAGCACCCCGCCACGGCCCAGCCCGCGGCCTTTCTCGAGCGACTCGGTTGTCGGGTGACGGTGGTGCCCGTCGATGGCCAGGGGCTCGTCGATCCCGACGCGGTGCGCAAGGCGCTCGACCGCAAGACGACGCTGGTCAGCATCATGCACTCCAACAACGAGGTGGGGACGCTCCAGCCGATCGAGGAGATCGCCGCCCTCGCCAGGGCCCGCGGGGCGCTCGTCCACACCGACGCGGCCCAGTCGCTGGGCAAGGTGAGCCTGGACGTCAACGAGCTGGGCGTCGATCTGCTGACCGTGGCGGGGCACAAGCTCTATGCCCCCAAGGGCATCGGAGCCCTCTACGTGCGCCGCGGGGTGAAGCTGGAGAGCTTCATCCACGGGGCTGGGCACGAGAGCGGGCGGCGCGCCGGGACCGAGAACGTCCCGCACGTCGTCGGGCTGGGGACGGCCTGCGAGATCGCGCGCCAGGGGCTGTCCGGGGCAACGCAGCGCTTGCGAGCGTTGCGAGATCGGCTGTGGGCGAGATTGCAGGCGGGGCTGGGCGAGCGCGTCGTACTCAACGGCCATCCGGAGAAGCGGCTGCCCAACACGCTCAACGCCAACTTCGTCGGCCACGTCGGTGCGGAGTTGCTGGAGAAGGTGCCGGAGGTGGCGGCCTCCACGGGGTCGGCGTGCCACGAGGGCAAGGTGACGCAATCGCCGGTGCTGTGCGCCATGCGCGTGCCGCCCGAGATCGGGCGCGGGGCGCTGCGGCTGACGGTGGGGCGCTTCACGACGGAGGAGGAAGTGGACCGGGCGGCGGAGGCGTTGGTGCGGGCAGCGCAGCAGCATGGCACGTGAGGGCGCGAGGGAGGGGCCCGAGAAGCGCCGCTCACGGAGTTGGCCCCTCTTGGGCGCGAACAGTGATGCACTGCGGAGGGCTGGGGCGTGCTGACCCGCAACCACGTACAGGAGCTCCTTTGTCGATCGTACATCCAAGCTGTGGCCGCTCGCTGTGGGATGAGCACCAGTGAGCCGAGGCCGGACTATGGGATCGACCTGACGGTCAACGACATTGAAGCGTTCGCCGGACACCACGCCGAGACAGGCTACAAGCTCGACGTCCAGGCGAAGAGCACCACGCTCTCGCGGGTCAGCAACACCGAGGTTCGCTACGACCTCGAGGTGGCAGGGTATAATGCTCTCCGTCACCCTGCACCCGGTTGCCCGCGCATTCTCGTGGTGCTCGTCTTGCCGGAGCACGAAGCGGAGTGGCTTGCGCAGACGGAAGAGGGCCTGACCGTTCGGCGCTGCGCATACTGGGTTTCTCTGAAAGGACAGGGCCCCACAGCAAATCGCCGGTCTGTGCGCGTAGTGCTCCGGCGAGCGAACGCCTTTACGGCGTCGGCCCTCCGTGGCATAATGAACGCCATCAAGGCAGGGGAGGAGCTATGAACCCGTGGCGCTGGCTCGATCCGAGAATCGACAGCCTCCAGGTCGCCGACCTGCGAGCCTACCTCCAGAGTCGCGGCTGGCAACTCACGCCCAACCCGAGCCCGCATCTTCTGCGCTTCGAGGCCCCCGCGAATGGCCCCGGCCGACCGCCCTTCCAGATGGTCCCATCCTCCGAACACTTCGCCGACTACCACCAGCGCATCGCCGAGCTCGTGACCGCGTTGAGCGAACTGGAGGGCCGCCATCCCGTCGCCGTCCTCGAGGACGTCTTGCACGCCGGGCGCTCGAAGGCGCTGGAGAACGGCGGGAGCCAGGCCGAGGGGGGCCCACGGCACGCAGGAAGCCCGCGCTGAGGCCCGCCCCTCAAAACTCCATCTTCCGCAGTGCCTCTGCCCCCGCGCGCAGCGGCAGCAGCACCCCCGCCGCCCCCACCACCAGCCCGGCCGCCGCTCCCAGCAAAACCATCGGCAGCATCAGCGGCGGCGCCCCGTCTTCGGGCTTGTGCATCGCCCGGAAGCCGTGCCACGGCCCCGCCATGAGTCCCAGCACGACGAGCAGGAACAGCAGCCCGGCCACCAGGTTGAGCGTGCCGCCGAAGCCGACGGCGATCTTGCTCGGGTCGGTCTCGCGGAAGTTCGGCATGCACGCGCCCAGGCCCACGCTCAGCCCGCTCAGGCCCGCCGCGAGCACGGCCACCGTCAGCAGGTGCAGCACGATCGCGTCCCAGGGCATCTCCAGCATCAGGTCGCTGATGAGCATGAGCGACTCGGCGATGAGCAGCCCGCCCGTCGTCGAGAAGGCGAACTTGCCCCACAGCAATTGATCGCGCTGGAGCGGGAGCAGCCCGAGTATCCAGAACTTGCGGCCCTCGAGGCTCAGGAGCGGGTAGATGAATCGGCCCGTGTAGGTGCAGAGGAGCAGCGCGATGGCGCACAGATTGAGGGCGCTGATGCCGTTCTGATAGGGCCATTCAATGTCGGTTATGAACAGCCGCCGGATGTTGGTGAAGTACAGGACGAGCAGCCCGCTGAAGAGCACCACCTGCGCCCACTGCTGGGGGTCGCGGCGGAAAGTGCGGAAGTCCTTGACGATCAAGAGGCGCGTGCCGTGGTGAACGAACGGCAGGCACGTGTCGAGGAGCCGATCCATCCACAGGCCCCCGTAGCGCCGGCGCAGGTCGCCGCCCGTCGTGAGCCGGTTGAAGCCGCGCCGATACAGTTTCCTCGCCGCGAAAGTCGTGAGCAGGTAGAGGAGCAAGCCGTTGCTCCACACCAGCGCGAGGTAGTAGCAGGTCTTGCCCAGTTCGCCTTGCCCGGCGGCCTGAAGCCCCTGGGCGACCCAGCGGCTGGGCATCCACGCGCTCCGCGCGAACGAGAAGCGATTCAGCAGCGTGTTGGCCGCCTCTGCCATCGCCTCCAGCGCCTGGTTGCGCCCCGGGCGCGCCTCCTGGATGAGGCGGTACACCCACAGGCCCGCCAGGGCGACGAGCGCGGCGAGGACCACGCCCACGACCTCTTTCCGTCGGCGCGGCACGAAGTTGACGAGGAGCAAACACAGGAGGGCGCCGAGCGAGCCGGGCAAGAGGACGTAGCCGAGGAAGAAGGGCGGAAGGAAAAGGTAGAAGTACCAGGGCCCCTCACACGCCAGCCCGTAGGCGATGAGGATGGGCCCGCCGAGGAGAAGGAACGCCCAACTGCTGAAACCGACGGCGCCGTGGAACTTGTAGGCGAAGACGTGGTCGGCGGCCACGGGCTTGCTGAGCAGGAAGGCCGTCTCCGGGGCGGTGAACAGCGATCCGTACAAGATCAGTCCCGTCGAGAAGACCAGCAGCACGCCCAGTGCGAGGAAGAGGAGCGCGATGAGCAGGCCGACGATCTGCCCGTCAATGGGGACGAGCAGGACGTCCTTGAGGGTGCGGAAGCCGAGAAAGCTGACCGAGAACACGAAGGCCCACACGATGACGCTACACACCAGGACCGTCGCGGGGCGGACGCTCGATTGCCCGAACATCAACCGCCAGGAGTTGCTCTGAACGCGCAGGCGCAGCCGATGGAAGAGCAGCGCCTGATTGACCGGTACGCGCGGTGACAAGGTGACGGGGTGACAAGGTGACGGGGCGACAAGGTGAGGGGGTGACAAGGTGACAGGGTGAGGGGGGCCTTCCGCCTCAAGGTTCGTTTCCGCCCGTTCGTTCATGACAGCACGCCCTCTCACCCAATCACCTTGTCACCCGTCACCTTGTCACCCCGTCACCTTGTCACCCCGTCACCTTGTCCTCTTCCGCCGCGCCGCGCGTGAGCGTGAGGAAGACGTGCTCGAGGGAGCCATCCACCGCAGCTTGTTGGCGCAGGCCCGCCAGGGTCCCGCAACTGATGAGCCGGCCATGGTTGACGATGGCGATGCGATCGGCGAGCTCTTCGACGACGTCCAGCGAGTGCGACGACAGGAAGACGGTAGTGCCGCTGTCGGCCTGGCGGCGCAGCAGGTCCTTGAGCTGGCGGACGCTGTGGGGGTCGAGGCCGACGGTCGGCTCGTCGACGATCAGCACCCGGGGCTCGTGGACCAGGGCCGAGGCGAACACGGTGCGCTGCCGCATGCCGTGCGAGTAGCGCTCGGTGAGCTCGTCGATGAACTCGTGGAGGCTGAACAGTTCGATCACCTCGGCGATGCGCGCCCGTCCGTGCTCGGGCGGAAGGCCATACATGTCGGCGATGAACTGGAGGAACTCCCGGCCAGTGAGTTTCTCGTAAAGGAACGGCTGGTCGGGCACGTAGCTCAGCAGCGGGCGGGCGCGGTCGCCCTCGCGCTGCATGTCGAAGCCGCCGAGCAGCACGCGGCCCGAGGTGGGGAAGAGCAGGCCGCACATCATCTTGATGGTGGTCGTCTTGCCGGCGCCGTTGGGGCCGAGGAAGGCGAACAACTCTCCCGCCGGGACGTCCAGGCTGAGCTCGTGGACCGCGGTCTGGGTGCCGTACCGTTTTGTGACTTTGTCGAGTTGGATCATGAGAGTAGCAGATCGAGAAGGGGGGGAAGGCCCGGGCAGGGCTCAGTCGCGCTGCATCACCCAACGGTCGCCTCCGATCTCGGCGTCTTGACGGAGCACCCGGCCGGTGGCCTCCTCGACCCAGGTGGACGCCTTGAGGTCGTCCCCTCGGTAGTCGATCACCAGGCAAGGCACGTCCTCTCTCCGCTCGGGCAACGGTGCGGTTTCGTCCCGGATGCGCGGGTGGAGGAAGCGCGCACCGCCGCCGATGCCGAACCACTCATTCAGCGAGTCTCCGATCGGTTCGAGGAGGGGGACCGTCCACGCCTGTCCGGGCCGCAGTCCGCGGATGCGATCGACGGGGTGCAGTGGGAGCAGCACAGACCCTCGGGCGGGCACGGCCACGGCGGGCAGGTCTTTTTCAAAGGGCTTGGAGAGGGCGGGACTGCTGATGCGGAGGTGCGGGGCGAGCCGGCCCGACTCGACGGTGCCGGCGATGGTGAGGACAACGTCGCCGACGCTCTTCTTCGACAAGGTAGCGCCGATCTCCACGCGCACGGCCAGCAGGTTTCCCTCCTGGGTGACTCGGTAGCTGCTGTGCATCCGGTGGACCTGCGCAAAGGTGAAGGTCGCCTGGGCGTCTCGCGGTCGCTGCACGTAGTCGGCCGTCAACTCGAAGACTTCGGGCCCGAGCCGTTTGACGCTTGTTTTCGCCTTGAACACCGCTCGGCCGTTCTGAGTGACCGACCAGTTGACGTAGCTCTCTTTCTTTGCCTCCTGAATGAGGTCGATGGTCATCGGCGGGGGTTGCCCGGGTCGCAGCGTCGGCCAGACTTCGTGGTAGAAGAGCCAGCCGTTGGTCCCCAACCAGAAGACAACGATCGTCGCGCTTAACCAGCGGGTTGGCATCGTCAATTCCTCGCGGGCCCAGGTCGGGGCGCCATCCTATTGTGGCACAGGATGGGCTGCGGACCAAGGGGCAAGTCTGGCCTTGATTTCGCATCTCCCCCTTTCGAGAATGACCGCGTGTCCGGGGGCGGGGCCCCTCGTGAGGCGAGCAGGAGGAGAAGGCCACCTTGTAGGACGGCTCTCCTGAGAGCCTGTGAATTAATCCCCGATCATCGCCGTAAGTCCTTATTCGATGGTCCGCTGACGGGGTGATCTGGAATAAATTCACAGCCTCTGAGCCGTCCGGACGGCTCGGGAGAGCCGTCCTACAGCAAACCAAGCCCTGCCGCTCGCCGAAGCGTTTTCTTCCTCACGCGTTCCGAGCAAGCCGGGGCCTCCTCATGGCGCAACCAGTCACGTCCCTTCCGGGCAAGCTCGTCGTCGGCGTGCCCAACGAGATCAAGACGCACGAGTCGCGCGTCGCCCTCATCCCGGTGGGCGCCGAGGAGCTGACGCGCGCCGGGCACAAAGTGCTCGTGCAGGCCGGGGCAGGGCAGGGCAGCGGCATCAGCGACGAGCATTATCGGCAGAACGGTGCCGAAATCGTCGCCAACGCCGAGGACGTCTGGGGCAACGCTGACCTGATCGTGAAGGTGAAGGAGCCGCTGCCCGTCGAATGGCCTTTGATGCGCGCCGGCCAGGTCGTCTTCACCTACTTTCACTTTGCCGCCGACGAGAACCTGACGCGCGCCGTGATGGCCTCGGGGATCACCGCCATCGCCTACGAGACGATCAAGGACGCGCGAGGGACGTTGCCCTTGCTCACGCCGATGAGCGAGGTGGCGGGGCGCATGAGCATCCAGGAAGGGGCGAAATACCTCGAGCGGCCGTTCGACGGGCGCGGCATCCTGCTCGGGGGCGTGCCGGGGGTGCTGCCGGCCAGCGTCGTCATCCTCGGCGCCGGCATCGTGGGGGCCAACGCCGCCAAGGTCGCCGCGGGGTTGGGGGCCAACGTCGCCATCCTCGACGTCAACCTCGACCGGCTCCGCTATCTCGACGACGTGATGCCGAAGAACGTGACCACGCTCTACAGCGATCGGCACAACATCCTTTACAGCCTCAGCCGGGCCGACCTGCTGATCGGCGCCGTGCTGATCCCAGGCGCCAAGGCGCCGTGGCTGGTGCGCCGGCAAGACTTGAAGCTGATGCAGCCTCGCGCCGTCATCATCGACGTGGCCATCGACCAGGGCGGGTGCGTCGAGACCTCGCGGCCGACGACGCACTCGCACCCGACGTACATCATCGACGACGTGGTCCACTACTGCGTGACCAACATGCCCGGCGCCGTCGGGCGGACCAGCACCTACGCCCTGACGAACGTGACGCTGCCGTACGTGCTCCAGCTCGCGCGCAAGGGGGTAGAGCACGCCATCGCGGAGAGCCCGGCTCTGAAGCTGGGGGTGAACGTGTATAAAGGAAAGGTGACGAACGGCCCGGTCGCGGCGACGTTCGGGCTGGAGTGCGCCGCGATTTGAGGGCAGAAGCAGGAGGCGTGCCATGTCCGACCAGGCCGCTTTGCTCCGGGCGATTCTGGATCAGCCCGACGAGGCCGTTCATCGGCTCGTGTACGCGGACTGGCTGGAGGAGCACGGGGACGAGGCGCGGGCGGAATTCATCCGGGCACAATGCCGGATGGCCCGCTTCTACGACCCAGACGACCCCTTTAGAGCGGGAATGGTCGAAGGTATTTTGCGGCCCGAGTATCGACAGGCTTGGCTTGCCCCTCTGCACGCGCTGGGCCTTGGCCCCAACGAGGAAGCCGAGTACCGGTTTGCTTTCACCTTCCGTCGTGGGTTTGTCGAGAGCATCTACGTCTCCGGGCCCGAAGCGGTTGACTCCCTCATCCGTCAGGCCGGTGCCGTCTGCTCCCTGACCCCGTTCTTACATCTCCGCCTCGGCGCAGATAATGGGGGAAACTGGGAGCCCCTTACCGTCGTCCTTCTGGAGCGCCTCGTCTCCTGCCGTGAGGTGGCCGGCTTGCGCACGCTTGATCTGCGCCACCACTACCTTCGCGACGAAGGCGCGAACGCCCTCCTGGCCTCGCCCCACCTCTCCGGCAACACGAGGGTGTTTTTCGAGGGGAACTCCCTCACGGCCGAAGCTCGTCTCGCGCTGGAGGCCCGCTTTGGAAGCGCCATCTCGTGCGGCCCGGACCTGGGCCTGAACGAAGATGACATCCCCTTCTAATCAGGCCTGAAGGAGTGGTCCCCATGACCGAGCAGCTCCCCGACTGGCTGCGGCCGCGACCGCGCCCCCACGCCATCGTGTGCGACCTCGACGACACCCTTTGCGTCCAGTTCGATCAGCCGATCCTGGCAGGGTGCCGCGTGCTGGCCGCCCTGCACCGCTCCGTCGAGGTGCATTACGTCACCGCGCGCCCGTCGGCCTCGCGGGCCGGGACGGAGAAGTTCCTGCTCGACCACCGCCTGCCGGGCTGGCGCAATCTGCACCTGTGCCCCGACTGGCAGTCGAGCCGGGCGCACAAGGCGGAGGTCATCGCCCGGCTGGCGCGCGAGCATCGGGTGATCGTCAGCGTCGGCGACCACGAGGAGGAGGAACTGGCGTCGAAGGCGGCGGGCGTTGCGTTCCTGCGCGTTTGCGGAGACAATACAGAGGAGGTGTGGCGGGAAGTCGAGCGGTTGGTGGCCGAGGCCCTGGCGATTATGGCGGAGAGGAAAACGTGAACGCCGACAGCATGCAACCGAATGTGGGCGCCACGGCCGCGAAAGCGGCGGGGGTGGGTCGGTCGAAGTGGCGCTACCTCAAGGACATGAAATTGCCGCCCGAACTGCAGAAGGTGGTCGAGGACACCTGCAAGGAGTGGAAGTGCCGCAAGCCCGCGGCCCGGCTCGATGTCGAGGAGGACATCAAGCTCCAGCACTTCTTCGGCGGGCAGGCGGTCGCGTACGTGACGACCCCGCAGGGGCTTCTGATCGTCGCCACGGGAGAGTTGGGAACGGAAGATTTCAGCGCTCAACTCGCCCTCTTGAGTCGAGAGGAGCGCCGCCAGGTGACGATCTACTCGCCCTCGATCTGGAACGAATCAACCACTTCCCGCTGAGCGCCACTCATGAAGCGGAAGGTCTGGCTCAGGCCTCGGGTTGTCGATGGCGTCGATTGTGCCTCGCCCGAGATAACCCTCTGGGTTCGCGGTCGGTTTGGCGCATTCGCCCCGATCCGGTTTGTCGTGGATACAGGAGCGGACCTCCCCGGAATGACCATCGCGCTCGCCCAGGAAGAGAACATTCCGTTCCTCCGCAATGAAGCAACCCGAGGCCGGGCTTCAGGACTGGTCGGTGGCGTCGAGAAGTTCCTCGGCACCATCCACGTCCGAGTCGCTGACGAAGACTTCGATTGGCCATGTAACTTCCTGGGCGAGCCGGCATCGCCCGTTCGGAGCTCGAGAAAGTATGCAGTGCTCGGCCGCGGCGGCTTCCTTGCCGCTTTCAACATTGCCATCGAGCGGCCCTATCTCACCCTCGAGCGCCGGATGAACCATCGTCCTTTGTGGTATCGTCTTGCTCGCACTGCATTCCCGCGCTGGGCCGTCGAGCATCCCGCTGGCGTGTCTCTTTGAGCGCGGGCGTTGCGTTCCTGCGCATCTGCGGAGACAATGTGGAGGAGGTGTGGCGAGAGGTCGAACGACTGGTCGCCGAGACACTGGCGACCGAGGCGGAGGGGAAAACGTGAACGCCGACAACGCGCCGCCGAACGGAGAGGCCCTTACCGCGGCGAAGGGGCTGGATCGGTCGAAGTGGCGCTACCTCAAGGACATGACGTTGCCGCCCGAAATGCAGAAGGTCGTGGAGGACACCTGCAAGGAGTGGAAGGTCCGCAAGCCCGCGGCGCGGCGCGAGGTCGAGGAGGACGTCAAGCTCCAGCACTTCTTCGGCGGTCAGGCGGTCGCCTACGTGACGACCCCGCAAGGGCTTCTGATCGTTTGCGCGGGGGACATGGAGGGCGAGGAGTTCGCGGTCCTGGATGCGCTGCCGAGGTCGGAGCGCTGCCAAATTACGACGTACTCGCCGCCAAGGTGGAATGATGGCGACAGCATGATCGGGATCATCGAAGGATGAGATGGAAGCTCCTCCTACGGCCGAGGGTCAGCGACGGTCTGTCCTGTCCACGTCCGGAGGTCACTATCTGGGTGCGCAGCCGCTACTCGGACTTCGTCCCCGTGCGGTTCGTGGTCGATACGGGCGCCGACGTGACGGCCCTCCCTCTCGCTTTCGCGAAACGGGAAGGCATTCCGGTCGATCAATCCGACGCGGCTGCGGGGAAGGCCTGGGGCCTGGTTGGCTCCGTCGAGAAGTATCTGGGGACGATCCACGTCCGCATTGGCGGAGAAGGCTTCGACTGGCCTTGTAACTTCCTGGCTACTTCCTCGCCCGCCTCTTCCTCCGGGTACGGGGTTCTCGGGAGGGCGGCGTTCCTCGATGCGTTTCGCATCGCCGTCGATCGGCCCTATCTCACCCTCGAGCGCCGGATGAACCATCGTCCCTTGTGATATCGTCTGGCCCGAAAGGTTTTCCCGCGCCGGGCCATCGAACACGCGGTCGGCGTGCCCCTCTGAGCGCGGGCGTTGCGTTGCTGAGCGTTTGCGGAGATAATGCGGAGGAGGTTTGGGGAGAGATCGAACGACTGGTCGCCGAGGCGGTGGCGCCCAAGGCAGAGGAGACGACATGAGCGCCGACAGCGCGCGGCCAACGGAGGCGGCCCCGGCCACGACGGGGCAGGATCGATCCACGTGGCGCTACCTCAAGGACATGGAAGAGCCTCCCGAGCTCGCGGAGGCGATCGACAGGGCTTGCCGCGAGCACCGTTACCGCAAGCCCGCCGAGCGGCTGCGCGTGGCCGAAGAGGTTAAGTTACACTACTTCTTCGGGGGGCAGGACGTCGGCTTTATGCGAACGCCTCAGGGGCGGGTGGTTGTCGTCGTCGGCGCGATGAACACCGAACCGTTCAACGCGGCTTTGGCCTGCTTGACGCCGGAGGAACGCGGTCGGGTCATCCTCTACTCGCCCCAAGCCTGGGACGATACTTCGAGCACGATCTAAATCTTCGCCAGATGAAACGCCGCCTGTACCTTTTGCCTCGTCCGGGGGGACGCGACGATCTTCTCGTCCCGGCCGTCACGCTCTCCGTGCGCACCCGGTATGGCACGTTCGCCCCCATCCGCTTCACCGTCGATAGTGGGGCCGACTTCACCGCGATGCCGATCGGTCTCGCCCAGGAGGAGGCCATTCCCTTCGACCGCTCTGACTCGACGCGGGGCCTCGCCTCCGGCCTCGTCGGGGCGGTCGAGCGCTACCGCAGTCCCCTCCGCGTCCGCCTTTTCGGGGAGGACTTCGCCTGGCCCAGCGACTTCCTCGCTGGCCCTTCGCAGGCGGGCAGTTCGAGCCCGCAGCGCCGCTACGCCGTTCTGGGTCGCGCGGGCTTCCTCGCCGCCTTCCACGTTTGCCTCGACGAAGACTTTCTCACGATTCAAAGACGCCTGAACGACCGCCCCTGGTGGTTCCGCCTTGGTCGCCCCCTGCTGCCGCCCTGGATCGTCTCTCACGACGTCGACGTCCCCCTCTGAAACCGCTGTTGTCCTCTCCCACCTCTTCCCGTTACGCTCTTCCCCGTCTCTTGAAGCAGCCTTGCCCCAAACTACTGGACTGGTGTAACCTACACGCGCTTCGCCTACCGTCAGGAAGTGACCGATGAGCGCTCTCTTCCCACCCTCGAACATCCGCGCGCTGACCGTTGGCGAGCTGACGCGCGCCATCAAGTCCACGCTCGAAGAGGGTTACGGGCAAGTCTGGGTCGAGGGCGAGGTCTCCAACCTGGCCCGGCCCCATTCCGGCCACGTCTACCTCACGCTCAAGGACGAGGAGGCCGCGCTCAAGGCCGTCGTCTACCGTGGCGTGGCCCTGCGCATGAGGTTCGACCTGCGCGACGGGATGCGCGTCATCGTGCGCGGCCGGCTCAGTGTCTACGTCCCACGCGGCGACTACCAGCTTTCCGTCGAGGAGGTCCAGCCCAAGGGCGTCGGCCCGCTCGAGCTGGCCTTCCGCCAACTCAAGGAGAAGCTCTCTCTCAAGGGCTACTTCGACCCGCGCCGCAAGAAGCCGTTGCCCCACGTCCCCCGGCGCGTCGCCCTCGTCACCAGCGCGACAGGCTCGGCGGTTCGCGACATGCTCGAAGTCCTTGGTCGGCGCTGGCCGGCCCTGGAGGTGTGGGTCTGTCCCGTGCGCGTGCAAGGCGAAGGGGCGGCGCTCGAAGTGGCGGGGGCGATCGGCCTGTTGAATCGCCTCGCCGGGCCCGGCTCGGCCAAACCGCTCGACGTCCTTCTCGTCGGCCGGGGCGGGGGGAGCCTCGAAGACCTGTGGACGTTCAACGAAGAGGTCGTCGCCCAGGCCATCCACGCCTCGCGCATCCCCATCGTGACTGGCATTGGCCACGAGGACGACCTGACCATCGCCGACATGGTCGCCGACGTCCGCGCCCTCACCCCCACCGAGGCCGCCGAGCGCGTGACGCCCAACCAGGCGGAACTGCTCGACTGGCTGCGCGGCCTGGAGGGACGGTTGCGCGCGCTCCTGCTCCGCGCTCTCGAACTGGCCCGGGCGCGACTCGATCACCTGAGCACCCGGCCATGCTTCCGCAACCCGCTCGAGCGCATTCGCGACGAGGAGCGGCGCCTCGATGACTGGGACGAGCGCCTTCGGCGTACGCTGCGGGCGCGCCTGGAGCGGTCGCGGCAGCAGCTCGAAGCGCAGGCGGCGCGGCTCGAAGCGCTCAGCCCCTTGAAGGTGCTGGGGCGAGGGTATAGCCTGACACGACGAGTCGATGACCTGAGCGTCGTCCGCAGTGCCGGCCACGCCCAGCCCGGCGACTGGCTGGTGACGATGCTGCCAGACGGACGGATCGTCAGCCGCGTCGAGACGACCGCCGTGGGCCCCGACGACTCGAGCAAGGGAATGCCGTAGCCCGCTGCCTCCTTCTCGAGGGAGGGCGGTCGCCTCCGACCCAAGGAGTGGTCAGCCATGCACGAACCACCTCCCGAGAGCCCCACGTTCGAGAGCTCCCTCGCGGCGCTGGAGCGCATGGTGCGCGAGCTCGAGGACGGCCAGCTCGGCCTCGAGGACGCCCTGGCGCGCTACGAGGACGGCGTGGGGCTCATCAAGCACTGCTACAACGAGCTGCGCCAGGCCGAACAGCGCATCCTGCTGCTGACCGGCGCGAGCGAGGACGGCCAGCCCCTCTTGCAGCCTTTCCAGCACGAGGCTACGGGCGCCCCGAAGGACTTGCTCAAGGGAGTGGAACCTTCCCGCCGGTCCCGCAAGAAGCCCGAGGAGATGGGCTGACGCGATTTTGCGCGGCCTCGCGCGAGCCCCGCGTCTCTCTCCCTTGCCCAAAATGCGCGGTTAATGGTATGATTCTCACCCGGTTACCTACCATGGAGGAAGGGAGGCGATCCTCCCTCATCAGGGCTGGGGCAAGGACGGCACCCAACAAGAGGCAGTAGCTCGCAACCTTGGAAGCGTACCTCGCCGCGAAACGCGCTGAAGCCCAGGCCCACCTCGACGCTGCCCTGCGCCCGGAAGTGGGGCTGCCTGCGCCCTTGCTCGAGGCAATGCGCTACAGCCTGTTAGCCCCGGGAAAGCGCCTGCGCCCCGTGCTGGTCGTGCTGGCGGCCGAGGCGGTGCAAGAGGCCTGCGCCGTGTCCGGGGGGGGCCCCTGGCCGGCGGCGTGTGCCGTGGAGATGGTCCACGCCTACTCGCTCGTTCACGACGACCTGCCTGCGATGGACGACGACGACCTGCGGCGAGGACTGCCCACCTGTCACAAAAAGTTCGGCGAGGCCCTGGCCATCCTCGCCGGCGACGCCTTGCTCACGCGTGCCTTCGAGATGCTTGCGGGTGGGTATCCCGCCCCCACGGCCGCCGCTTGCTGTCTGGAGCTGGCCCGCGCGGCCGGGGCGGCCGGGATGGTGGGCGGGCAGGCCGACGATCTGGCCTGGGAGCGCGAAGACAACAGCGAGGCCCGCACGCTCTCCGGACTGGAGCTCTTGCACGCCCGCAAGACCGGGGCGCTGATCCGAGCCAGTTTGCGCCTCGGAGCGCTCTCCGCCTACGCCCACGCTTCGGGGCCGCCCCCCCCGGAGTTGTTGGAACGGCTGGACGGTTATGGCCGCTGTCTCGGCCTGGCCTTCCAGATCACCGACGACCTCCTCGACGCCGAGGGGCAGGCGGAGGTCGCCGGGAAGCGCGTGGGAAAGGACGCCGCGCGCGGTAAGTTGACCTACCCGGGCCTGCTGGGCGTCGAGCGGAGCCGCGCTCGCGCCGAGGCCCTCGGGCGCGAGGCGGCGGACCACCTGGCGCCCCTCGGGCTCAAGGTAGGCGGACCGAAGCGATTGAAACTGCTCGATCTGTTCTCGATCGTCCTCGAGCGCGATCGATAGTAGTCCGGAGTTCTTAGTCCTTAGTTCTTAGCAAAGAGGGCCCACGTCGTATTCTGTCTTTGCTAAGAACTAAGGACTAAGAACGAAGCACTAAGGATGAGGAGCCGTCATGACCGCACTCTTGTCCCAAATCGCGTCGCCGAAGGACCTGCACGCGTTGAACGAGGGCCAGCTCACCGAGTTGGCCCAAGAGATGCGCGATGAACTGGTGCGGGTGCTGGGCATTCGCCCCGCCCACTTCGCCAGCAACCTCGGCGTGGTCGAACTGGCGCTCGCCCTCCATCTGACGTTCGACTTCACGCGCGACCGCCTCATCTGGGACACGGGCCACCAGATCTACCCCCACAAGCTCATCACGGGGCGCTTCAACCAGTTCGAGACGCTCCGGACGAAGGGCGGGCTCATGGGGTATCCCAACCCCAACGAGAGCCCCTACGACCTGTTCATGACGGGCCACGCGGGTTGCTCCGTCTCCTGCGCCCTCGGCCTGCGCGTCGGCGACGAGTTGATGGGCGAGGACGATCGCCACAGCGTGGCCGTGATCGGGGATGGCGCCCTGCCGTCGGGCATCGTCTTCGAGGCGCTCAACAACGCGGGCGGGCTGAACAAGAACCTGCTCGTCATCCTGAACGACAATGAGATGTCGATCTGCCCGCGTGTCGGGGGGCTGGCCCAGTGCCTCGACCGCGCGCGCCTGACGACGCTCTACCAGGGCTCCAAGCGCCACGTGCGCGACCTGTTGGCGCGCATCCCCGTCGTGGGCGAGATGGCCACGCACGCGCTGGAGCAGATCAAGGACGGGGTCAAGGCGTTCTTCACGGGCGGGATGTTGTTCGAGGAACTGGGCTTCCGCTACATCGGCCCCATCGACGGGCACGACCTGCCGACGCTGCGGCGCTGGCTGCGCGACGTCAAGGACCAAAAAGGGCCGGTGCTGCTCCACGTCCTCACCAAGAAGGGCCACGGCGTCCCGCAGGCCAGCGCCGACCCCGTCACCTACCACACCCCGCCCGTCTTCGAGAAAGTCGGCGAGGGCCGGACCATCCTCTCGCTCAAGCGCGGCGGGAGCAAGGCCTACACCGACGCGATGAGCGCGGCGATCCACCTGGCCATGACCGAGGACAAGCGCGTGGCGGTCATCACGGCCGCCAT
Source organism: Gemmatales bacterium (assembly GCA_038239195.1). Lineage (GTDB taxonomy): Bacteria > Planctomycetota > Planctomycetia > Gemmatales > Gemmataceae > JBBSEZ01. Next base: position 33,802 of record JBBSEZ010000043.1, read on the forward strand.
GTGCCAGGGCAACAAGTTGGAGAAGGCCCGCGCCGACTTCCCCGACCGCTTCTTCGACACGGGCATCTGCGAGTCGCACGCCGTCGCCTTCGCCGCGGGCCTGGCCAAGAGCGGGCTGCGGCCCATCGTGGACATCTACTCGACGTTCCTCCAGCGCTCCTTCGACCAGATCTTCCAGGAGGTCGCGCTCCAGAACCTGCCGGTGACGTTCGCCCTCGACCGCGCCGGGCTGACCGGCCCGGACGGGCCGACGCACCACGGGGTTTTCGACACGCCGTACGTGCGGCTGTTCCCCAACTTCGTCGTGATGGCCCCCGGCGACGAGGCGGACTTGGCCCCGATGCTGCGCTTCGCGCTGTCCCACAACGGCCCGGTGTCGATTCGCTATCCCAAGGCCAACCTCGAGCGCGTCGAGAGGCCCGCGCTGCCGCTCGAACTGGGCCAGGCCGAGGTCCACGACTGGGGCGACGACGGCTGCCTGGTCGCCTACGGCACCCTGTTCCCCGCCTGCGTGAAGGCGGCCCAGGTTCTGCGCGAGGAAGGACTGCACGTCGGCGTCATCAACGCTCGCTTCGCCAAGCCGCTGGACCAGGCGACGCTGCTCAAGGCGGTCGAGGAACTGCCCCTGGTGGTCACGGTGGAGGAGGGCACCCTGGAGGGCGGGTTCGGCAGCGCCTTGCTGGAGGCGGCGAACAGCGCCGGGCTGGACGCGCGGCACGTGGTGCGCCTGGGCATTCCCGACCGCTTCATTGAACACGCCGAGCGCAACGAACTGCTGGCCGACCTCGGGCTCGACGTCCCCGGCATCTGCGCCGCGGTGCGCCGGGCCCTGGGAAGGGCCTCGCTCGAGGCCGAACGGCCAAAGCGCGTCGCACGCTGAAGAGGTGACGAGGTGAGGGGGTGACAGGGTGAGGGGGGGGGACGGGGGGGGGGGGGGTAGGGGGTGGGGGGGGGTAGTCAAGGCGGGGGCCCCCCCGCCCGGGGCACCGT
>JBBSEZ010000044.1:0-34554 GCA_038239195.1 Gemmatales bacterium
CCCCCCCCCGCCCCAAATCCAGGGGCGCGGGGGGGGCCCCCCCCCTCCCGTTCCCGCTTCCTGTCAGCGCACCTTCTGGGCGATCTCGATCACCGCCCGGCGCTTGAGGTCGGCGATGATCCGCTTCGTTTCGCGCTGGAACACCTGGCCGCGCAGCTTGTCGCGGACCGCCCGCTGGACCTTCTCGTTGAAGGGCTGCACGCCGGCATGCTGCCGCTTCACCAGGCGCAGGACGTGGTAGCCCGTCTCGATCTCCACGACGCGCGTCTCGCCGTCCTGCATGGCGAACAGAACGGCCTCCGCCTCGAGCGGCTTGATCTCGCCGCGGCTGCGGCCGATGCCCTCGGCATTGTTGCGCAGGGAGCTGTCGCCGTTATCGAACTGCTTGCACAGCTTTACGAAGTCCTCGCCCTTGCGGATGCGGGCGGCCAGCAGCTCGGCGTGTTGGCGGGCGCCGTCTCGACTCGCGTGCTTGCCGGCCGCGACGAAGATGTCCTGCCACTCCACGCCATCGGCAATCTTGAACTCGTCGGGGTGCTTTTCGTAATAGTCCTGAATTTGCAGATGGCCAATCTTGTTGATGTGGGGCTCGATCCGGTAGCGGAGATACTCCATCACGATGAACTGGCGCTCCCACTGGCGCTGGATGAGCCGCAGCGGCATGTTGTTCTTCTCGAGGAACCGCTTGAACTCCTCTTCCTCGGTGAAGTGGTTGCCGTACATCATCTTCTGCAGCCACTGCTTCTCGAACTGCTTGCGGGCCTCCATCTTCAGGTTGTCGAGAAAGCGCGAGCCCTTCCCGCTCAGCCGCGCGACGCAGTCTTGCCACACCACCTCGCGGTCGATCAACTCGCCCAGCTTCTCGTTGAGGATTTTGTTCTTCTCGTCCTCCGACTGCACGCGCGACAGGCCCTGCGCGGCGGCGGCCAGCACTTCCTCGTCGAGGATCGCCTGCCCGCCGACCGAGGCGCGGATGCTCGCAATGCGCTGGTCGTGCCCGCCCGGAGCGTCCGGAGGGATGTCGAGGAAGCTGGCTCGCTTCTCGGGGGCCCTCTCGGCCGCCTTCTCCGGGGGCTTCTGCGCGCGCGCCTGGGCCTGACCTTTGCCCGCGCCGTGGTCGAGCAGGCCAGGCATGTCCGGCTCGAGGGCGACCCAGGCAGGCCGCTCGCTGGCGCACCCGGTCGCGAGGAGGCCCGATGCGATCAGCGACAGACCCAACAGACCGCGCAACGTCATGGGGCCATCCCTCCGCCGGCCCGAGCGCACCGCGGACGAACCGTCTCGTCCTCCCGGCGAGCTCGTGCTCGAGTGTCCGGGACTATAGCCGGCTTGGCGCTCGGTGCAAGGCATCTTTGGCCAAGGCCGGCCCGCCGCGCACGAGGGCTCGGAGGGTTGCGAAAAAGGCGAAGACCTTGCGGGAGAAACAAGCCAGGGGCATCGCACGAGCCGACGGCGACGCCGGGGAGCGGGGGAATCCATCGTTCCAGGGGCCGGGAGCGGCCGAATTATTGTCCAGGGAAGATCGTGCGAGCCCCGGCAAAGAACGAGCGCCGTGGCGCTTGCCGCCGTTCGCAGGCCCGGCGCACGATTGCGCCGAGGAAGGCCCTGCCCACACCGGACGGGGGCTCGTGCAGGTCAGGGAGGACATTCGATGAGGACCTTGTGGAAGACCAGTCTCGCCCTGTCGCTGGGTGTTCTGGTGACCGGCGCCCGCGGCGAGGAAGTGGTCTGGCGCCAGGCCGCGCCCTCTACCGCCGCGGCTGCGCCAGGCGCCCCACCCGCGGCCAGGGCCTCCGCGGCGCAGCTACAGCGCCCCATCGCGCAGGCCGCGCCGGCCCCCGCTCCCATCGCCCCGGCTGCCGTCCTGGGCAAGCCGATCGCGATCGCCGGGGCTGGCCGGGCGGCCGATGCGAACATCCAACCCGTTACTTTTAGCCAGGCGGACGGCGGAGGCCCCCTCGTGCGCGGGCAGGCCCCCGATTACCCGCTCGTACGCCCGATGCCGTCGGGCGCCCCCGTCATCGACACGTCCGCCCGATTGCAGGGCTGGAGCCGGGCCGATAGCGCGCCGACGCCGCTCGCCATCGCGTCGGCCCCGCCAAGCCCTCGCCCCGGGCCTGGCCCCGTCGCCGGGCCCTTCGTCGCCTATCCGACGATTGGCGATCCCAATTGCGACGGGTGCGTGGGCGGTGCCTGCCCGTGTCCGACCGCGCCGGTCTGCAAAGGGGGGGCTTGCCCATGCCCGACCGCGGCGGTCTGCGACGGCGGGCCTTGCCCCTGTTCAACGGGGGCAGTCTGCGATGGCTGCATGAACAAAGGTTGCTGTCCTCCGGGCAATCGGTTCTACGGCGGCGCCGAATACCTGCTGTGGTGGGTCAAGGGCAGTTCGCTGCCCCCCCTGGTGACGAGCAGCAGCACCAACATTGTGCCGTCGCCTGCTTCCCCCCCGTTTAACGGGGCGCTAGACTCCTCCCTGACCTCCATGCTGTTCGGAGGCTCGCAGGTCGGCACCGGCCCGCGCTCGGGGCTCCGCGGGCAGCTCGGCTACTGGTTCGACGACTGTCACCTGCTGGGCATCGAAGTGGGCGGCTTCTTCCTCGGGAACAAGGACAATAACTTCTTCGCGGAGTCCCTGGGGACGAGCTTCCTCGGCCGGCCGTTCGTCAACGCCGCCAACGGCCGGCAGGACGTCGAGATCACCGCCGCGCAACTCCAGGGCACCATCAACGGCATCCCGATCACGCCGTTCCTGGTCGCCGGCAGCATCGACGTCCGCAACACCAGTTCGTTCTGGGGCGCCGGCGCCAACCTGCGCTCCAATCTCCTCTGTGGGTGTTCCTACTACGTCGATGCGCTGCTCGGCTTTCGGACGTTGGCCCTGGACGAGAGCTTGAGCATCACGGAGACCGTCGTGGTGCCGCCGGGGGCCAGCTTCCCCTCGCCGACGGGCGGGGTAGTCATGCTGCCCATGCCGATCTCCCAAACGCTGCGCGACCGCTTCGCGGTGCAAAATCGGTTCTACGGTGCCAACGTGGGCCTCGACTCGAATTTCCAGCTCGGCGGGCGGTGGTCGCTGGGCGTGAAGGGGCAAGTCGCTCTGGGCACGACGCAACAACTCGTGACCATCACCGGCAGCACCGCCACCAACGTCCTCGGCGCCACCCAGGTCTTCCCGGGCGGCCTGTTGGCCCAGCCGACGAACAGCGGCCGCTTCACGCGCGACGCTTTCACCGTCGTACCAGAGGCCGGGCTGAACATCGGCTATCAGTTCACCAACCACCTGCGCGGCACCATCGGCTACAACTTCCTCTACTGGAGCAGCGTCGCTCGCCCCGGCGACCAGATCGACCTGGTCGTCAACCGCAACCAGCTCCAGGTGCCGCGCCCCACCACGCTGGTTGACCCCGCGCGCCCCGCCTTCGCGTTCCACAACTCCGACTTCTGGGCCCAGGGCCTCACCCTCGGGCTCGAGTTCCGCTGGTGAGCCTTGTCGGATGACGGGGTGACAAGGTGACAAGGTGACAAAAGAGGGCCGTGGCGGGGAATGACCCTGCCACAGCCCTCGCTGTCATTACCTTGTCACCTTGTCACCTTGTCACCCCGTCATTTTCAGAGGCCGCAGGTCCGGCAAACTCGCACGGCCGATCCGGCCGGAAGTTCCCGCAAGGCCTTATTTTGCCCTGCCCCCGGCGCCGATGAACGATGTGACAACGCCCCCATTGGCGGAGCGTGCGGCGCGGACGGCCTCTTCCGTCCCTTGGCACCCGCGATGTGGGCCGCTCAGGACGAGCGCGTTGTCCAGACAACTTGTGGAGGAACCATGCTCCAGTCACTCCGTCGTCTCCTCGAAGAGCTCTCGAACCACCCGCCCTCCGGGCGGCGCCCGACCGCCCGCCTCGCCATCGAGGCGCTGGAAGACCGCTGGGTGCCCAGCACCATCGGCGGCAGCGTCTACGACGACAGCAACGGCAACGGCATCCGCGACAACGTCACGACGGGCGCCGCCACCGGCACCCTCGAGACCGGCTACGCCAACGTCCCCATCCAGTTGCGCAACGCGACCGGCACCGTCGTCCTCGACTCGACGACGACCGACGCCAACGGCCACTATAGCTTCTCCTTCAACAAGAGCGTCACCGCCCCGCCGGCCACCAAGGTCTTCGAGGCCGACCTCCCGCTCATCAACACCGACTCGACCCGCACGGTGTCGCTGAGCAAGTTCGACCTCAGCCTCGGCACGCTGACCAGCGTGGACGTCATCGCCGACTCGTCGTTGACCGCCCAGGCCACGATCGAAAACCTCGGCAACTCCCCGACCCACGTGAGCGCCGAAATCGATGGCACCGTGACCTTCCAGGGCCCTGGGGGGGCCACCCTGACGGAGACCCAGACGGGCACGCTCGGGGGCGACGTCGCGGCCTTCGACGGCAACGCCGACCTCAAGGGGACCGACACCTACGACTCCGGGCAGCAACAGCTCGCCGCCCAGGAAAAGACGATCACGCTCACCGCGGGGCAGCAAGACCTGTCCGGCTTCATCGGGACCGGGATGGTGGACCTGACCGCCAACGCCAGCGCGACGACCAACTGCGCCAAGGGGCCGGGCAACCTTCTCGCCATGATCCACACCGGGTCGTCGGCCCACGTCAAGATCGTGTATCACTATACCCCAGGCACCCCCCTTTCCCCAGGGCAGTACGTGGTCGTGAAGGGGGCCACGCCGCCGGGCACCACCGACGGGCTGGAGACGAACGACAACGTCACGCCCATCCCGGGCAGCCAGGGCAAGAACCAGATCGTGGTCAACCTCGGCACGACCGATTCGCTCCAGAACAACTTCGCCGAGCTAACGCCGACCTCCGTGATGGGCATCGTCTACCAGGACGTGACCGGCTCGGGGTCTTACACGGCCGGCAACCTGCCCATCGCGAACGTCACCATCACGTTGACCGGGACCAACGGCGCCGGCGCGGCGGTCAACCAGGTGACGCAAACCATCGGCGACGGCACGTACCAGTTCCTCGGGTTGCTCCCGGGACAGTACCAGATCACCGAGACGCAGCCGGCCGGCTACCTCCAGGGCACGAACAACATCGGCACCTCCGGGGGGACCGTCTCGGGCGATACGTTCACGGTGCCGCTGACCAGCACGCCGGGCTATTACTACGACTTCGGCGAGGTCAAGCCGACCGCGCCCCCGCCAATCGTCGTGCCCCCGCCGATCGTCGTGCCGCCCCCGCAGCAGCTCGTCACGCCTCCCCCCCAGGAAACCGTCACGCCCCCACCGAGCACTCCGCCGACGTTTGGGGCCCCCAGCAAGTTCTTCCTGACCGGCAGCGGTTGGGGCGGTTGGGGGTTCTAACGCCCCAAAGCCAGGATCGGCCAGCCGAGGGCGTTAACCGCCGGAGCACGCATGCTCCGGCGGCTAACGCCCCCAGCTCGCCAGCATCTTCGCCGCGAGATACCTCACATTCCATCGCGAACGGGGCGTCGGCGAAGAACGGGGCGCCTGTGCGGGGTGCGCGGCCCCCGACGGGGACCGACCAGGTTTTTTCGGGGCCCTCGAGTTGCTTTCTCGGCGAGGCGCGGGCCGAATCATACAAGAGCCGGAACCGGCGCGAGTGCGCCGTCCGGGCCATGCTCGCCCCGCGAGGCAAGGATTGCTTCGCAGGCGGATCAGGGAAGACGAAAGGGCGGCACCATGACAATCAGACAGCTCCGGTGGATGGCCACCCTCGGGTTGGTGCTCGGCCTGCCAGCCATCAGCGCCGCCGAGGAAGTCGTTTGGCGCGCCGTTCGCCACGACGCGGCGCCGGCGGCCCCCGTGGCGGCCCCGGTGGACGTGGCGCCACCCCCCGCCTGGTCGGGCCCGGTGGCCACGCTCGGCCGGCCCGTGGCAATCGTGCCTTCCGCTCCGGCGACCGCCGTGGAGCCGGTTGGCTACCGCGTGCCCGCGCAGGGGCCTGTGGTGCGCGGCCAGGCGCCCGAATCGCTGTTCCCGCCGCCGCCCCCCCCACCGGGGGCGCTGGTGTCGCTGACCTCCGAGGCCGCGGCCCCCCCGCTGCCCCCGATTCCGTATCCGGCCCCGGCCCCGGCCCCCGTGGCGCCCTTCCCGGACCCGGCGCCCCCCCCGCCCGCTTCGACGGTCGTGCCACACGTCGTGGGGGGCCCGCCCGACAACCTGCCCCCGCCCGGTGCGGCCCCCTTCCCCGACCCGAGCCCCAACCCGAGCGTCGCGTTGGATCGGCCCATCGGGACGTCGTGGTGGGACAAGGCCACCGGCTGGTGTACCTGGGGCGACAAGAGCGACTGCTCGCATCGCGCCAAGTTCCAGAGCGATCACGCCTTCGACTTCCTCGCCTCGCCGGTGACCAACCCGTTCTTCTTCGAGGACCCGCGCGCCCTGACCGAGGTCCGCCCGATCTTCACGTACCAATCCGCCCCGAGCGGCAACCCGATCTTCCGCGGCGGGCACAGCGAGTTCTTCGGGACGCAGGCGCGCGTCGCCTTCACCGAGCGCCTCTCGCTGGTGGTCAACGAGTTCGGCTTCGTATCGCTGCACCCGAACAGCCCCACGCCCGACGTCCAGCAGAACACGGGCTTCGGCGAGATCAAGCTGGGCCCGAAATATACTTTCCTGCGCAACACCGCCACCGGCACGGTCGCCGCGGCGGGCCTGACGTTCGAGCTGCCCGCGGGCTCGCACGCCGTCAGCCAGGACACCGGGAGCCTCGGCTTCGATCCGTACGTCACGTTTGGCCAGCACTTTCGCTTGCCGTCGGGCTTCGGCAGCCTGAACCTGCTCGGGGCGATGGGCTACTCGTTCTCCGCCGACAACAAGCGCTCGGAGTTCTTCCACACGAGCTGGCACCTCGACTACAACGTCGCCAACACCAACTTCTACCCGCTGATCGAGCTCAACTACTTCCACTACACCAACGGCGGCAAGGCGCGCGACCTTGGCATGGAAGGCGCCGACCTGGTGAACTTCGGGTCCACCAACGTCGGGGAGCGCAACCTGCTGAACATGGCGTTCGGCCTCCGCTACAAGTTCAGCGAGAACGTCCAGATCGGCGGGGCGTTCGAGTGGCCGATCCTGAACCATCACGACACGCTGAGCGACGTCCGCTTCACGTTCGACGTGATCTTCCGGTATTGATACGTGTTCCCGGTGGTGCTGTTCCATTCCTGGGAGGGCGAGGCGCCTCGCCCTCCCAGGCTCGGATTGTTCACCGCCTCTCAATCCGCAATCGCCTTGATGAGCGCCTCGCGGACGTCGCCGTAGAACAGCACGTTGACCTTCGTGGCCATGTCGTCGGACAGGTCGAACAGTTGCTTCCGGGCGGACACCGGCATCAGCACCACCGACGCCCCCTTCTCGACCGCCAGCTCCACCACGTCGATGGCGTTGGGGAGCAGGTCGAGCGACCCGCCGAGGTTCAGCCCGCCGACCACGACAAGCCCGCCGCGCAGGCTTTTGCCGATCAGGGCGCTGCACAGCGCCAGCAAGGCCGCAACGCCCAACGCGCGCCCGCTCTTGCCAGCGTCGTAGGCCCGAAGTTGGATCGAGAACTCGTGTTCCCGCGGGTTGCGGTCCCCGACCAGCTCGGCCCCGCGGGCGTACAGGTTCGCCTCCGCGTACTTCACCGACTCGGCAAACGCTTGCGGCGCCGGCCGATTTAGGAGGCGGATACCGCCCCCCGGCCCTTCGCTCACTTCGATCCGGTAGAGGCCGGCCCCTTCGTCCTGACCGCCCGCGCTGATGCCCCACACCTGGCCGGGCGGGAGCGGGTCGCGGCCCACGTGATCTTCGCTCTGGAGCTCCGGCGTCACGACGAACTTTTCGACGCCGTCCTTGCCGAGGGCGTAGCTGAACTGCGTGTTGCGGAACTCGGCCGTCCCGATCCTCTTCTGCTGCTCCTTCACCCGCCGGCGGCACTCCAGGGCCAGCCGGACGGCCCACTCCAGGTCGTCGTCGGAGACCGGCTCCTCGGGGCAAGGGTGGATCAGCTTCAACAAGCCGCTGACCGTCTTGTTCACGGCATTCTGGTCGCGGCCGCTCAGGGCCCCGCCGAACGTCGCGCGGCCTTGCAGGGCGGAGACGCGGCCGTGGCTGCGGAGCCGGCTCCAGCACTCGCTCAAGAAGTCGCTGACGAGCCCGAAGTGGTTCGTCTTCACGGGCTCGTTGATCTTCGGAACGTCCCAGCCGGGCAGATAGCAATGGATGCGGTCCATCAGCGCCGTGTCGTTCCGCATCTCCGGCGGCATCGGCCCGAAGAGATGGCCGACGCGCTGCTGGTGCTGCACGTCCACGTCGAAGTTGCCGACCATCACGATGGAGCCATAGGCCCGGATGCTCTCCTTGCCGCGGCTGAACTCGCCGGACTCCATGTACCCCTTCATGATGTTCACGCCGTCCTTCTGATCGAAGGAGACGCCCGACACCTCGTCGAAGCAGACCACGTCGTACTGGCAGACGAGCCCCCGCTGCCCGCTCGACATGTTCACGAACATGCGCGCCACGGTCGCCTTCCCGCCGCTGACCAGGTGGGCATAGGGCGAAATCTGCTGGAACAGGTGGCTCTTGCCCGTCCCGCGCGGCCCCAGTTCCACCAGGTTGTAATTTGGCTCCACGAACGGCACCATGCGCAGGACCATCGCGTCCAGGTTCCGCTCGGTCATCGCCCCTGGCTCCAGCCCGATGCTGCGGAGCAGAAAGTGCTTCCACTCGGCCGTCGTGAACTTCTTTCGCCCTTCGTACAGGGCGCCCAGCACGTCCCGCTTCGACAGTTGAATGGGCCTCAACCCGGCCACGGAGAACGGCCTGCCGTTCCGCTCCTCGGCAACCACGGCGTCGTAGCTCAGGTCGATTTCGGCGTAGAAGCCGCCCGTCAACATGCGCTCGTTGTCGTAGACGAGCTGGTCCTCGATGCTCACGTCCTTGAGTTGCAGGCTGGGGAGCGTGGCGAGGAACCCGTTCCGGTCGAGCCGCGCCGACACGACGTCGATGATCTTGACGCTCCCGCTCTCCCGGGCCCGCGCCTTGAACAGCTCCTCCTCGCCACTCCGCACCGCCCGGTCCCGGAGCTGGCGCTCGACGATTTGCAGCCCTTCCTGAATCTCCTCCTCGTTCGTGCTGGCGCAGTAGCGACCCAGCAGGAACTCGCAGACGTAGGTGGGCACGGGATACTGGCGGGCGAACTTGCGCACCAGGTCCTTGCGGACCACGTAGCCATCGAAGGCATCGGCCGCGAGACGGTCCAGATGGTCCAGTTCGATCTCGGCCATTTACCCTCCCACCGTCACCGGCATCTTTTCGACGACGTTTCCTGCCCCGTCGAGCAGCACGAGGATGGCGGCCGTTCCTTCGCGCTGGTCGTCCTCCACGATCAGGGCCACGCTGCCGTCCTTCGCCACCGGCCTGGTTCCCGCCAGCGAGGTCGAAGCGTCCGCGGCCTTGTCTCGGAGACTGACCTTGCACCCGTCGAACTGGCCGGCGAGCTTGACCCGACAGCGCAGCCCGGCCCACTTCACCTGTTCTATTGTCGCAGCGACCATCGGCTGTTTGCCAGGTCGGATGGACAGTTGCGGCACGACGCACTCTTGCAGGCTCAGGCCGCCGTGGTGGTACTCCTCGCCCAGCATGAAACAGCCGATGCCTTCCGGGCAGGCGATCCGCACGTCCTCGGCCCAGAACCACGAGAAGCAAGGCAGCTCGACGGTCGCGTTCGGCTTGACCACCGCGCAGCGCCGCCAGCGGGTCGCGGTCAGGTATTTGGGCAACTCGCACTTGGGCAAGCCGTTCGGCATCAGCAGCCAGCCGTGGTCGGTGACGACGCGAACCTCTTGCCATCCCCGCGCCAGCAACGACTCGATCCGCCGCACCAGGCCCGCCAGCAACTCCGGGATGCGGCGGGCCAGCCCGGCCCCCTCGTCGTGGCCGGTCTTGTCCACGTTGCCGAACTCGGTCCAGCCCTTGCCGGTCGGATCGCCCGGCTCGTTGGCGCCGAGGAACTGCACCTCGTCGTCCGCCAGCAGCCTGCGGAACCGCTCCGGCGTCAGGTCTTTGCCGTCTGAGGCCAGGCAGGGGCGGAACTCCTCGCCCGCCGCCGTCCCCTTGATCTTGCTCGCCACCGGGGACACCGCCGGCTTGGCCGTCGGCGTGACGGACGGCAAGGCCACGAACTGATGAACAAGCTGGACCGGCCCGACTCGGCCTGCCAGCAGCGCCAGGAGCTTCTGCCCCACGTCGTAGCGGAGGCCGTCGGCAAAGACGACGCACGTCCCCGGCGGCACGTCGCCCAGCCGGGGCGCCTCCGATCCCGGCAGCGGCTCCCGCTTCACCAGTCTCTGGAACAACTCGGCGGCGTCCCGGAGCCAGGGGGCGTAGACGTGGGCGACCGCCGCGCTCACGGCCTCCTGGTCGGCGGGCAGCGCGACGGCGGCGAGGGCGTCCAGCACCGCGGCGTCCGCCTTCCAGCCGCCCTCGGTGTACGCCTTGGGCATGTCGGCGGTGGTCGATCCGGTCAGCGGCGCAGCCGTGACCGCGGCCAGCGCGGCCAGGTGCTCGACGGCACGGGCCAGCGGCGAGCGGTTCAGTTTTGCCCACACCCATTCCCGACGGGGCCGGTGCCTGCCCTCCAGTTCGAGCAGGGTGGACCGCGCCGCGGCCACCTGCTCCGACGGGACGTCGAGTAGGGCCTGGCGGAGGGCGGTTTCCTCGGCCTCGTTGTCCTGTGGCCAGGCTTCCTCGGCCTGGCTGAAGAGGGACTGCCTCTTCTGCGAGGGCCTGGCCTTTCGCAGCAGGCCTTCCAGGCCGGGGTAGCGGAACGGCGCGGCGGCGAAGCGCCTCCACGCGGTCTTCCACACCGCCTTCGGCTGCGTCCCCAGCTTCTCGGCCCCGACGAGCTCGCCGTCGCGCACAGGGTCGAATTCGTAGTCGGCCACGCACCGGCTGCACAGCGCTTCCCAGCGGCCCGCCCCCCAGCGGGCCCGCGCTGCCTTGGGATCGGAGAGCCAGGAGAGCAGATCGTCCACCAGGTCCTCAATGATGAGCGAGTCGAAGTAGCCGGCGTTCAGTTCGCCGGCCGCCGACTTGGCCAGCAGGTCGGCCACCGGCACGTCGGCCAGCTTCTCAACGGCGCGGCGGATCGAGGTCGCCGTCGCCTGGTCCTTGGCCAGCATCAGTTGCAGGCCGCCCTTCTCGGCCTGGAGGAACGAGGAGACCGTCCAGTCCTTGCCGTTGTCGTGCGACCACAACTGGCCGCGAAACTGCAACTCGAAGATCGGCTTCAGTTCGGGCGGACAGCTCTCCGGGTCTCGAAACGCGGACCGGCTCACCCCCGGCAGGTAGAGGATTGGCACGGCCCCGGCGGGAACGAAGGGAGGGGCCTTCCCGGCCAGGACGCACCGCAACCAGATCGCCGGGCCGGTGCGGTTGGCGCCGTCGTAGGGCCCGAGGACGAAGAAGTGCGGCAGGGCCGACCGGAGCCGCGGGGCCAGGCGCTCCCACTCGCGCTTCTCGTCGGTCCACAGGATCGCCGCGGGCGGCACGGCGTCGTCGCGGTTGTAGTCCGCGGCCTTGTGGAGCGAGGCCAGCAGGGCGTCGAGCAGGGTGTTGGATTGCGTCATGGCCGGCTCAGCCTTCCGGAACGTGTCCGATCAGCGGGGCAAGTCGCTCCCGAACTTCGCGGAGGTAGGCGGCGAGCCCGTTTTCGCCCCCGCGTTCTCGTAAGGTCGGCAGGGCGGTTTCACGCCAGCACCGGCATTCGCGCTCGCGGTCGTTCCCCGACAACGCCCGCAGCACGCGCTTTGGGCTGCGTGTGGCCAGGTCGTCTTTGCAGGCCGTCAGCTCATGGCTCCGCAATCGCGGGTCGAAGCCCAGCCGCGATCTCTCCTCTTGCAGGCGGGCCGACTCCAGCTCGTCCCGGGGATCATACCCGCTGATTACCCAGCACTCCCGTTCCACGATGGCAAGCCCGACGACGATGGCGATGCCCCGGTGGTCGTGCGCTCGGGCCTGTTCCAGTCCCCTTCGCCGCGCCGGCTGGTCGTCTTGGTCTCGGATCAGCACGATGGCGTCGAGGTTGGGGAGCTCCCTCCGCAGGAGAAGGATGGCCCGCCGAGTGGCCGCGGCATCCGGCAGGGCTGGCCCGTCATCGAAGTGGCCGATGGCCGTGATTTCGGCGTCGAGGGCCAACTGCCCGATCGCCTTCCAGGTCAGGCGGCGTCCCCCCGTCAATTCGCCCTGCCACGTCCGCTGGTAGACGACGAGTTCTTCGTCCAGCCACTCGATGCTCTCGCACAGCGCTCTATCCGCGAGCTCCGTCGCCGTCTCGAGGTCCGCCGGGGCCTCGTAGACGACGGCAAATTGCCGGCTCATGGGGCAGCCCCCTTTTCCGCGAGCCACTTCTCGCCGAACAAGCTCCACATCTCACCGGGGGCCATCTCGTCCTTCCAGGTCGAAAACTTGGGATGATCGATGAGTCGCCCACACCGGGCATGGCCGTCCGGGCCCGCGGCCATGATCCGAACCTGCTCCGGCGACAGGTAGTTGAGCAGGTAAGGCGAGTGAGCCGTCGCCAGCACTTGAAGTTCGGGGAACCTCTGCATGATCTGCCCGATTACTCCGACCAGTTGCTTCTGGGCCAGTGGGTGCAGCCCCTGTTCGACGTCATCCAGGAGCAGGATTCGTGGCGGCGTGGGGCCAAGCAACACCGTCAGCAGGCCGAGCATCATCAGGGTGCCTTCGCTCGCCGTCCTCGCGGAGACGTTCTCCGCGTGGTCGAAGTCGAGCAGGATCAGTTCCCCCTGGTAGGGCCGTCGCGTCCGCCGCTCGACGGTGTCCTGCCCGAACTTCACCAACTCCCGTTCCGTCTTGTACACCGTCGCCTTGCGGAAGCGGATTCGTTGAAGCCTGGGAATCAGCGCTCGGGCCATCGACACGACTTCCTCGAAGCCCTGGGGGTTGTTCAACGCCATGAAGGCCAACACGGAGGCGAGGCCCTCCCCGGTGTGCGCGACTCTTGGCGGGTCTTCCTCGACGTAGGACGGCAGTGCCAGCAGGGCGGCATTCAGATGGAGGAAGAACAGCCTCCGGGCCGGCTCCAGAGGGGCGAGCAAGGCCTGGCCCGAAGGGGAGACGCGGTACTCCCACCGTCCTTTCTGCAACAACTCGGGGGGGGGCGGATAGCCGGGGGGTGGCGAGGCCTCCACGCTGAGCTCGCCCCCATCCGTTGTCAGCCGGATCGACAAGTCCCCCTTGCCCCCTCGCGTATACACCCAGTCTCCGTGTCGCTCGTGGGCAAACACCTTCTGCGGGTCGCCCGTGGCTGCCCGCACGGCGTTGTGGATCGCTTCCAATACGCTCGTCTTGCCGCTGCCGTTCGCCCCGACGAATACCGTGAATCGCTCGAGGTCGATGCTCGCGTCTCGCAGGGACTTGAAGTTCCGAACTCGGACGTTGCGAATCATTGGCGGTCCCTCCCTGCTGTCATCTTACCGGCGAGCGGCAAGCTTCGCGGCGTTGGCCAGGTACACGTCGTTGACGTGGAGGCGCCGCAAGCCCCAGAGACAAACCGGGCCCTTTTGGAGTGCGTGCGATTCATCGCCGCTTTCTTTTCTTCCTTTTCCTCTCGCCCCGGAGGGCGGGGCGCCTGGCCCGCTTCCCTCCCCGAAAAGGGGGAAAAGAAAGCGGCGTTGAAAGCGCCCGCACTCCAAAACGGTTAAACCGGGTCGAAATCGTCCTGAATGCTGATCTTGTCGGTCTTGAACCGGTAGAGCGTCGCCACTTGCGCGGGCGTGGCCGTGCGCTCCAGCCACGCGGCGGAACACCAGCGGTACTGAGCCGGCGAGGACACCAGGCCGTGCTTCACCGGGTTGCGGTGGACGTAACTCAGCCGCGCGAGGTAGGACTTCTCGAACGTCAGGCGAGTTTCCCAGTAGTTGAACCAGACCTTGCGCCCGGCCGCCCCGTCCAGTTGGTTGACGTGGTGCCCGGTGCTGCCGTGCAACTCCTTGAGGAACGCGACGAGGCTTTGCGGGTCGGCGGGAGAGTGGCCCACGAAATGGTAGTGGTTGGAGAAGACCGCCCAGGCCTCGAGCTGCCACCCCAGCGCCTTCGCGACCGACAGGAGCTTGCCCTCGAGGTGGTCGAGGCGCTCCGGCCCGCGGAAGTAATGGGCCTTCTCGTAGGTGCTGCCCGTGACGAGGTAAGTGCCCTGCTCGCTGAGGCGATGCTGCGGGGCATGCGGCCAGTCTCGTTCGGCGGGGGGCGGTCCCGGGGGCAAGCCCAGGGGAGCGTCGCCCGCCGGCAACCGCGCGAAGAATGCCTCCGCCTCGGCCAACCGGGCCTCCGGCAGGTCGAGCAGGTGCCGGAGCAGGCGCAAGCGCACGCCGTCAAGCGTTGACATGGGGAAGTCCTCTCGCCGGCATTCGTGAATCGTGGCGCTATTCTGTCCTTCCGCCGGCACGAAGGCAAAGGGGGCCCCTTTTGGAGTGCGTGCGATTCATCGCCGCTTTCTTTTCCCCCTTTTCTCCCGCCTCGAAGGCGCCGCGACAGGCGGGCGCCCCCCCGAAGTCGAAAGAAAGCGGCGTTAAAAGCGCCGCACTCCAAAAGGGCCTTCTCCCCTGGCGGGCGTCGAACGCGGTCACGGATTGCTTCCCTGGCGAATGCGCATTCCGATTTCATCGACGACCCAAAGACAGCCGACCAGGGGCTCTTTCGCGAAGAGCGGGAGGAGTCGCGCCGTTACCGCGACCACGGACGGGCGACTTTGGTCGTGCAGCCTCAAGACAATGATTCCCGCGTAGTCTTGCGGCGGATACGTCAGAACGTTCGAGAAGTCGAGGTCCTGCGTGAAGATGACGCGCCCTTCCACACGGCAGACGGCCGCCACGTCGTCATCGACCCGACCTTGCATTTGTTGGCCGTACACCGTCACCGCGTCGTGACCGTGTTGACGCAACAAGTCTGCCACCTCCTCGTGAAGGTTCTCGTCCACCTTGAACCGCATTTCAACTCACCTCGGGCAATGGCACGTAGCGATCCTGAGCCATTTCGGCCGCGTAATGCAGCGACGCCTGAATGTCCTCCCGCTCGATGTGATACCCGCTCATGATCGCCTCAAACGGTTCCCCGACCGCCACGTTCGCGAGGACCACCGACACCATCACCCGCGTTCCCTTGATGCACGCCTTCCCGTGACATACGTCCGGCTTGCTGCTGATCCGGTCTTGCCACTTCATGACTTCCCCCCCTTCTTCGCCCGTGCCGCGTTCTTCTCCGCAACGCTCAGGTGGGCGTCGTTCACCCGCTCCCCCACGAACGTCTCGCCGCTCCAGAACCACGGATACTCGCCCCTGTCCCGCATCGGCTCCTTGCCGCGGTCCTTGGCCCACTTCACGTTCGGCGCCTTGCGCAGGACTCCGGCCTCGACGAACGGGCGGACGTTCATCCGCACGCCGTCGTTCAAGTCGGGGCGCCAGCCGACGGCCTGCTCGGACAGCGGCTTCCACCGCACGAAAACGTCGTGGGGCGGCTCCCCGGCCAGGATCAGCTTCAACTTCTCCTGCAAGTCCTGGGCGGCCTTGAGCCGCAGGTCGGCCCCCGGCTTGCCGGCCCTGGCGTCCGCGGCCTGGGCGGTGATCCAGTCGCCGAGGTAGGCGTAGGTCAGGTTCTCCAGCGCCTTGTGGTCGAGTTGGTGGTAGTTCACCAGGGCCGAGAAGCCGTCCTTCCGCCCGTCCCAGACGTGCCAGACGAACGGGCGCTGGTGGAACCGCCTGCAGTGCTGCTCGAAGAACTGGTTGCGGAGCCAGTCGTCGAGGGTGGTCCCGGGCTTGCACCCGGCGTCGGTCAGCAGCGTGTGGAGAACGGAGTCGGACCAGTTGTCGCCGTAGGCCGCGTGCAGCACTTCGAGCAACCGCTCGGCAGCCGGGGCCTTGCCGCGGAGGCCTGGGAGGCAGACGATGCCATCCTTGTCGGCAAGGGCGTCGAGGGCGTCGGGCCCTTTCGGCTGTTCGGGCCAGCGGTAGCCGAGCAGTCGCGCGACGGCTACTTGGAGGGGGTCGGTGCTGGTGGCGATGTCGCCCTTGAAGATCCACTGTGTCGGGTCGTCGGAGTGCGGTTCGGGCAGGCCGTTGGGGTACTTCTCCGCGGCGACGGCTTGCCAGTAGGCGAGGTCGAATGGAATTTTTCCTATGTAACCGTTGTCAATGCTAAGTGCCTGATTTGTTGACCGGACTACGGTCTCGAAATCAGCGGACAAACAGAAAGCGGCTACAGCAAGTTGATTCTTGCTTTGATGCGCCACGACGACAGGAACCAGACTGTGGAACAGGTCGCCAGAATACATTGCCCGGGAAAGACTAGAAACACGGTCAATCGCCACCCCAACTTTCCCCCAAGCCTCTCGACCACGGATTACGCCAGTATGGTCGTCCGTTCGGATTAAATCAGTGTGAACAACATCTTCGCGACCGGCAAACAAGCCACGTTCCTGCGATGGCCCTTGCAAATATCTCCAACTTGACGTAATGCAACTCAATTCCCAAAACTGCCGTCGCCAACGTCCATCATCCGCTGTGGTTAACCCTTGATAGCAGCCAGCATGGTCTCGAAGGTAACTGCTTGCAGGTGAACTGCCAAAATTGATACAGGCATCAGGGTTGCGCAACTGATCTGCTTGTCGCACGATCTGCCCCGACGTCAGCTCCCTGTCAGCCAGCCGGGCTGCTTTCTCGGCGGCGGTTTTCGCATCGGCCACGTCCACCCCGACCATCGTAGCCGCGTTCGCTGGCTTCACGGCGCTAATCGCCAGTAACACCACGTTCACCACTTCGCCACTGATCGTCTCGAACGCCCGCGGCCCCAACCGGGCGACGGCGTTCCAAGTCCGCTCTTTCAGTAGCGTCTCACGGAGCTTCTTGTAGGTGGTCAGGAACAGCCAGTTCTGTGGTGTGACTAACGCCGTGCTGCCGCCGGGGCGGCAAAGTTCCAGACACCGCAGGACGAACGCCGTGGCGAGGTCCGCCTTGCCGAGTGAGTAGTGATCCTCCAGATAGCCCTTCACTACCTCGGCCTGCTTACCGCGACCGAGGTACGGCACGTTCGTCATGACCAGCGTGTACCGCCCGGCGAGTAGTTCGGCGGCCTTCGCGATCCCTTGGGCCGCCACGCCGATAGCGGAGATGTCCGCGTCCCCGAGCTTCTTCGCGAGTTTCTTCGCCAACCGCGGGTGTAAGTCCCGGTAGATGTCCTGAAATAGCGTTCCCCCGCGCAGAACCGGGTCGATCAGCGATCCCAGGTGCGGGGCGTTCACGAACATGTCGTACAGCCGTTCGATCTGGTTCCGCATCTCCACGTCGTCGTTGGCCAGGGCGAGCCATTGTTCCTTGTTGCCGCTGACGCCCTGTCCCGAAATGGCAAGGTTGAGCTGCGGCAGTTGTCGATAGCCGAGCTGTTGACCGTCTTCCCCGGGATACTTCCACGCCGCCAGCGCCAGCGCGAAGGCGGCGATCTGCGTGCAACGCGGGTCGAGCTCCAGCCCGAACAGGTTGTCCCGCAACACCGCCTCGCACGCCTCCCGGGCCGACAACCTCTCGTCGTGCATCCGCAGCGGCACCAGCAGGTTGAACGCCGCGACCAGGAAATGCCCGCTCCCGCAGCACGGGTCCAGCATCGTAAACTCGCCCAGCGCCTTCGGCCAGCCGTCGAACGCCCCGGCCGCCGGCGTGCCATCCTCCCGCCAGCGGAGGTATTCCATCTCGACCGGCGCCTGCCCCATCGGCACGCCGGCCCCGCCCGGGGGCCCCTTGATGGCGTGCCGGGCGCACCACCACGCCCCGATGGTGTTGTGCAAGAGGAACTGCACCATGTAGTGTTCGGTGAACAACTGCGTCACCGCGGGCAGCGTTCGCCCGTCGATCTTGTCGCCGGCCTTGTTGACCTCGTCCTTCTTCCTGGTCTGCCAGAACTGATACACCCAGCCGAGGCTGTCGTCGGCGCAGAACGTCTCGCGGGGCAGGCCCGCCAGCAACTTTTCCAGCGCCAGCCGTTGCTCCGGGGCGAGCTCGACCTCCAGCAGCACGTCGTCGGTACGGAAAATCTGCGGCAACATGGTGCTGGCGGAGCGCGCCGCCAGGACGTAGCCGTTCGCCGCCCCCTGCGACGCGGCGACTTCCTCGCAATACTCCAGGTCCACCGGGACGTCGAGCTCCGGCGCGATCAGCAGCCCGTTCTCGGCCAGGAACCGCGCGAACAGCATCCGGTGCCAGTATTCGTAGCCGAGCTCCTGGATCAGCTGGTCGATGCTCTGCGTCTTGTCGGCCCGCCGCGCGTCCCCGACCTGCCGGCCCCTGGCCCGGAGGCGGTTCCGCAGTTCCTTCTCCCGGGCGTCGAAGTGCGCGAACGGCTCGGGGGCATCGACGGCTCGCTTCTGGAGCGCCGACCGCGCCGCCTCGGCCACGTCGCGGGCCGCGATGACGACGTTCTCCAGTTGTCGGCGAAGGTTGGTTGCCAGGGGCGGCATCGTTCGTTGCTCCTCAGTAGTCTTCACACGATCACCGGCCCGTCCTTCAACTTCTCCCGGATGCGCTGCTCGGCGCCCGCCAGCCACGCCTTCAACTCGCCCTCGTCCTTGATCGTGGCGCTCGCCAGCGTCACCCGCTGGGCCTGCGGCTCCAGCACCTTCGCCGCCGCCGTCGCAGCATTGTTGAACCGGGTGGGCAGCGCATCGCAAATCGCTGTCAGCTCGCTCAGCTTGACCCGCCCCAGCGTATCCAGCACCTCTTCCGTCGTCCCGACCTTGACCTCGGGGACCGCCCGGGCCCCGTGC
The DNA here is from genome assembly GCA_038239195.1 of Gemmatales bacterium. Lineage (GTDB taxonomy): Bacteria > Planctomycetota > Planctomycetia > Gemmatales > Gemmataceae > JBBSEZ01. The sequence goes on from JBBSEZ010000044.1 coordinate 18,834, forward strand.
TTCGAGAGCACCTCGTGGCGCTGCTCCGGTTTGAGCTGCTTCCACGCTGGCGACCCGCGCAGGGCCGTCATGCCGTTCTCGTGCGCGGCCGTGCAGGCGGCGTGGGCCTCGTTCAGCGCCGACCGCAGGGTGGACGTCAGTTTCTCCACGAGGGCGGGGACCGGGTCCGGGTCGGCGAGCAGCCCGCGGTGCTGCTCGATGGCCGTCACTTCGGGCCGCACCTCGGCGGCCACCGGCAGGTCGGCGGCCTGGCGCAGCAGCGTGTTCACCTGGGCCCAGCGCGGCTCTCGCTGGGAGATCAGGTCCCGTTTTTTCTGCCAGTCGGCGACCTCCAGAGTCAGCCGGTCCTTGATCTCGTGGAGCGCCCGCAACTGGTCGTTCCCGACGCGGTTGGCGATTTCGCTCAGGTGGCGGGCGTCGGGCCGTTGGGGCCGCGGCGGCTCCCCGCCCGCCTGCTCGGCCAGCCGGATCATTCGGGCCAGAAACTCCGCGGCGTGGGCCGATTCCTGGCCCGGCTGGGCGGTCAGCCCGGCCTTCTTGAACACCCCCCGGAGCTCGGTCAGTTGCACCTTGCTCAGCACGATCGTTTCGAGCCGGAACTCGGCGGCGGCGAGGTTCTTCTGGTCCAGCTTGCCCTTGACGATCGGCTCCGCCCCGGCCCGCGCCTGCACCGCCCCCGCGTGGTGCAGCACGACAAGGGCGGCGTCGATGGCGTCCTGCGGCCAGCCGTACTTCGGCCCGCCGAACTGTTTGCGGACATCGGTCCCCTTCTTGCCGCTGCCCACAAAGTCCATGATCGCCTTGCAGACCGGGTGCGTTTCCGGGCCCGCCTTGTGCCCGACGGCCGACAGGGCGTCGCCGTCGCCCTTCTGGGCGCGCTGGAGGACCTTGGGCCAGTCGGGCGAATCGACCTGGTGGAAGAGGGGGTAGAGCCGATCCAGGCAGGCCCGGGCCGCCTCCTGGACCTTCTGCTCCAGTAGCGCCCCGGAGACCGAGTCGCCGCCGGCGACGTACACGGCCGTCTCGTTCAGGGCGTCGGCGATGAGGTTGTCGCGATTTCGCCGGGCCTGCTCCAGGCGCGTCTCCATCGCCTTGCGCGCCTCGATCCCTTCCGGCGTGTTCGGCGCTCCCTTCGCCTGGAGCGTGGTCGTGGCGGCGTAGTGGCCCGCGATGGCCTGCTTCAGTTCCTCGGCCTGCTTTTTGGCGATGAACCCGTAGACCACCGCCGCCCCGTCCCCTGCCGCGCGGGCGTCGTGCAGCACGGTCTTCTCCTCGACCTCCCAGCCGTCCCGCACCCACACGGGGATCGCCCCGCCATCGACAGCCGGCGCCGTGTCCCCAAAGTGGAGGTCGATCTTGCGCGGCTCCTTGCTGGCGCCATGCACCAGCTTGAACTTCTTCAGCACTTCGCTGCACTGCGACTTGAGTAGCTGCGACCGCTCGCTGGCCAACTTGCCGGCGTCGGCCAGGAGGCGGTTCTTCGCTTCGAGATACGCCTGGTTCCACTCCGCCCCTTCGCGCGTCTGCATCCGGTACTCGTCCTCGACCTTCATGATCGCCCCGTCGGCGACCAGCTTCTCCAGCAGCGACGGCACCGTTTTGCGGAGCTCGGCGCTGCTCTGCGTCAGGTCGGTCACGAGCAAGTCGGCCAGCGTCTCGGCATCGGCGCGCACGCTGGCGTCGGCCGGGCCCTGGCGCGGGAGCTGCCCGATCAAGAAGATCAGGGCGCAGAGGTCGTAGCGCAGCTCGCCGTCCTCCTCCTGCTTCTGCCGGGCGATGGTCTCGGAGATTTCTTGCAGCAGCGTGCCCGACTTGAGGGCCGAGCTCTTGATCGACGACTCGTAGATGAACGCCCCGCTGACGACGTGCCCGAGCGGCAACTCGGCGGTCTGCTTGACGGCGTCGTAGACGACCCACAGTTGGTTCCGCAGTTGGGCCCCCGTGCCGGCCTTGTCCACCGCCCGCAGCACCCGCTCCCAGAAGCGCCGCCGCACCGGCAGGATGGGGTAGTCCTGCACCAACAGGCCCCGGTCGCGGGTCGTGAAGTGGATCTTGGTGTGCTTCAGTTGCCGCTCGATCTCCCCGCTGTATTCGTCCAGCACCTTCTTCACGTCGGGCGCCGCGGACGATTTCTTCTTGAGGACCACCTCGCGGGTGACCTGTTCGACGTCGGTGTCCTGCAACTCGACCGTGACGGGGAACCGGCCCTGTAGCCGCTGCAAGAGTGGCATCCCCGACAGGGCGTTCTGGCCGGTGGCGACCAGCAGGAAGTTGGCGCCGAGCCGGGCGCAGCATTGCTCTTTCACGTCCTGCACCGCCTTGGACCGGCTCACGTCGTCGCCTACGTATTGCTGGACCTCGTCCAGTACGATCAGCGTAAACGGGAGCTTGCCCTTTCGGCCGACCGCCTGCATGATCCGGGCGATCAACTCGTCGATGGAAACGTCTTTCGGGTCCGGCGGGAATTGGCTCTTGAGCAGGAGCTTCACGTCCGCCGGCTTGGTGGCGAACTCGGGGCGAGCATTGAGAATGGCTTTGGGGATCAGGTCGCTGACGTACAAGTTGGCAAGCTCTTTCTCGAAGGAGCCGCCCGCGTCGCGGACGAACTGGCGCGCCCCTGCCTCCAATCCTTCGTCGCGGAGCCACAGGAGGAAACAGGCGCGGTTGTAATCGCCGGGGAGACCGACCGACTTGAAGAGAATGCCCAACAGGGCAAGGCGAATGCTGTCTTTGGCCTCTGTCCGGAGGTCGCCGCCAGCGGCGTGCAGCCCGCCGTGCCGCTTGGCCGCGTTCGATAGTTCATTCAGCAGGTCCTTGACTGCGAGGGGCAGCTTCGCCAGCCCCCGGGCCCTGGCCCCGTCGGGGAGCTCGAAGTCGGCCCACAGGTGCTGGAGCACCTTGACCAGATGGCTCTTTCCCGACCCGAAGAACCCGCTCACCCATACGCCTGGCTGCTCGGGCTTGCCCAGGTGGCCAAGGTAGGTAGACAGGATGCGCACCAGCCCGTCGGCGTACTGGCCCTCGCACACGAAGTTCGCGAGCTCGTAGCGCAGCGTCTCCAGCTCGGGCCCGGTCTGGCCGCTCGTGACCTTGGCCACCCCCTGGTTGAGCAGCGTGTGCGTGCGCGGGTCTTTCTCGTACACTTCGCGGTTCTTCATCGCACGGGCCCCCCTTCGCCGGCCGTGATCGGGGCCGCGTGGTAGTTCCAGCCGTCCCGCGCGTCGAGCAGCCGGTAGTTGTCCTGTTCGTAGACGCCGGGGAAGAAGACCAGCAGCCGCCCCCGCACGTGGTCCTCGACCATCGGCAGGACCTCCGAGATGCGCAGAAACCCGAACAGCGACGCGACCCCATACAGGGCCAACACGGTCCCCTCCGGGTCGCGCAAGCAGGCCAGCGCCGCGACGACGTGGGCCACCACGGCCTCCTTGAAGTCGGCCAGCACGGCGTCGTCGAGCAGGTCCGGGGACTCGAAATACCCTTCGGCGTAGCCGGCGTTCTCCGCGCTGCACAGCCAGTTCGGGAAGGCATCGGTCAGGTCGAGGGCCTGCCAGCCGCGGCGCGCCTGATGGGTCGCCTCCTCGAACAGGCCCAGCCGCAGCCGCAGTTTCCGCTCGTCCTCCTTGTCGTAGACCGCCAGCCAGACGCGCTGCGGCCCGGCCAGGTTCCGGTCCCACGGCAGGCCACACACCCGCTGGTAATTCTTCTTGAGCAGGTCAATCCGCGTCATGGGCGACTTTCTCCTCCTGCGGCGTGAGCAAGCCGGGAAAGGTGATCTCGACCACCGCGCCAGCGGCCTTGTAGGTGAGCCAACCCTGCCGGGACGCCTCCGCGGCGAGGTCGCCCACCGCGGCAGGCGCCAGGCCCAGGAGCCGGGCCCATAGCGAGCCGAGCAGCAATTTCCCCCGCAGCCCGCACAGGTAGCCGAGCAGCAGCGCGAAGGTCGCGACCACCGGCGTCACGGCCGGGCTGGCCCGTTTCTTCCTCACTTTGCCCGACAGAAGCCCGGCCTGCGCCCACGAAGAGGTCAACCGCTGGGCCGTCGCCAGGGCGGTCGATTCCCGGAACCGCCTGGGATACTTTTCCGCCAGGTATTCGGCCACCTGGTCGGGGACCAGAACGGCCCCGACGGGGACCGCGAGCGCGAACGGCGACGTCTCTCGTAGGAGAGGGTCGCGGGCGGCGGCGGTGAGAAAGGCGAGCATGGGGCGCGCCGCCAGGTCGGCCGGCCAGAAGTGCCGCAAGAGCCGAAACAGCGGACATTCGGGGCCCAGACCGTAGAGCTCGCGGAGGCGCTGGGCCGTCCGCTTCCGCGTCGTCTGCGTCGGCTTGCCGAGGACGTTCTCCTCGACGATGGCGGCGAGGTAGGCGTCGGCCCGGGCGGTCGCCGGCACGCGCTCCAGGACGAGCGACAACTCGGCCAGCATCATCGTGCGGCTGGTGTGGGCGCTGGTGGCCCCATCCCGGAGCCCCAGCGCGCCGGGCAATTGCATCGTCGTCCTGTCCGCCACCAGGGGGCCTACCACGAGTAGCTCCGCTTCGCCCGCGCGACTGACGTGTCGACATCTTGAAATCATGCCCCCGCGCCGTCGCAAACGCCAGGTCCGCAGCGGAGGAGAGACGTCGGCAGAGCGCTGCCCATCAACCCAAGTCAGTATAACCCTCCTCCGATCAGGGATCAATCGTTCAGTAGGGAGGCTGCTGCCTCACCGTGTAGCCGCGACGCGAAGCGGAGCGCGTCGGCGCCCCTCAACTTGACGCCCCCCCCAAGCCCACCTATCATGCTGTTGGTTGGCCCCGTCGTCTAGAGGCCCAGGACACGGCCCTTTCACGGCCGCGACACGGGTTCGAATCCCGTCGGGGTCACTTTCTCAGGCGGGCGGCAGGAGGTGGTTTTTGTAGGACGGCTCTCCTGAGCCGTCCTGCGGGTAGGACGGCTCAGGAGAGCCGTCCTACGGGTAGGCTTTTGCCTGCCGCTCTCCTCACGTCTTCAGCCCGTTCGCCGTTGCCGCCCCGGTGCGGAACACCTCGGCGAGCAGGGCCTTCGCCTGGTCCGGCAAGTTGGTGGCGTCCACGGCGGCGATGGTGTCCGCGAGCGGATACTCCACCCGCTTGAGTTCGACCTTGAAGTCTTCGATGATCGCGTACGAAGCGCGCGGGTCGCCGTCGCGCGGTTGGCCGACGCTGCCGGGGTTGATGACGAGCTTGTCGCCGACCTCCAGCACGTAGGGCTGGTGGGTGTGGCCGACGCACACCACGTCCGCCTCGACGTTCTGGAGGCGGCGCACCCAGAACTCGAGGTCGGGCGGGCAGTATTCGTCGAGGGGGTCGCGCGGCGAGGCGTGGGCGAGCAGGAAGCGCGTGTTCTCGATCGTGGCGGCGCGCGTGACCGGCAGGCGAGCGAGGTAGCGCAGATCGGGCTCCGCCAGGCGCGCGCGCGATATCTCGCGGGTCAGACCCGTCAGGTACTTGAAGCCGCTGCGCGCGTTGATGATGACGTTCTGGGCGACCCCGTGGTCGTGGTTGCCGCGCACGGCATACTTCGCGCGTTCGCGTACCCAGGCAATGCAGGGAGCGGGCTCGACGCCGTAATCGACCAGGTCGCCCAGGCAGAGGCACAGGTCGAAGGGCTCGGCGGCCACCGCTTGCAGTGCGGGCCAGTTCCCATGGACGTCGGCCACGAGGAGGATGCGCATCGGCTTCTCGACAAAATAGAGCGGCATCCTTGACGCCGCTGCCTCGAGCAGGGTATACAAGAAACAGTTTACTCACCCGCACGGAGTGGGTAAGGCCCTCTCTCCAACCAACCCTCGGGCGGGGCAACCTCATGGCCGTGGACAAGCCGGTTCGGCGCCTGCCGTTACGCGACCTGATGACCGACGCCGAGAAGCGCTCGCGCGACCTCGTCGAACACCTCAACATCACCTGGTTCGGGCACCTCACCGACCTGCGCGACCTCAGTCGGCCGGTGCGCCGCAAGAGCCATTACCCGACCCTGCAAGTGCTGCTCAACGCCGTCCTCAAGGTGGAGACCGCGTCCCAGGAGACCGAGAAGTTCATCGCCTACCTCAACCACGAGCTCGAAGAGATCCGCGAGCACGCGAAACGCGAGCGGCTGAATAGAGGTTGACCTCCCTCACGATTCGCCCTCCTCGTCCCCGCTTCGTCGCTTGCGCCGGGCAAAGAGCTCGACCGCCTCCGCCTGTTCTTCCGTCTCGATGGAGTGCGGGCGCAGCCGGCGGATGCGTGCGATGGCGTTCGACGCGGTCATGCCCTTCGCCACGAGGTAGGCGGCCAGGACGGCACCGGTCCGGCCGAGGCCGGCGCCGCAGTGGACGGCCACGGGCATGTTCCGGTCGAGGGCGCGGGTGATGGCGGAGACGCAGCGGTCGAGCTGGTCCTGGCTGGGCGGCTCCATGTCTTCGAGCGGTTCGTGGAAGATCAGCAGGCCGGCGTCCTCCGCCCAGTCGCGGCGCGGGCGGTCTTCGGTGAGCGACACCAGCACCTCGAGGCCTTGCTGGCGCAGCCACTGAAAGTCCTCGGGCGAGGTGGGCCGGGCGAGCGCCGCCAGCTCCGATTTTTCGATCCAGGAGAACCCTTGTGGTGCTGCCATGATGCGCCCTGTCCGAAGGGAAACGAAAGAGGCCCTCAACGAAGACGGGAGCAAGGAGAGCGAAAAAGAGCCCTGGCCGGGGCTTCGGGAATGTGGCCCCCGACTCCGTCGCGGTGCCCCCGCCGCGGAGCGGCGGTCTACGTTGCCCTGGCTTCGGATTGCGTCAGCCCCGGCCACCACTGCTCTTCCCTTGCTCGAGCCTCCCTCACCGAAGCGGTTTGTGGCCGAAGCGCAGGCGCATCAGATTGGCCTGCTCGAAGGCCTTGTCGTCGCCGCGCAAGAAGTCGCCCAGGTTGGCCGTCGTGATGCCCAGCGCCGCCGCCGCCTCGCTCAGCCGGGCCTCGACCGCATCCAGGACGTCCAGCACCAGGCCGACCATCGGCCAGTAACGCGGGTCCTTGTGTCCCAGGTTGAGCCGCCCTTCCTTGTCCAGGGCCTGTTGCATCTCCTCGCGCCCCGCCAGGGCCTCGGGCGCCAGGGCCTCGGGGGGCAACGGCTCGCGCACCTTGAGAAATAGCGCTTGACGCATGCGCCGCAGCCCCCGTGCTCGGTTCTCGTGCTGCGACCGGCTCTCCTCGGCGATGACCAAAAGGCCGCTGGGCGGGTGACGCAGCCGCACCGCTGAACTGGTCTTGTTCCGCTTCTGCCCTCCCGGCCCGCTGGCGCGATAGGTGTCCACCTCGCACTGGGCGAGCAACTGGTCGTCGGTCAATCTCGCCCAGTCTCCTCGGTTCATGGGAGCGGTTCAACCTTCCTTCATTCCAGCTTCCAGGTGCCGCGGATCGGCCGGCTGAGCATCCGCTCGGCGGCGGCGTCGCCGACGATGCGCTCCTTGACCGGGTCCCAGGTGAGCTTCTTGCCGCCCAGGCGCAGCGAGATGACGCCGAGGTGGCACACCGTCACCGAACGATGGCCGACCTCCGCCGGGCAGATGGTGACGGCCCGGCTCTTGACGCAGTCGAGGAAGTTCTTGACGTGCCCCGGCGAGGCGTAGAGGCGCGTGGCGCCGCGCGGCAGCGGGTCGGTCAGCAGCCGGGCGTCGCTCGCCCGGATCCCGCCCCGATCGACGGAGATCCACTTCCCTTCGTCGCCGTTGAAGCGGACGCCGTTGCCCTCGCTCGAACAGATCAGCTTGACGCCGCGCGGGTAGGTGTAGGTCACCTCGAACTTGGGATGGCAATTGTAGCTGTTGGGCAGCTCCGACGGCTTGTCGCCCTTCGACTCGATGGTGGTGGGGCCGCTGGCGTCCATGCCGAGGGCCCACTGGGCGACGTCGTTGTGGTGGGCGCCCCAGTCGGTCATCTTGCCGCCCGAGTATTCGTACCACCAGCGGAAGTCGTAATGGCCGCGCGTGTAGAAGTTCTTGCCCTGGCGCAACTCGGCGTAATCGACGCTCGGGGTGGGGCCGAGCCAGAAGTCCCAGTTGAGCCCTTTGGGCACGGGGGCCTTGGGCAGCGTGGGGCTGGTGGGGTTGCGGCCGATCCACGTCTGGATGGTCTTGAGGGCGCCGACCCGGCCGTTGCGGACGAGCTCGCAGGCCAGGCGAAAGTTGCCCGAATACTCGCTGCGCTGCTGCGTGCCGACCTGGAAGATGCGCTTGGTGGCCTTGGCGACCTTCACCAGGGCGATGCCCTCGGCGACGGTGAGGGTGAGCGGCTTCTCGCAGTAGACGTCCTTGCCCTTGAGCATGGCGGCGATGGCGACGATGGCGTGCCAGTGATCGACCGTGCCGATGACGACGGCGTTGACGTCCCGGCGGTCGAGCAGCTCGCGGTAGTCCTCGTAGTCGCGGACGTCCTTGCCGAGCGAAGCGGCCGTGGCCTGGCGGCGGTTGCGATCGACGTCGCAGACCGCGACGAACTTGGCGCCGAGCTTGCGGGCCTGATTCATGTCGTGGCGGCCCTGCCCGCCGCAGCCGATCAGGCCCATGACGATCTTGTCGGGCGCCGCGAGAGGCTTTTTGGCCTCGACGGCGGCGCGCTCCTGGGCGGCGACGATTTCGGTGGCGTACCAGGCGGGCACGCCGGTGGCGGCCATGCCGGCGAGCGAGCGCTGCATGAAGCCGCGGCGAGAGAGATTGCCCTTTTCCATCTTCTGGCTCCCTGGGTGCGTGCGGGGCTGAGTGCTGGGTCATCATAGCAAGCGGCCGGCGGGAGGGAAAAGGAAAAGCCGCGCGCTCCCCGGGGGCGGCTCGGGAAGCGAGGCCCGCCAAGGCGCAGGCGGCGAACTTCGAGGGGCCGCCGCTTGCCGCTTGGTGCGCTCCGAGGGCCGCTCCTCCGCGAGCGGTCGCTGACTGTCCCTCAACCTCCGGAAACTCATCCGTTGGTGACGGGCCCGGCGCTCCTCCGATGCCCGGCCCCGGCCCCGGCCGGGCGGGCGGCCCCCATTCCCCCGAAGCCCGCAGTGGAGGGCGGTAAGTTGTCGCCGCGAAGCGCGGGGGCCAAGGGGCCTCCCTCGACGAGGGACGCGAAGAGGCGCCCGAAGGGCGCAATGCCACCATCAAGCCAGGCTACCCGCGGCGCGTACGTCGTTGCTAGGGCGGTTTGAGCGCCATCCCGGGCCCGTTTTGGAGGGGGATGGCGTCGTTCGGGTCGGCGCGGTCGAGCGGGCCCTGGCCAGGGCAAGTAACGCGGACTGGCCCGCCGGCATGGACGTGGGGGTGAGGTGCCGGCGCGAGTTGTTAATCTTGTCGTGCTGGGGCGCGACGACCGGGCGCGGGGGCGTCGGCCGTCGAAGGGATGCGTTGGCGGGGCGCCTTGCCGCTGGACACCATCCACCTCGACACGGACTTCGCCGCCTGTTGGCGAGCCTTCGGGCCGAGCCCTCCGGGAGTGCCGGAATAACACCATGAGGAGTCTTCTATTTGTGTAGGACGATGAGGGCCCAACCCGGGGGGCCTGGCCCCGACCTCAAGCCCTTGGAGGTGTCTGGAGAAAGCCCGGGTGGCGCAACCCGGGGCACGATGGGACCGTCGCCAAGGCGCCGGGCCCACGAAGGAAGACACAGCACAAGAGGAAAGGACAGCGCCTCTTCTTCCCTGGCGCCTTGGCGAGAGGTCCCTCCCCGGGCAGCTCAGGGCTCGGGGTGCCTCCACGGGGCGCGGTACGGCCGGCGCAGCAGCTTGTTGGCCTCCGCATCCCCGATCACCTGCTGCCGGGCCGAGTCCCAGGCCAGCGTGCGCCCCAGCTTCATCGACAGGTTGGCGAGGATGCAGCTCGCCGTCGAGACGTGCCCCTCCTCTATGTCGGCCACGGGCTTGCCCCGCGTGGCGATGGCCCGCAGGAAATCGCGCATGTGGACGCGGATGGCGGGGGCGACGTGCTGCTCGAGGTCCTTCTCGGTGCGGTCCTCGGGGTAGCGGTCCAGCTCGTAGGTCACGTCCTTGTGGATCGACTTGCCCTTCCCGGCCGGCTCGAAGTCGTAACTGTGGACGCTCAATTTCAGAGTGCCCTTGTCGCCGTAGATCGTCGCGCCCCACGGGTACTTGGGATCGACCGGCGGGCCCCAGGTGCGGTGCTGCCAGACGACGTTGAAGTCGGGGAACTCGAACGTCGCCGTCTGCGTGTCGGCGATGTTGGACTTGCTTTTCTTGTCCACGAGGATGCCGCCCGCCGAGCTAACGCGCCGCGGCCAGCCCAGGCCGAGCATCCAGCGCACCATGTCGAGCATGTGGATGCACATGTCGCCCATGATGCCGTTGCCGTACTCCATGAACGCCCGCCAGCTCCTCGGATGGACCAGCGCGTTGTAGGGCCGTTTGGGCGCCGGGCCCGTCCACATCTCGTAGTCGAGGTTGGCCGGCGGCCGGACGTCGGGCGGATTGCCGCTTGCGCGCATGTGGTAGTAACAGTAGACCTCGACGTGCCCGACCTTGCCGAGCTTGCCCTCGCGGATAATCGTGTCGCGCGCCTCGATGAGGTGGGGGGTGGAGCGCCGCTGGGTGCCGACCTGCACGACGCGCTTGTGCTGGCGCGCCGCCTTGACCATCGCCTGGCCCTCGACGACGTCCACGCCGATCGGCTTCTGGACGTAGACGTCGGCCCCGGCCTCGACGGCGGCGATCATCGGCAGGGCGTGCCAGTGGTCGGGCGTGGCGATGAGGACGACGTCGAGGTCCTTCTCGCGCAGCATGAGGCGGTAGTCGGCGAAGGTGCGCGGCTTCTTTTTGGAGCGCTGGCGGGCGGCCACCATGCCGGCGGCCTCGGAGAGCATCTTGGAATCGACGTCGCACAGCGAGACGACCTCGACGGGCGCCACCTGGATCAGGCGGAAGAGGTCACACTTGCCGTACCAGCCGCAGCCGATGAGGCCGACGCGGGGAGACTTGGGGGCGGCCGCGGCGCCCGCGGTGGCGGTGAGGGCCAGGCCGGCGGCGCCGGTGTGGAGAAAGCCTCGGCGGTTCATGGGTGGCCTCCGACGACGGAGAACGGGGAGAGGGGGATGGGGCGGAGGATAGTGTAAGCGGGCCCGGGGCGCGCGGCGAGAGGGGCTCACGCCAGTTCGACGCGGGCGCCGAAGTGCTCGCGCAGGTCCGCCTGAAGGCGGGGGCCAATGGGGTTGTTCGCCAGGGCGAGGCGCACCAGGCCCTTCAGGCGAGGGGACGTGAGCAGGGCGCGGGCGCCGGAGTTGCCGATGCCATTGCCCCAGAGCACGAGCACCCGCAAGCCCGCCAGGGTCGGGGAGGAGGCCAGCGCCGCCGCCCCGGCGTCGCCGATCCGACACCAACCCAGGTTGAGCGTGCGAAGGGAGGCGAAATGAGGGGAGCTTGCCAGGGCCTCTGCCCCGTCCGGGCGGAGCGGATTGCCGTCGAGCGCGGATCGTCTTCGGACAGCCGGGCCAGCTCGAGTTGCGAGCGGATGAATTCGGCGCGTTCCGAATCGCCCTGGTCGTCGAGCCAGTCGGCGTACACCAGGCGCGGCGCGTCGTCGTCGGGGCGCTCCACGATCTCCGCCAGGAACTGCTCTTTCAGGGCAAGCCCCCTCGAACGGTCGGCGGCCGCGCGAAGCAGGGTCAATCCCACCTCGGGTACTGCTCCGGCGCCTTGCCGTGCTTCTCCACCACCTTCGGCAGTTTGAGCCGCTTGTTCGGCGGGTCGATGCGCTCGAGCTTCACGTCGAACTTCCAGTTGTCGCCGAAGTCGTACACCAGCTTCATCGACTGCCCGGGCGCCAGAGACAGCGCGCCGATCTCGACCTCGTCCCCGGCAAGGTCGTCGTCGCTTCCGGGGGTGCCCGCGGTGACGTTGCTGCCCAGGCTGTCCCGGTACGTGAACTGGTAAAGGTGGTCGGAGTCGAAGTTCACCGAGCTCAAAATGCCGCCCATCAAATCGTCCAGCGTGCAGTCTGCGGGGATGGCGATCCGTCGCCAGCAATCCCTGGACAGCGAGACGCGGAAGACGTAAACGCCGTCCTGCCACTCCCCGACTTCCAACTCCAGGTTGGCGCGCCACTCGGGGAAGTACGGCTGCACGACCTTCTGCAAGCGCCCGGCGGGGGCCCAGGTGGAGGGCCCTTCGTCCTCGTCTTCGTCCTCGTCTTCCTCGTCAGTCCCACGGTTCCCCCACCACGACGCGAGGAGCGTGAGGAGCGCGTCCCCGAAGGCCGTCGCCTTGACGCCGGCCGGGGACCACCTGGGGGCGGGTGCTGGAGGCAGGTCGATCTCGACCAGGCCGAACAGTTCCATCAGGGCGAGGTGGAAATGGTCGCGGCCAATCCCGGGGAAGTAGAGCCGGTCTTGCGGGGAAAACCGAACGGGGCTCCGGGACAGCCCTTGCCAGGCAGCCACACATTCAAAGAGACAACCGTTGCCACGCCCGCTCTCCCCCACCATCTGCCCGTTGCTGTTGAGGAGCCAGGCCTCCAGCAGCGTGAAGTATTGTTCCGTGGCGTTGAGCCCGCGCCACGCCTCCAGCGCCGCTGGAGTGACCACCAGGCGGGCCTTCTCACCGCCGCCCTCCACGCCCGCCAGCCCCGAGGCGCGCAGCAGCAGGTGGAGCCCTTGCAGGTACGGGTGGGAGCGCAACTGGGGCCGCTTCATCGCCAGGCGGAGCGGCCGGGTCAATTTCTCGTCCAGCGGCTCGATGGCGGTGATGGGCAGCAGGTTGTACTTCCCCCCCGCCTTGACCCCCTGCGTGCCCACGTAATCGAGGACGGTGGCGAAGTCGCGCAGGACGGTGCCGGGGTGGGCGTCATCGATCGCCTGGGCGCGCATGGTTTGCTCGTGGGCCTCGGTCAGCTTCAGGTCGAACATGGTCTGGTCCTCACGGCGCCGAAGGGCGTTGCACAGTGGAAGCCGGTTCGCCCACCACCCGGCGGCCCCGTTCGCGATGCCCCTTCCCGTGCCGAAGAACAGTCATCGGGCCCACGGAAATGCCTCCTTTCAGTCAGGTCTCGTCCCGGCTGCTGGGAGGCCGTGGCTCATTCTACCTCTGCCGTGATGCTGGCGGCAACTGTCCGCCACTCGGCTTTCCCCGCCCAAGGGGCCCCAACGAGTCAGGTAATTCATTCCGTGAGGGGCAGCTCACCACTATAATGCGACAGGAAGCTGGACAACGACAAGAAGGAGGGAACGGCCATGCCGCTGCACGACTGGGCCGACGACCGGGGGTGGGACAGCGTCCACCAGTTGTGGATCAACTCCCTGCTGTTCTGGGCGCAGGAACGCTTGCCGTCAGGCTACCGGGCCTACCTGGGCTCCGTCCCCGGCCTGAGCATCGGCACGGAACCGGGCCGGCCTGACCTCGGCGTTCGCACCTGGCAACCCCAGGGAGAGGAACCGATGGTGGCGCCCGATACGCCTGGCGGAGCGCCGCCGCCCGACTTCAAGACCGTGGCCCTGCTCCACCCGGGCCCCCGAGCGGCCGTCCACGTCTTTCGCCAGGGGCAACTCGTCGCGGCCATCGAGTTGGTGTCGCCGCGCAACAAGGACCGCCCCTCCTCCCGCGAGTTCTACCGGAACCGCTACCTGAGCTATTTGTGGTCCGGCGTTCATCTCATGCTGATCGACGTTCACCGCCGGCCGTTGGGCTTTTCGTTCGTGGAAGCGATGGCAGCCGAGGTGGAGTGTCAGTTCCCGGTCGGGTTGCCCCCCACGTCGTGAGCTGGAACGTTGGCGGGCCCACGCCCGAAGGCGGCCAGTTTTTGGACGGCTGGTATCGGTCGCTGGCCGTCGGCGAGCCGTTGCCCACCTTGCCGCTGGCCTTGACCGCCGAACGGCATCTTTCGATCGACCTGGAGCGCACTTACACCGAAGCGACACGCCGAGCCTATCTGGAATGAACGGCGGAGGGCTCACCAGGGCCCCTGTCGGCAATGGCGACGGAGCAGGCTTTGGCAGCGATGGACACGACCACTCCTGCCGTGCGGAGGTCAACGGGCGACGTGCAAGTGTGCCCGCTGTTCGCCCGACGAGGCGAGAGCAGTCGAAGCGGAGAGGGTGCTGCGGCCGGCGCAACGGGCAGCGGCCGGGACGCTGGGGGCGTGAGGCGTGAGGCTTCAGGCGTGGCAGAGACTGGCGAGCGGCATAGGGCGGGAGTAGAATGGGGCGCTGGAGGGAATGCCCGGCTACATGGTCTTGAGTGAGGGCGGCACCGCCCGCCCGGTGCAGAAGACGGCCGACAGGTCCGCGGGGGTAGACGACCGGGCCCGGTCCTCAAGCCAGCGGCCGTGGCGCCGCTCGCTGCTGAACTTGGTTCGTTCGCGGTCGTGGGCCGTGAGAGGCGTACCGGCGCGGTGATTGGCTGACCGTGCCGGTCGGGCTACTCAACAGTTCGGCCCTTTCACAGGGTATGAGGCAGTCATGTCATCTGTCAATCCGAGGACTGTCGGGGAATCGCTCTACTGGTCGTATGCCAACCTCGCGATGGCCTTCGCATCGGCCCGACACGGGGGGCCTGCGTACCAGCAGATCGATTACATCGTTCGCAGCAAGACGTATTACGGCCTATTGCGTGGCAAGCTACAGCTCGGTTCCTTCCTGAAAGACGAGAAGGCGAAGATTGCTTCCGCGGATGCTTGTTGCTACTGTGGTAGCCAGTTGGACTTGACCCTCGATCACTTGGTCCCGCAGTTCAAGGGCGGAGAGCATTCCGCAGATAACCTTGTCGTGGCGTGCCGCTCTTGCAATAGCTCGAAGAAAGCGCTCGATCTCCTCGAATGGATGGCCAAGAAGGGTGAGTTTCCGCCGTTGGGACTTCTCCGGCGGTATCTGAAGTTGGCAATCCGCTTCTGTGTCGAGAATGGCCTGATGGACATCCCCTTGGAACGAGAGCTCTTCGCCCCAGGGCTCCGCCAAACCGAGAGCGCCGAGAATGGCCTGATGGACATCGCCTTGGAACGTCCCGTCACCGCCGATCCTCCTTGGCCGTTTGCCATCGGTCTGGTCCCGCACCAATTCCCTGACCCTGTTGAAGTGGCGGCGCACCTCTTTGGGGCGGAAACAATCGATGATGATCTCCATGCCCCAATTCCCTGACCCAGTTAATTTGGTGGCGCGGGTGCCAGCAGCAGATGACAGCTTAGCACTACATCGCTAGTATAGTGGTTTGTACAGTAGTTCTGCCGTCCCCGACCCCCAAGCAGCGCCCCAATCGCCAAAAATACCTGAACAAACTACTGTACTAGCGCTGTAGTGTTAGAGACTGTCCTATCTTCGAAAGAAGAAGGAACTGAAAAGGGAACTGCTTCTTGTGGCCTTGGCCGCGCCGTAAAAAATGTCGCAGCCGGGTCAAGCACTCTCAGCAAGAGGCCGCCAATGGGGGCCTTGTAGAACCTCTTTGCCTCACGCCGGTCCGGAAATAACTGAAGAGTGCTCTACCGAACCAGAGGTTGTTGCGACATGAAGTCGTATCGATAGCTGCTACATCTTGTAGTCTTCAAGGAGGTGCGTCATGCCTTCACCCCAGTCGATCAAGAGACGTAGCCTCCTGTTCTGCCCGGAGTCTCCTACCGCGGCGTGCGCCGTCGGCGACCGGGTGACACCGGCGCGACCGGGGTGCCAGCAGTTCCCGGGGGCCGAGCGAAACGGCCGGCTTCTGAACAACCGATCAGTAGGCGAGGCTGTCGGGCGGGGCGAATTGCCTTGTCTCTGTCGCTCGTTTGACTGCTCCGGTCG